>NZ_BLPF01000001.1:0-366250 GCF_011764425.1 Phytohabitans houttuyneae
CACGACGACGTTGAAGTGCTCAGTCATACGAAAAGGAAACCTCAGCGGGACGTCAGGCGCCGACCAACCGCCGAGATGAGCCGGTCCAGCTCGGAGCCGAACGGGTTGTCGTGCACCAGGTACGTCCAGGTCGCCGACGGCCGCACCAGTGTGGCCGCCTCCGGCTCCCAGTCCTCGGTGACCTCGATCGACTCGAAGGTCTCCAGCGTCCGCTCCTCGATCTTCGGGAAGAGGTCGTTGAACGCGGGCACCGCCGAGCGGTGGAACTCGTCCAGCGGGTCGAGCCGCCCCAGCGCGCGCAGGTGCACACCCTCGCGCACCTCGTTGAGCTCGGCCAGGTGCTCGGCCCACAGGCGGTCGAGGTGGTACAGCGCGATCGAGCGGCCCACCCGCGACAGCAGCTCGTCGTCCAGCTCCTCGGTCTCCTCCGGGAAGCGGTCGCGCAGCAGGTCGGCGGCGACGTCGGTGGTGAGCAGGCGCTCGCGGCGCTCGGCCAGCGCGATGCGCTGCTGCTCGATCACCACGCTGTACCGCCAGGTGTTGCGGTGGATCTCGTGGTTGACGCCCTCGGCGACGCGCTGGGCGTGCTCCACCGCGTACGTCACCGCGTCGTCCTGCACCTTGCCGTCCGCGTACATCTTCGGGGAGGCGGGGATCAGCTCGGGCGCGTGCCGGACGACGAGCTCGTCCTCAAGGCTCACGAAGAAGACCGAGCTGCCCGGGTCGCCCTGCCGGCCGGAGCGGCCGCGGAGCTGGTCGTCGACGCGGCGGCTGTCGTGGCGGCCGGAGCCGATGATGTAGAGGCCGCCCAGCTCGGCGATGCGGTCGTAGTCGGCCTGGTCGCTGCCGCCGAGGCGGATGTCGACGCCGCGGCCGGCCATCTGGGTGGAGACGGTCACCGCGCCGTGCGTGCCGGCCTCGGCGATGATCGCCGCCTCTTCCTCGTCGTTTTTGGCGTTGAGCACGACGCAGGGGATGCCGGCGGCGGTCAGACCGGTGGCGAGCTGCTCGGACTCCTTGACGTCGAGCGTGCCGACCAGCACCGGGCGGCCCGTCTCGTGGGCCTCGCGGATCTCCTCGATCAGCGCCTCGTCCTTCTCGGCCCGGGTGGCGTAGATGCGGTCCTCTTCGTCCACGCGGATGCAGGGCGTGTTCGGCGGGATGACCGCGACCTCGAGCTTGAAGAACTCGCGCAGCTCGTTGCCGACCAGCACCGCGGTGGCGGTCATGCCGCACAGCGTCTTGTACAGCGCGATGTACGCCTGCACGGTGATCGTGTCGAGCACCTCGCCCTCGGCGGTGGCGTTGAGCCCCTCCTTGGCCTCGACGGCCGCCTGGAGCCCGTCCGGCCAGCGGCGGCGCTGCGCCACCCGGCCGCGCATCTCGTCGACCAGCTCGACCGCGCCGTTGCGCACGATGTAGTCGACGTCGCGGTGCAGCAGCGCCTCGGCGTGGAGGGCGACGTTGACGGCGGAGAGCTGCTCGACGTTCTCGTCCGCGTACAGGTCGATGCCGCCCAGCTTGGCCTCGACGGCCTGCAGGCCGCGGTCGGTGAGCGCGACCGACCGGCCGTCGTCGGCGATCTCGTAGTGGCGCTTGTTGACCAGGCCCTTGACCAGGGTGGCGGCCTGGTGCACCGGGTCCTGCTCGCCGGCCACGGTGCCGGCCAGCACCATCGGCACGCGGGCCTCGTCGATGAGGATGGAGTCGGCCTCGTCGACGATGCAGCAGGCCAGGTCGCGCTGCACCCGGTCGTCGATGTCGGTGACCAGCTGGTCGCGCAGGTAGTCGAAGCCGGCCTCGCTGACCGACACGTAGGTGACGTCGTTGCCGTAGGCGGCGCGGCGCTGGTCGCGGGTGGAGGACTCGGTGACCCAGCCGACGGTGAGGCCGAGCAGGCGGTACACCGGGGCCATCCAGAGGGCGTCGCGGCGGGCCAGGTAGTCGTTGACGGTGATCACGTGGACCGGGCCCTTGCCGCGGCGCACGTGCCCGTACGCGGCGATGGCGGCGGTCAGCGTCTTGCCCTCACCGGTGGCCATCTCGGCGACCTTGCCGGACAGCAGCGCCATCGCGCCGAGCAGCTGCACGTCGTACGGCGTCTGGTCGAGCCCGCGCCGGGCCGCCTCCCGCCCGTACGCACAGATGTCGACGTAGTCGGTGGCCTCGCCGGCCGCCTCGGTCAGCTCAGAGTCGCTGAGGTCGGCCAGCTCCTCCGCGCGACTACTGATCTTGGGGAGCAGCTTTTCCAGCGGGCCGAGGTCGACCGTCGTGCCCGGGCGCTGGAGGAAGCGCTGCATCCTGCTTTTCAACCGCTGCGACACACCCATGGTGCGCAACGGTACTATTCAAACTTCCAAGATCGTCGCCACCTCCTGCCGCGCACGCCGAGCGAGGTCGCGCAGCAGCTCAGGGCCCTTGTCGAACGGGACCACCGCGGTCACCACGTGCCGCATGATCCCCTCGCCGCACTCGCGGAGCATCGATATCGTCTCGCCGGAGAGCCGCTCGCGGTCCCAGGCGGCCGCCAGCCCGCGCGGGACGCGCCCGATCTGCGCGCAGCGCACCGAAAGTCCGTTGTGGTGAAACTCCTCCCCCAACCGCACCTCCCCCGCCCCGCCCTGGTAGAACGCCAGATCGACCACCGTCCCCTGCGGCCGCAGCAGGCGCATCGCGAGGTGCAGCGCCGACGCCCGCCCCCGGCACTGGAAGACGACGTCCGCGCCACGGTCGCCCGGCCCCCGCCGCCACGCGCTCTTGACGGCGACCGCCGGGTCGCCGGCGGCCGGGTCCAGCACCGCACAACCGAGGGCCTCCGCGACCGCCCGGCGCCGCGACGTCTCATCGAGTACGAGCACCGACTCCGCGCCGTGGCGGACGGCGAACGCCGCGGTCAGCAGACCGATCATGCCGGCGCCGATCACGGCGACACGCCGTCCCCGCACGCCGTCGCCGAGGTCGCGCACCGCCGGCCCGAAGGCGTCCGCCGCGGCGTGCAGCAGCCCGTTGGCGCAGATGGGGCCGGCGTGCGCCACGTAGACGCCCAGCATGGGGTCGAGGTCGGGCGGGAGTGGCACGAACCGGTCCACGAGCGGGTCGGCGAGGTAGCCGGTGCGGTGCCCGTACGCCATCGCGACGACCGTGCCCTCGGCGACCGCCGGCGTGGCCGACTCGGTGACCCGGCCGACCTCCATGTAGCCGAGGCGGGTCACCGGGTACCCCTGCGCCGGCTCGCCGTCGCGGAACAGCCCGAGGTCGGTGTCGAATCGCGCGGAGAGCATGGGGTTGGTGCCCTTGACGTAGCTCAGCTCGGTGCCCGCCGATACTCCACTGTAGAGCGTCGAGACGCGGAACGTGCCGCCCCGTACCGGCGCCGGCTCCTCCTCGACCATCTCGACCCGCTCGGGGCCGGCGACGACGATGACCCGGTCAGACACCGACGGCCTCCCCGATCACCGCCGAGCGGGCGACGGCCGCGGCGAGACGGTGGGTGCGCAGCGCCTCGGCGTACGGCACCCGCACGTCGTCGGCCACACCCAGCACCGCGTCGACGAACGCCCGGTCCACCGCCACCCGCGCCGCGGCCGGGTCGCCGGGGTAGCGGTGCTCGGCCTCCCCGTCCCGTACCAGAAGGCCGTCCTCGCCCACCGAGATGGCGAGGCCGTCCGCGAAGACCTCGACCGAGGCCCGGTGTTTCCACCCCAGCACGCAGGTCGTGGTCAGCGTGCCCGGCGCGCCGCTCTCGAACCGCAGCATGGCGGCGGTGGCGGCGTCCACGTCGGCACCCTCCACCGCCGGCCGGCCGCCGCCCACCGCGTGCACCTGCGCGACCTCGCCCGCCAGCAGCCGCATGACGTCGAGGACGTGCGGGGCCTGCTCGACCACCGGCCCGCCGGAGGACTCCCGCCGCACCCACCAGTCGACCGGCGGCACCTTGTCCAGCCAGCTGCCGGTGACCAGGCGCACCTCGCGGCCGGCGAGCAGCGCGCGGGCCCGTTCGACGGCGTCCAGGTACCGCCAGTGCAGCCCCACGGCGGTCACCACCCGCTCGGCGAGCGGCGCGATCCGCTCGGCGGTGGCGAGGTCGACGGCGAGCGGCTTCTCCACGAACATCGGCAGCCCCGCCGCCAGCACCGCCTCCTCGGCCGGGCCGTGCGCGAAGGGCGGCACGCAGACGTACACGGCGTCGGGCTCGGCGTCGACCACCGCGGCCACGTCCGGGTACGCGAGCGCGCCGTACTCGGCGGCGAGGGCGCCGGCCGCGTCGGGCACCACGTCGGTCACACCCACCAGGCGCACGTCGGAGAATCCGGCCAGGACGCTCGCGTGCCGCCGGGCCACATTGCCCGCCCCTACGATCGCAATGGCGCACCTTGTACCCATTTGTTGTGGCTCCCAACGCCGATCTTTCGCCGCGGTTGGATACCCGATCTTTGGGAAACCACGCGCCATGTGGCATCCGCTTTCGGTGAGCCCTGTGGTGGAGGCTTGGTCCGCTTACCGGACCAGCACCGCGAGACAGTGGAAATCCCGAGATCTGGTCCGGGCCAAAGGGTCCAGCGCGGTATCCGTCGTGCTGCCTGCCCGCAACGAACAGGAAACGGTCGGTGAGATCGTCCGTACGATCCGCCGGCACCTCGTCGAGCGCCTCCCGCTCGTCGACGAGGTCATCGTCGTCGACTCCCGCTCCTGCGACGCGACCGCGCGCGTCGCGGGCGAGGCCGGCGCGCGCGTCGTCGACCAGGACCAGCTGACACGGGGCCTGCCCCGCCTGGAGGGCAAGGGCGACGCGCTGTGGGCCGGCCTCGCCGCCGCACGCGGGGACATCGTGGCGTTCATCGACGCCGACCTGCGCGAGTTCCAGCCGCACTTCGTCACCGGGCTGCTCGGCCCCCTGCTCACCGATCCCTCCGTCGTCTACGTCAAAGGCTTCTACCACCGCCCCCTGGAATCCTCCGCCGACACCGAACGTGACGGCGGCGGCCGGGTCACCGAGCTCATGGCCCGCCCGCTGCTCAACCTCTGCTGGCCTGAGCTGGCCGGTTTCGTACAGCCCCTCGCCGGCGAGTACGCCGGCCGCCGCGACGTGCTCGAACAGCTCCCCTTCGTCTCCGGGTACGGCGTCGAGCTGGCCATGCTCATCGACCTGCTGGAGACCGTCGGCCTGGACGCGCTCGCCCAGGTGGACCTCGGCGAGCGCCACCACCGCCACCAGAGCACCGAGGCGCTCGGGCGGATGTCCGCGCAGATCCTCTACACCGCGTGGTCCCGCCTGCACCGCCAGGGCATCGTGCCCGACCCCGAGCCGCCGTCGGGCGCGCTGACCCAGTTCCGGCGCGGTGGTGCGCAGGCGCTGCCGGGGCTGGACCGCGAGGTCGTCGTGCACGACGTCGCGGTCAGTGAGCGTCCGCCGCTGGCCCAGCTGCGGGTCGTCTCGTGAAGGTCATGATGAACGCCGGCCCGTGGCTGTCCGTACCGCCGGACGGCTACGGCGGCATCGAGAACATCGTCGCCACGCTCGTGCCCCCGCTGCGCGAGCTGGGCGTCGAGGTGGTGCTCGCCAGCGTCGGTACCTCCACATTGGACGTGGACGGCCTCGTCACGGTCTTCCCGGAGGGGCAGTTCCGGCAGCTGCAACGCCCGTACAACCAGGTCAACGGCGTCGTGCCGGCGCACCAGCACGCGGTCGTGCGCGCGGTGCGCGAGCGCGGCGACATCGACCTGGTGCACGATCACGTGGAGGCGGCGGGGCTGGCCACGCTCGCCGCGCTCGGCCCGGACGACCCGCCGGTGCTGCACACGCTGCACTGGGACCTGCACAAGCACCCCGAGCTGTACGGCACGTTCGACGGCGGCGGGCGGGTGTGGGTCAACGGCGTCTCCGCGGACCAGGTGTCCCGCGCGCCGGAGGCGTTGCGGGCGCACGCGATCGGCCACGTGTACCTGGCCACCCCGCTCGCCGAGGGCGCCGACCGGCGGCAGCCGCCGCAGAAGGGCGACCACGTGGTGATCCTCGGCCGGATCACGCCCGGCAAGGGGCAGGACGTCGGCGTGCGGCTGGCCCACGAGCACGGCTTCGACCTCGTCCTCGCGGGGCCGGTGGGTCCGTACCACTCCCCCGCGGACCTGGCCGCCGTGTCCACTTCGGACAACCCCGACGTGGCGTACTACCGGGACAAGGTCGAGCCCTATGTGGACGGTGACCGGGTCCGCTGGCTCGGCACGGTACGCCCGCCGGCCCGCGACGACCTCGTGGCGAGCGCGCGGGCGGTGCTGGCGCCGCTGCGGTGGTCGGAGCCGGGCGGCACGTTCGTGGTCGAGGCGCTCGCGCTCGGCACCCCGGTCGTCGGCCTGTCGATGGGCTGCCTGCCCGAGCTTGTCGACCACGGCCGTACCGGCTTCCTGACCGAGGACGACGGCGAGCTGCCCGACCTGCTGGAGGCGGCGACGAAGCTGGACCCCGCCGAGTGCATGCGGGAGGCCGCCACCCGCTTCACGCCCGCGATGATGGCGGCCCGCTACCTGGAGCTCTACCGCACGGTGCTCGCGTCGGTGTAACGCAGCACCGCGCCGACACCGTGTCGCAGGTCCGCGTCGTCGGGGCCGACCAGCACCAGGTCGGCCCCGGCACCGGCCACGGCACGGACGAGGGCGGCGTCGGCGCGTACCCGCACCGGCTCCTCCACGCCCATCCCGCGCAGCTGCGCCGGGTCGACCGCGACCTGCGCCGCCTCCGGCCCGATCCACAGCTCGTCGGTCGACGACGGGTCGTCCACGATCAGCATCGCCTCGACCTGCTCGCGCTGCAGCGCGGTGACGACCGCGGCGAGCCCGTTGCCGACGCCCGCCTGCGCGCCGAAGCGGTCCACGGCGTCCCGGGTACGCCGGTCCGCCACCTCCGCCACCGCGATCGTCGTCGCGTCGTCCAGCGGCTCGGGGTCGGCGCCGTCGGCCCGGGTGCCGGCGTCGGTCACCACCGCACGTTCGCGCCACCGCTTGGGCAGCTGCTCCAGCAGGAGCTGCCGGGCCCGCACGTCGCCGGCCAGGACCAGCACGTCCGGCCCCATCGCGTCGGCGAGGTCCGCGGTGGCGGCGGCCACGTCGCCCGTGTTGCGCCGCCACGAGGTCTCGGCCTCGCGCTGGTACCGCGCCTGCGACCAGCCACCCGGCTTGACCTTGCGGATCGGGTACGACTCACGCCCCCGCACGGTCTCGCTCGCGGTGGGACGCACCCCGCCCGCGTCGAACGCGGTCACCTCGCCGCCGGTACGGTCCGCGACCACGCGCAGCCACCCGACCTCCTCGCCGCGCTGGGCGACGAGGGGCATCGAGTGTGGCAGGACGCCGTAGCGGGCAAGGTCGACGCGGGGACGCGTGGGCAGGCGCTCGACGGTCACGTCGTCCGGGGCGGCCTCGGAGGCGAACATCGCGATCCCGCGGCGGTCAGGCTCGGCCGGTACCCCGTCCAGGGCCTGGTCCATCGCGGCGAGGACGGCGGGGCCCACGCCCTGGCCGGCGAGGCTCTCCCGCAGCCCACGCCAGCGCAGGCCCAACGCCCGCGCGGCGTCCGCGGTGTCCGGGGTGGCGTCCATGTAGGCCGACGCCCACGGCCCGGGATGCGAGTAGAGCGGGCGCAGGAATGAGAGATCCATAGCGTGGCCATACCCCATGAGAAGGCATTCACTCACCCGCCGCCCTCTCGTGAGAATGCGCGTTTGTCGATACGCTGAGTACTTGCGCGATAAACAATCGGTAGGACTCTCATGACCTGGGACCGGGAGCTCTTCCCCGACCCCGTGGCGCGCCGGCAAGGCCCGATCATCAACGGGCACGTGGTGAAGCTGGAGGGCGGCTACTCCCGCGAGATCAAGGTGGGCCAGCCCATCCTTGTCGCGGTGCTGGCGGCCGCCGGCGTGGCCCGCCTGCTCTCCAAGGTGGTCCTGGCCGTCCTGCGCGCCGGTTCCGGCGCCGGCGGCGGGCGCAAGTGGAAAGAGCTGAAAAAGGGCCCCGAATACCTCGTCACCCCGATGCGAATCCGCGCCACCGACGGCGTCCTGTGCGAAATGGAAATCCACGGCCACCTGCCGCAAAGCGCGCTGGAACCCCGCGACCACGTGCAGGTGACCGTTCGCCGCCAGAAGGACCCGGACCTCCCACCCCGCGTCGAACGGATCGTCAACCTGACGACCGCCCAACTGCTGACCCCGCGCACGCCGACGCTCTGGTCCCACCTGGGCCCCGCCCTGCTCACCCAGGCCGTGTTGGGCATCGTCGTCTTCACCGTGGTAGCGGGGTGCACCGCCCTGACCTGACCAGCGACGTCCCTACAACTTCGGGACCAGCGGTCCCGGCAGCCGCTCGGCCCAGTCGCGCAACACGTCGACCGCTTGAGCCTGAGACGTCGGGCCGGCGAAGTCCGCACGCAAAGATCGCCGTTCGCTCGGGACGCCGAGCTCCCGGTAGAACTGAAGGTCCTCGAAGCCGTAGGTGGCGACGTCATGGCTGGTGGCACCGAAGACGACGCGGGGAACGCGGGCCCAGTAGCACGCGGCGAGACACATCGGACAGGGCTCGCTGCTCGAGTACATCACCCCATCTTCGAAGAGATGACGCCCCAACGTGCTGCCTGCGTGGCGTAAAGCCATGACCTCGGCATGCGCGGTGGGATCGCGCAGCTCCATGACGCTGCTCGTGCCTTCCCCCACGATCTCGCCGGCCACGACCACCACGGCGCCGAAGGGCGTCTTGCCCTCCAGCTCTAGCGCCTGGCGGGAAATCTCGATCGCGCGCGCGAGAAACTGCCGATCGGTGACACCGAGCGCGTCAGGCATCAGGCCAACCCTCTCTGGACGACACGACGGGGGCGACCCACGGGATACATCGCGATCTTACGTGCGATCCGCGCACCACTGCCGCTGGGCGTTCATGTCTGGCTGCCGACCCAGAGTGGACTTCGGTCGCTGTACGGCCCGATGATCGTCGCCTCGTGTGGATCAAGCGGGATCTTCCCCGGCGCTTGCCAGACCCTGTCGAAGGCAGCCGGCGGAGCGCTGTCGAGCCAGATCCCGTCGGGCAGGTCGAGCGTCGGTGAGCGCCCGGCCCGCGGCAGGATCACGAGACCGACCCGATAGTCCTGACCGCGCACGGCGCCCGGTCCCGCGCTGCTGGGCGCGCCCAACGCGGCGAGCTGGCGGCGCACCCGCGTCACCCACCGATTGTGTTCCGCCTTGGCCTGCTCGTAGTCCGGCGGCCTGCTCGCCGGATCGCTGGGCGGGTCGTAGAGCAGCAACCGGCGGACGCGGCCGGGTCGCCCGCGCAGCAACCACCGGAACACCGCCAGATCCAGGTCGTCACGGACCGCCGCCCAGGCCGGATCGCCATACCACCGGCTCGCGAGCTGCACGATCGACACGTTCGCCGCTCGAGACACCTGCTCGGCGGCCCGCCTCCAGGCGGCGAGATCGAGGGCATCAGGCATCGGCCAGCAACTCCCTGACGATTCCCAGCAGCTCCCGCTCCTGGCTGCGCCGGGTGCCGAGCCGTCGCTGTCTGGCCGGAGACCAGGTCAGCATGACCGGTTCGCCCGTGCCCTCGTCGCTGAACACGAACCTGGCGTGCTGCAGAGCACCTGCCAGCAGCGATGGAGGAAGCTGGCGCGCCAGCGACTCCGCCTGCCGTGGCCGGTGGAACGCAAGGCGGCACAACGCGGCGAGAGTGACCGCGGCGGGCCGTTCGCCCAGGTCGCGCAGCGGGAGAATGCTGGGCTCGCGGTATCCACGATGCGCCTCGCGGACCAGCTTTCCGAGGCTGGGCTGGGTCGGCGCGCTCGTCAGGGCCTGCGCCATCCAGTCGGTGGCCGCCTCGGCGGTGCGCAGGCAGTCGTAGGTGGCGAACACGCTCACCTGGGCACGCAGGTAGCGCCGGTCGATGGTGAAGTCCGGGTCGTCATCCCAGCCCGCCGGCGGGATGAACCGGCGGTTGCGCAGTCCGGCGATCACCCCCGCGGCCAGCTCGAGGCTGATGTTGCCGAGACCGCCGCACGAGCGGAGCAGGGGATGACCGGTTCGGCCGACCCGCCGTTGGATCTCGGTGAAGACACAGTCGCCGTGCCAGTAGTTGCCGTCGAACTTCTCTCCCGTCAGGACCTCACAGAAAATGTAGAGGCCGCTGCCGATATCGCTGCCCCCGAAGTCGGTCAGGGCGGACAGCCACAGCAGTGCGGCCAACGGGTCAGTGAAGCCATCCGGCCAGGGATCCTTCGGTCCTCGGACGAATCCGGGCGGATCCGGATCGACAAACTTGACGATTCGGACCCGAGCTTGGCCGAGGGTGTTCACCACCTGGCGGCTGCCCGCGTCGTCTGGACTGTGTTGCAGGCGCTCGTGGGCGCTCTGTCGCAGCCACCCGAGAATGCGGCAGATGTGACCGAGTGCCACGGCAGCCGGCACCTCGTCTCGACGCGCGGCGCCGCGCGACCGGACGGACAGGACGCTGAGCTGCCAGCTTGTGTGGAGTGCGCCCTGCACCAGCGGCGGCACCGCGTTGCGGATCGCCCCGGAACTCAACGCCTCGTACAAGACCGACCGGCCCAACCGCTCCAGCAGATGTGCCTGCAAGGCCAGCCGGAAGCGGGCCTGACGGACGGTCCGGTCCATCGGCCATCCGTCGACGATCTCGTGTGCGCGTGCGGCGATCTCCGCCACGTCGTTGCGGTTGATCGCGTACTCGATCTCCTCCATGAGATCGGAGACCTGGTCATGCCGGGCGCAATGGGACTGGCCGGCGCGCGACGCCGCCCGATGCATTCTTCGGGTGGCGAGCCCCATCAGAATGTTCCGGCGACCGGCGGCCGACCGGAACCGCATGAGCGCCAGGAGCGTGTCCAGCCCGAACGCCAGCTGGACGACGGTGAAGACGACGCCCACGATCGTCAGTCCGCGCACGTCGTAGATGTCGCCCGATGCCGCCGAGAGAATAGCTACCAACGCCACCGCCAGCCAGGATGTAACGGCGATCGCCCCGACGAGGTCTCCGAACGATGGCCAACGCGTTTGCGGCGTCACCGTGACAGCGAAGACGATGGTCAATGCCGTCAGCAGCGCGGAGAACGATCCGAGACCGACCTGCCACACCACTTCGGCCTTGGCCGCCGGCGCCGGCACGTCCAATCGCCATAGCAACACGCTCGTCGCGGCGGCGACAAGCACGGCCACGATCCGGGTCAGGTGCCGCACCGTCCCCGCGGAGGCTGCCACGATCCGCGGCATACCACCTCCGGAGCCATCCGCTGATTGGTGCACATGTACCAATGCAACCTACCAACGGCGGACCGGTACCACTCACCCGGTTTTGGCGCACGCGGCCGCGACCAGCGCGAAGCTAGGCGGTCTCGCGGGCTACCACGTGGGATGCGTACGCCGTCACCGGTGGGGATGTGCGGGCGCCGGCGATCACGGCCGTCGCGGCCCCCGCCGCGATCCGCTCGACCGGGTGGGTCGCCGTGGTCAGGGACGGCAGGCTCAGCGCGGCGAACGGGATGTCGTCGAAGCCGGCCACCGCCACGTCGCCCGGCACGTCCAGGCCACGCGCGCGCAGGGCGGCGATCGCGCCGAGGGCCATCGCGTCGCTCGTGGCGAACACGGCGTCCGTGTCCGGCCAGCGGTCCAGGATCCGGGCGGCGGCGGCGCGGCCGGAGGCGGCGGTGAAGTCGCCCGGCACCAGGCGTACCGGCATGCCCGCCTCGCCCGCGGCGTCCCGGTACGCGTCGATCGGGCGTTGCGTGCACGGCATCCAGCGCGGGCCGGTGACCATGGCGACGCGGCGGCGGCCGGCCGCGTAGAGGTGGTGGATCATGGCGGTGGTGGCGCCGCCGTTGTCCACGTCGAACGACGGGATCTCGCGCGAGCCGACGCCGATCGACGCCACCCGGCCGGCGAGCGCGGGCGGCAGCGCGGCGAGGACCGCGTCGGTGGTGTTGGCGATGACCAGGCCGCGTACCCCGCGGTCCTCGGCCAGCCGGCGCAGCAGCGGGGCCGGGTCGTCCAGCGGGAGCCACACGAGCGACACCCCGACGTCGTGCGGCGCGCCCGTCGCGGCGGCGGAGCGGACCACGCGGTCGACGTACGGGTCGTCGAGCACCGCGGGGCTGGCGCCGGCGATCGCGACGACGAGGCGGTAGCCGGCGCCGGTCACGAGGGCGCGGGCGACCTGGTCGGGGGCGTACCCGAGCTGGTCCGCGGCAGCCCGGACGCGGTCGCGCGCGGCTGGCGACGCGGGGCCGTAGCCGGCCAGGACGCGGGACGCCGTGGAACGGGAGACGCCGGCCGCGCGGGCGACGTCGTCCAGGGTTGGTGGCATGAGAGAAATCATGCACCCGCTTGAGGTGAGAACGCTCTCAGGGATGTGATGCATCAATCGCGTGAAAGGAGCGACCGTGCCACCACCCCGCTACGTCATCGCCGCCCGCAACGGGGTCGCCGCCGTCTTCGGCCTCAACGGGCTGGCGGTCGCGTCGTGGTTCGCACGCGTGCCGGCCGCCAAGGACGCGCTCGACCTCACCGCCGGACAGCTCGGCCTGCTGATGCTGACGCTCTCCGCGGGCGCGGTGCTGGCGCTGCCGGCGGCAGGGATGGTGGCGCACCGGCTGGGCGCCGCGCGTACCGTCGCCACCGCCGGCGTGTCCATGGCCGCCGGCCTCGTGCTGGCCGGCGTGGCCGCGGGCACCTGGGGTTGGATCCCGGCCGTCGGGGTGGGACTGTTCGCGATCGGGTTCGGCGCGGGCTGCTGCGAGGTCGCGATGAACGTCGAGGCGGCCGCCGTCGAGCGCCTGCTGGGACGCACGATCATGCCGCGCTTCCACGCGGCCTGGAGCCTGGGTACCGTCGCCGGCGCCGGCATCGGTGCCGCCGCGGCCCGCCTCGACGTGCCGATCGCGGCGCACCTGGCGTCGATGGCGGTGATCGTGGGTGGAGGCACGCTGGCCGCGATCCGCTACTTCCTGCCGGACGAGCGGGCCGAGGAGGAGCGCACCGCGAAGGGTGGCGGCCTGCTCGCCGCCTGGCGCGAGCCGCGCACGGTCCTCATCGGGCTGCTGGTGCTGGTGATGGCGTTCACGGAGGGTACGGCCAACGACTGGCTCGCGGTCGCCTTCGTCGACGGGCACGGGGTGAGCGAGGCGGCGGGCGCGGCGAGCTTCGGCGTGTTCGTGGCGGCGATGACCGTGGGGCGCACGGTCGGCACCGTCGCGCTCGACCGGTGGGGCCGGCTGAAGGTGCTGTGGGTGACGATGGCGTTCGCGGCCGCGGGTGCGGCCGTCACGGTGTACGCGGACTCGCTCGCCCTCGCCCTCGCCGGCGTGGCGCTGTGGGGTGTGGGCGCGTGCCTCGGATTCCCGGTCGGGATGAGCGCGGCGGCCGACGAGGAGAGCCGGGCACCGGCGCGGGTGAGCGTGGTGGCCGTGATCGGCTACACGGCTTTCCTGGCCGGCCCGCCGCTGGTCGGCCTGCTCGGCGACCGGGTGGGCGTCCTGCGCGCGCTGCTCATCGTGCCGCTGCTGATCGTGCCGGCGCTCGCGCTCGTGCCCGCCCTCCGCCCGCCGCGGGTGGCCGAGCCCGCGGCCGCGCCGGTGGAGGCCGCGAAGGCCTAGAGCAGCTGCTTCTGCACCTTGCCCATGCCGTTGCGCGGCAGCTCGGGCAGGAAGCGGACCTGGCGCGGCCGCTTGTGCACGGACAGCTGGTCGGCCACGAAGCCGATCAGCTCGTCAGCGGTGACGCCGTCCGCCACCACGTACGCGACGATCTCCTGCCCCAGGTCGTCGTGGGGCGCGCCGACGACGGCGGCCTCGCGTACGGCGGGATGGGCGAGCAGCGCGTTCTCCACCTCGCCCGCGCCGATGCGGTACCCGCCGCTCTTGATGAGGTCGGTGGAGGAGCGGCCGACGATGCGGTGCCACCCGTCCGGGCCGATCGTGGCCACGTCACCGGTGCGAAACCACCCGTCCTCGGCGAACGCGGCGGCGGTGGCGTCGGGCCGGTTCAGGTACCCGCTGAAAAGCGTCGCCCCGCGCACCTGCAGCTCGCCCACGGACTCGCCGTCGTGCGGGGCCGGCGCGCCGTCCTCGCCGACAAGGCGGGTCTGCACGCCGGCGATCGGCCGCCCGACCTGGCCCGGCCGCCGCTCGCCGTCGGCGCGGGCGGCGACCGTGATGAGCGTTTCGGTCATGCCGTACCGCTCGACCGGCTCGTGCCCGGTCAGCTCGCGCAGCTTGGTAAAGACCGGCACGGGCAGCGCCGCGCTGCCGGAGACGAGCAGCCGCGCGGGTGCGAGCGCGCGGGCGGAGGCCGGGTCGGACGCGACGCGGTGCCAGACCGTGGGCACGCCGAAGTAGAGGGAGCCGCGGGCGGCCGCGTACGCCTCGGGGCGGGGCCGCACGGTGTGCACGAGGCGCGAGCCGGTGCGGAGGGCGCCGAGCACGCCGAGCACGAGGCCGTGCACGTGGTACAGCGGCAGGCCGTGCACCAGCGTGTCGCCGGCGGTCCAGTCCCACGCGTCCGCGAGCCCGTCCAGGCCGGCCGCGATCGCGTCGCGGCGCAGGAGCACTCCCTTGGGCGCGCCCGTGGTCCCGCTCGTGTAGAGGATCAGCGCGGTGGCGTCGCCCGGCCCGCCCGCCGTGTACGAGCCGCGGGCCGCCAGGTCGACGCCCTCCACGAGCGCGGCGCCGGCGTCGCGGAGGATGTGCTCGCGCTCCATCGGGCCCGAGTCGGGCGGGACGGGCACGACCGGGACGCCCGCCGCCAAGCCGGCCAGCACCGTCACGATCGTCTCGAACGAGGCCGTGGCGGTCACCGCGACCGCCGGCGCGCCCGCGATCCGGTCCGCGAGCGCCCCCGCGGCGCCGGCCAGGTCGGCCCACGACATCGCGCGGTCGCCCACGCGGACCGCGTCGGGCCGATCTCCGAAATGGCCGCTCAGCGCGGGCAGCAGCTCCATGCGGAACACCCTAAGGTGGGCGATATGAGCGGGAGGCGCGAGATCGGCCACGACGGCGGACGAGCGCCGAGCGACGGAGCGAGGTAGGCCATGAGCGGGAGGCGCGAGGCAACGGAGTCCAGCCACGACGGAGGACGAGCGCCGAGCGACGGAGCGAGGTAGGCCATGAGCGGGAGGCGCGAGGCAACGGAGCCCGACCACGACGGAGGACGAGCGCCGAGCGACGGAGCGAGGTAGGCCATGAGCGGGAGGCGCGAGGCAACGGAGCCCGACCACGACGGAGGACGAGCGCCGAGCGACGGAGCGAGGTAGGCCATGAGCGGGAGGCGCGAGGCAACGGAGCCCGACCACGACGGAGGACGAGCGCCGAGCGACGGAGCGAGGTAGGCAGAGTGGCAAAACCGACTGTCGTCGACCTGGAGGCCGGGCAGAAGAAGGTCTTCGTCTGGGCGGTCGACTGGCCCGGGTGGTGCCGCTCGGCCCGCACCGAGGAGCAGGCGCTCGCCGCGCTCGCCGACTACCAGCCGCGCTACGCGGTGGTGGCCGACAAGGCCGGCCTGCGGTTCCCGAAGACGGCGGGCGACACGTTCGAGATCCGTGAGCGGCTGACCGGCGACGGCGGCACCGAGTTCGGGATACCCAGCACGATCTCGGCGGGCGACCGCGAGCCGGTGAAGGCGGCCGAGGCCAGCCGCGCCGCCAAGCTGATGACGGCCGCGTGGGAGCTGCTCGCCGAGGTCGCCGCCGAGTCCCCGGCCGAGCTGCGCAAGGGCCCGCGGGGCGGCGGACGCGACCGGGACAAGATGCTCGACCACGTGGTGGGCGCCGAGGTGGCGTACGCGCGGCAGGTGGGCATCAAGCACAAGCAGCCGGCGTTCGACGACGAGGAGGCGGTGGCAGCCGTGCGGGCAGACCTGCTGGCACTGCTGGGCAAGCCGACCCGGGCCGGCGCGGAGACCAAATGGCCCCAGCGGTACGCGGTGCGCCGCGTCGTCTGGCACGTGCTCGACCACGTCTGGGAGATGCAGGACCGCGCCACCCCCGCCTGACCTGGCCGGATCCCCTACCACCGGGCAGCGCGCATCCCTCTTGAGGAGGAGGCGTGACGCGCGTCCTACCGCCCATGACGTAGCGCACAAACCAACCGGTGGTGGACGCCAGGAGGCGTTTTCCGAGAGATCATCGTTTCATGAGTGCGGTAGCGCTGGCCGTGATCTTCGCGATCGCGTCAGCAGCGGCGTACGCAGCGGGGGCAGTGGTGCAGGAGCGACTGGCCGCCGAGGCTGTACGCATTCCCGTCCTGGCGCTACTGCGCCGGGGTCGGTGGTGGTTCGCGGTCGGTCTCAACGGGGCCGGTGGGGCGCTGCACGTCGCCGCGCTCGCTTTCGGCCCGCTCTCCCTGGTGCAGCCGCTGGGAGTGCTCACGCTCGTGCTGGCGCTGCCGATGGGCGCGGCGCTCGCCGGCCGCCGGGTCTCCATGCGGCACTGGCGCGGCGCGGGGTACACGGTGGCCGGACTTGTGGTGCTCCTGCTGCTGGTGAGCCCCGTGACAGGTGCCGAGGCGCTTGGTGGCCGCGATGCCACCACGCTGGCCGTCACCGCGGCGACGATGGTGGCCGTGCTGATGGCGGCCGCCCGCCTCGCCCGCCCGCCGGTGGCCCGCAGCCTGCTCAACGCCGTCGCGGCGGGTGTGGCGTTCGCCGTCGCCTCCGCGCTGACACAGACCGTGGCGCTGCGGACCAGCGAGGACGGCCTGTCGGCCCTGGTCAGTCCGATCGCGCTGGTGCTCGCCGCGATGGCGGTCGGCGGGCTGCTGCTGTCCCAGATGGCGTACCGCGACTCCGGCCTCGGCGCGCCGCTGGCCACCGTCACGCTGGCCAACCCGATCGCTTCCGCGGTCATCGGCATGATCCTGCTCGGGGAGCGGTTCATCGGCGGTACCCCCGGAGCGGTCGCCGCCCTCGCGGCCGCCGCGGTCGCCTCGTGGGGCGTGGTGGTGCTCGCCCAGCCCGAGTCGTACCCCCTCCCTCCCCTCGGCGAGCCTGACCTCGCCGAGGAGCGCGAGCCGGCCCTCGTGTAGCACTTTCCCCCGGCGCCTCGCCGTGCCACCGTAAACGCATGGGCACGGAGGTGGAGCGTCACGAGTTCAGCCGGGAAGACCGTGCCCGGTACCGGCGCAAGGTGCGGCAGTGCCTGGACGTGTTCGCGGAGATGCTGCGCGAGTCCCGGTTCGAGTTCGAGCGGCCGATGACAGGGCTGGAGATCGAGCTCAACCTCGTCGACGAGCAGGCCGAGCCCGCGATGCGCAACGCCGAGGTCCTCGCCGCGATCGCCGACCCCGACTTCCAGACGGAGCTCGGCCAGTTCAACGTCGAGATCAACGTGGCACCCCGCCGGCTGACCGGCGACGGCACCGCCGACTTCGAGCGGCACGTCCGCGACAGTCTCAACGCCGCCGAGGAGAAGGCCCGCACGGTCGGCGCGCACATGGTGATGATCGGCATCCTGCCCACCCTCACGCGCGACCACCTCACGCTGGAGTCGCTGTCCGCCAACCCCCGCTACGCCCTGCTCAACGAGCAGATCTTCGCCGCCCGCGGTGAAGACCTCGACATCCGCATCGACGGCGTCGACCGGCTGGCCGTCACCGCCGACACGGTCGCGCCGGAGGCGGCGTGCACGAGCACGCAGTTCCACCTGCAGGTGAGCCCGGGGCAGTTCGCCGCGTACTGGAACGCCGCGCAGTGCATCGCCGGCGTGCAGGTGGCGCTCGGCGCCAACGCGCCCTTCCTCTTCGGCAAGGAGCTGTGGCGGGAGACCCGCATCCCCCTCTTCGAGCAGGCGACCGACACGAGGTCCGAGGAGATCAAGGCCCAGGGGGTACGCCCGCGGGTGTGGTTCGGCGAGCGCTGGGTGACCTCGGTCTTCGACCTCTTCGAGGAGAACGTCCGCTACTTCCCCGCCCTCCTGCCCGTCTGCGACGACGACGATCCCGCGCGGACCCTGGCGCAGGGCGACACCCCGCAGCTCGGTGAGCTTCGCCTGCACAACGGCACGGTCTACCGCTGGAACCGCCCGGTCTACGACGTGGTCCGCGGCCGCCCCCACCTGCGCGTGGAAAACCGGGTGCTCCCAGCCGGACCCACGGTCGTCGACACGGTGGCCAACGGTGCCTTCTACTTCGGCCTGGTCCGCACGCTGGCCGACTCCGACCGTCCACTGTGGTCACAGATGAGCTTCAGCGCCGCCGAGGAAAACTTCCACGCCTGCGCGCGGCACGGCATCACCGCGCAGGTCTTCTGGCCCGGCCTCGGCTACCTGCCGGTGACGGAGCTGGTGCTGCGGCGGCTGCTGCCCCTCGCCCGCGAGGGCCTGGACGCGTGGGAGGTCGAGCCGGCCGAGCGCGACCGCCTGCTGACCATCATCGAGCAGCGCTGCCTGACCGGCCGCAACGGCGCGACGTGGCAGGCGGACACGCTGCACCTGCTGGAAGACGACCGCAACATGGCGCGGCCCGACGCACTGCGCGCGGTGCTGCAGCGCTACATCCCGCTGATGCACGAAAACACCCCGGTCCACGAATGGCCCGTGGAGTAGAGACCTTTCGCGGTCTGGTAAATGTCCAACCCAAAACAAGATGTGAGCTGCCGCGATGTCCGCCGTGGTCCGGACCGCTGCTCCCGCGGCCTCACCCTCCGCGGTCGCCCCTGGCGCAGCTCGACTTTCGGAGTGGGGATTGCCTCCCGCTGCGCCCCACGTCTCCCCGCAACGGTCCGGACCACGAGCGGTCGCACCTCACCCTGACCGCGAAAACGTCTAGAGACCTTGAGGTCCGTCCACTGTGCAGCGCCATCGCGGGAGGCGTCGACCTTGCCCACGGCGGACCTTCCAAGGGGGTCGCCGCCAGTGGCTCTCGACCTGGGCGCACGGATGCGCCCACGGACCGGTACCGATCGTTGGGTGTGGCTTGGGCAGCCGCCTGTGACTGTGTCGGGCTCCACGGCCAGCGGCTCCCACCGACCTGGACCGGCGCCGCCAGCCGCGCGCGACCTCGGGCTCGGCGCCAGATCGGGTTGAGGTACACAACCCGCGGAGGGCGAGGCCACAGGAGCAGGTCAGGGCATCCGCTCGCCACACAACCCGCCGGCCCGGACAACGGTTCCGGCTGCCAACGCCAGCCCACCCACGGTTGTGGTCCGAGCCCAGGGGCAACGGTCCGGACCGCCGCGGACCTCGCGGTAGCTCACAATCCCTCGGATCAAGGCCCTTAGTGCGGTGACCATTGATCAGGGAGTTCGTGGAGCGAATCGCCGACCGACACGCCCACGAACTCCCTGATCAACAGCCCGAGATCCCGGAGCGGTGCCTGCACCCGGCGACGACGACGGTGGTACAGGCCGGCGCACTAGGAGGTCAGGACGGAGTCGTCCACGGGGTGATGACGGTGGCGCCGGCCGGCGGGAGCGGGGTCAGGCGGAGCTCGCGGCCCGCGGCGAGGTCGTCGGCCGTGCAGATGTAGCGCTCGGTCACCATGAACTCCCACCGCGGATCGCGCGTGCACACCCGCGGGCCCATGCGCTCGCCGTGCACGACGAGGGCGGTGAGCGCCGGCCACGCCTCCTGCTGCACGTCGAGCACCACGGGGCTGCCGGCTGTGTAGCGGTCCAGGATGGCCATCACCGCGGGCATGTCGGGCACGTGCTCGGGCAGCCTGCGCATCGCTGGCGCGCCGCTGCCCACGCCGAGTGCGCCGATCACCACGGCCGCGACCAGCCAGGCGGCCACCGGGCGCCCCGCCCAGACCGCGGCCAGCGCGGGCAGGCGGCGAACGGCGGGAGAGGTCGCGGCGGCGGCCACCGCGATCCAGAGCAGCAGCAGCGGTACCGCGCGGCTGAACTGCCCGACGTAGGTGAAGCGGAGGTCGTCGACGCCGCGTGTCACGTACACGGCGAAGAGGAGCGTGGCCACCGCGGCGGCGCACACGCCCGCGGTGAGGAAGCGGCGCGGCGGCCCGGCGGGCAGGTGGCGGGTGAGGGCCGCGGCGGCGGCGAAGAGTAGCGTGGCGATCACAGCGGCCAGCGGGGTGGGCGAGGCGTAGAAGCTCAGCATGTAGCGCGCGATGTCGGCGGGGCCGACGCCACCGCCACCGCCACCGTTGTAGGCGAAGTAGCGCGCGAACTCGCCCGGCCAGTGCAGCAGCAGGTTGAGCACGATCGGCAGCGCGAACAGCCCGCACACCGCGGCCGCCACGGCCACCGCGGTGCGCACCTCGCGAAATGCCTCGCGGCGGCCGGTGCGCAGTGCGGCCGCGACGGCGGCGCCGGCGATCACCGGGACGAAGAGCAGGAAGCTCACGTGGCCGTGGATCAGCAGGCCCGACGCGAGCGCGAGTACCGGCAGGTGGGCGACGCGGCCGGCGGCCACCGACGCGGCGGCGATGAGCAGGAGCAGGAACGGCGCGACGTAGAGGTCGGGCATCCACGCCGACGCGAGGATCGCGGGTTGCGTGGCGAAGTACAGGATCCCGGCCGCGCCGCACAGGGCGGTCGCGGCCCGCGAGGCGGTCCAGCTGTGGATGACGGCGAGGGCGAGGCCGAGGAGTACCGAGTTGAGCGCGAGCAGCGCCACCCACTGCCCGTTCCACGGGGTGGGCACCACGCCGAGCAGGTCGTGGAGGAGCCACTCGCCGAAGGCCTGCACGTAGAAGAAGGCCGGGCCGGGGTGGTGGAAGCCGAGCCGCGAGTAGTTGCCGACCAGCAGCTCGAAGTGCTTCGCGTCGGCCGTGATGATCGAGTTGGCGGCGAAGTCACCGCGCTCGTACACGACGCGGCCGAACGTGACCGGGTTGCGCCACAGCAGCAGGCCGAAGAGAGCGCCCGCCGCGACCGCGAACACGGCGGGATCGAGGGTGACCCGCCGTGCCGCAACGCCTTGCTGTGTCACGTATCCGCCCCGTTGTCGACCGACCGGAGCGGATCGTACCTTGAGTTACCGCTCGTCGATGGGAACGTACGGCCGCTCCGCGGCCCCCGTGTAGACCTGGCGCGGACGGCCGATCTTGTTGGCCGGGTCGGCCATCATCTCGCGCCACTGCGCGATCCAGCCGGGCAGGCGGCCGAGCGCGAACAGCACCGTGAACATCTTCGGCGGGAAGCCCATCGCCTTGTAGATGAGGCCGGTGTAGAAGTCGACGTTCGGGTACAGCTTGCGGGAGACGAAGTAGTCGTCAGCCAGCGCGATCTCCTCCAGCTGCATCGCGAGGTCGAGCAGCTCGTCCGGCTGGTCCATCCGCTCCAGCACGTCGCGCGCGGCCTGCTTCACGATCGCCGCGCGGGGGTCGTAGTTCTTGTACACCCGGTGACCGAAGCCCATCAGCTTGACGCCGGGCTCCTTGTCCTTGACCCGGCGTACGAACGACTTCACGTCGCCGCCATCCGCCTTGATCTTGTCGAGCATCTCCAGCACGGCCTGGTTGGCGCCGCCGTGCAGCGGGCCGGAGAGGGCGTGCACGCCGGCGGATACCGAGGCGAAGAGGTTGGCCTGCGCCGAGCCGACGAGGCGCACCGTAGAGGTGGAGCAGTTCTGCTCGTGGTCGGCGTGCAGGACGAACAGCATGTCGAGCACCTTGGCGACGACCGGGTCCACCTCGTACGCCGTCGCGGGCACGGCGAACGTCATGCGCAGGAAGTTTTCCACGTACCCGAGGGCGTTGTCCGGGTACATGAAGGGCTGGCCGATCGACTTCTTGTACGCGTACGACGCGATGGTCGGCACCTTCGCCAGCAGCCGGATCGTGGAGATCTCCACCTGGTCGGCGTCGAACGGGTCGAGGCTGTCCTGGTAGAACGTCGACAGCGCGCTCACCGCCGAGGAGAGCACCGGCATCGGGTGGGCGTCGCGGGGGAAGCCGTCGAAGAAGCGCCGCAGGTCCTCGTGCAGCAGCGTGTGCATGCGCACCTTGTCGCTGAACGTCTCCAGCTGCTGCTTCGTCGGCAGCTCGCCGTAGATGAGCAGGTAGGACGTCTCGAGGAAGCTGGCGCGCTCGGCCAGCTCGCCGATCGGGTACCCCCGGTAGCGCAGGATGCCGGCGTCGCCATCGATGTACGTAACCGCGGAGGTCGTGGACGCGGTGTTGACGAAGCCCGGGTCGAATGTGACGTACCCGGTCTCCTTGAGGAGCTTGCCGACGTCAATGCCGGAGGCGCCCTCGACCGCCTCGTGCACCGGCATCGGCAGCTGTCCGCCGTGGTGCTCCAGCTTCACAACCGTCATGGGGTGCCTCGCTTCGCCCGCAGATTCTTCGTGAGTGGCTTTACTCAACCGTAATCCCTCCGGGGTTGATAGGCCTGAGCGCGCCCGCCCGTGAGGAATGCGTCACTAACCCTTGTCTGTTTTGTTCAAGCCACCTACTCCGGCGGCCTCCTAGCGTGGTGGTCATGGCACCTCGTGTAGACGCGATCGGCCTGGTAGTGGCCGACATGACCCGTTCCCTGTCCTTCTACCGCCGCCTCGGTCTTGTCTTTCCCGACGGGGCTGAGTCCGAACCTCACGTCGAGGCCCAGCTGGCCGGTGGCCTGCGCCTGCTTCTTGACACGGTGGAAACGGTCCGCTCGTTCGATCCCGAGTGGCAGCCACCGTCGGCGGGTGGGCCGCGGGCCGCGCTGGCGTTCGCCTGCGACAGCCCGGCCGAGGTCGACAAGGTCTACGCGGACCTGGTGGCCGCCGGCTTCGAAGGGCACAAGGAGCCGTGGGACGCGTTCTGGGGCCAGCGGTACGCAATGGTCCACGACCCCGACGGCAACGGCGTAGACCTCTTCGCCCGCTTGCCTTAGCCGGCTGCCCGCTCGGGGGTTGTTGATCAGGGAGTTGGTGGGCGTGTCTGTCGGCGTGTCCACCCACGAAGTCCCTGATCAACGCCGGCCCCGGGAGGTAGTGACGCGCGGATGTCGGGGGTCGCCGGTAGCCTCGGCGTGTGTACGAGGAGCGGCCTTCCCGGCTGCCCGGCGCCTATGTGTGGCGGCGCACCGCCGTCGGTGAGCCGCGCGCCGGGCGCGTGCTGCCGGACGGCTGCATGGACCTGCTGTGGTGGCGCGGCGACCTGGTGGTGGCCGGCCCCGACACCGCGGCCTACGAGTCCCGCCTCGACACCGGCGAGACGATCGTCGGCCTCCGCTTCGCGCCCGGGACGGCACCGGCCGCGCTCGGCGTGCCGGCCGACGAGCTCCGCGACTCGCGCGTGCGGCTGTCCGCGCTGTGGCCCGGCCGCCTGGCACGCGAGGCCGCCGAGCGCGTGGCCGCCGCACCCGAGCGCGCCCTGGAAGACATCGCCGCCACGCGACTGGCGGCCGCCGGCGGCCCCGCCCGCGAGGTCTCGGCGGTCGTGTCACTGCTGCGCGCCGGCACGCCGGTCGCCACGGTCGCGGACGAGGTCGGGCTCAGCGAGCGGCAGCTGCACCGCCGGTCACTGTCCGCGTTCGGCTACGGGCCGAAGACGCTGGCCCGCATCCTCCGGCTGGAGCGGGCGCTCGCGCTGGCCCGGTCCGGCACGCCGCTGGCCAGGGTGGCGGTGGAGTCCGGCTACGCCGACCAGGCCCACCTGTCCCGGGATGCCCGCGCGCTCGGCGGGGCGCCGATGGGCGAGCTCATCCGCCCTTGACCTGCGCCGTGCCGCACAACCCCGAACCAGATGCGAGCTACCGCGATGTCCGCCGTGGTCGGGACCGTCGCTCCCGCGGCCTCACCCTCCGCGGTCGGCTCGACTTTCGGAGTATGGATAGCTTTCCCTACGACAGCCTCCGGTGTCCTCCCAGCTCACGGTGTCCGCGCCGGCGTGGCCAGCTCCCCGGTGCACCATCCCGGACCCGCAGGACCGACGCACCCCGTCCACGACCCTTCTACGTGCCCCGCAGCGGACCCCTCCGGCCCACGGCCCACACAGCCAGCGCGAAACAACTCACCACCACACCCGCGGCCGACACCGCCCGCCAGCCGCCGGCGGACCACAACACCGTCGCGGCGGCGGAGCCGAGCGCGCCACCGGCGAAATTGCCGGTGATGAACGCGGTGTTCAGCCGGCTCCGGGCCTCGTGCGACACGGCGAAGAGGCGGGTCTGGTTGAGGATTCCCTGCGCCTGGATGGCGGCGTCGAGCACGACCACCACCACGATCACCAGCACCACCGAACGCCCCGCGAACAGCGCCACCACCCACGCACCCAGCGCCAGGCCCCACGCCGCGCCGGTCGCCGGCAGTGACCAGCCGCGGTCGTGCAGGGCGCCGGCGCGCTGTGCGGCGAGCGCGCCGGCGATGCCGGCCAGGCCGAAGAGGCCGATGACGGAGACCGGGTAGCCGAAGGGCGGGCCGCTGAGCAGGAACGTCAGCGCCGTCCAGAACATCGTCAGCGCCGCGAACCCGCTCGCCCCCAGCGCCATCGTCCACCGCACGGTGCGGTCGCGCAGCACCACCGTGCCGACCGACGCGATCAGCCGGTGGTACGGCATCCGCGCCTTGCCCGGCAGCGACGGGATCGCCCGGTACAGCAGGAACGCGAACAGCACGGACAGCGCCGCGGCCAGGGCGAAGACCGCCCGCCACCCCGCGACGTCGGCGATGAGACCGCTGACGGTACGGGACGCGAGGATCCCGGTCAGCAGCCCCGAGACGACCGCGCCCACCACCCGGCCGCGGTCGCCGTCGCCGGCCAGGTCCCCGGCGAGCGGGGTGAGGATCTGGCCGGAGACGGTGGTGACGCCGAGTGCGGTGATCGCCACCAGCAGCACGGCGAATGTGGGCGCGAGCGCGCACAGCACCAGCGCGGCCGCGGCGCACAGCATCATCACCGGCAAGAAGCGGCGGCGGTCGAGCACGTCGCCGAGCGGTACGAGCAACAGGATGCCCGCGGCGTAGCCGACCTGGGTCGCGGTGACCAGCCAGCCGGCGGTCGCGGTGGAGGCGTTCAGGTCGTCCGCGATGAAGTCGAGGAGCGGCTGCGCCCAGTACAGGTTGCCGACCGCCACGCCGGCGGCCACCGCGAACAGGAATGTCAGCCGCCGGGTCACGGTCGTTGATCTTGCCAGGTGGCGGAGCGCTCAGCTACCGAGGTTCGAGCCGCAGCGTGGCAGCGCGGGCCGGCGGCGCGAGCATCGGATCGACGTACTGCGCCCCGTAATGCTGGTACTTCCCGCGGTAGGCGTCGTCGATCCGGGCGTTCACCCCCGGGTCGGTCTCGTCGACGAACCTGACGTCGCGCCCGACGCCCCCCGCCTCGATGTGGCCCTGATGGCGGGCGCGGGTGCCGCGGTACCAGTGCGACCCCGCGCCCTTGAACGACCGGACATACAGGTCGTCACCGTCCCGAACCACCCAGATGGTGGTGGGCTCGCGAAGCGTGCCGTTCCGCCGCAGCGGCGCGATCCGCAGCTCGTCGGCGCCCTCGATCGCGGTCAGCTCGTCGGCCTTCCAGTCGGACATCGCAGTTCCCCCTCACGGGCGCGCAGCGCCCCTTGATGCCTCTTCCAGCGATACCCAGCCAGGACCCGTTCCAGCGGCGGCGTGAGACCGAACACCCCGCCAAGGGCTCCGTCACCAAAGCCCCAAAGCAAGATCCCAATGCAAATCCGGGCTACCGCGATGTCCGCGGTGGTCCGGACCGTTGCTCCCGCGGCCTCACCCTCCGCGGTGGCCAACCCCACCCAGCGCCCCGGCCGCCACTGGCCGCTCCCCCGAGGCGTAATCCTGTTCACCCACGTCGACCGTGGCCCGCTGCGCGAACCATGATCACGCAGAGGGACGGCACGCGGAGAGCGGGCCCGAGAGCTTTTTGAGGTCGAGGTGGGCGAATCCGTCCACAACGGAACGGACCGGTCGCCCTTGCCGACGCCGATCTGGGCGACCGCACGATCTCAACGGCAACCCGGAACTTGAAGCTCGCCCACCGCGGAGGGTGAGGCCGCGGGAACGCACCCCAAGAAACGCTCCGCTGCGCTCCACGTTTCCCCCGGGGCCCCGCGCGACGGTCCGGACCACTGAAACGGTCTCTAGAGACCTTTCGCGGTCAGGGTGAGCCTTCGCAGAGTCCGACCCGAGTTAGCTGTGAGCTGCCGCTATGCCGCGGGTGCCGCCTCACCCTCCGCGGTCGCCCAGCTCAACCCAGGAGCCCGCTCCGGCAGATCTTGGCAAGTTAGCGTCGAAATAACGCGCCAACTCACCAAGATCTCGACTGCGGCGCCGCATCCGTCCGACGGATGGTCACAGACGGTAGTAAAGCCCTCCAAGACGGCGCCGCATCGTGGGCGGGCTCGGCGCCGCCGTCCGGCTGTCCATGGAGCAGGCCCTTGGGTTGAGCCTGGCGACCGCGCAGGGTGAGGCCGCGGGAGCAACGGTCCGGACCACCGCGGACATCGCGGCAGCTCACATCTCCTTCGGTTTGAACTTTCCAGAAGGGCTTCACCCTGACCGCGAAAGGTCTCTAGCGCTTGCGGGCGACCTTGCCGTCGACGCGCAGGGCGAGAGTCGGGCAGGCGGCGACCGCGCGCCTCGCGTGGGAGACAAGGCCTGACGGCAGGGGGTCGGTCTCGATGATCGGGTAGCCCCACTCGTCCAGGGAGACGCGTTCGGGGAGGAGCTCGAAGCAGGAGGCGTGGCCCACGCACTTGATCATGTCTACCTGCAGGCGCAGGCCCTCCGGGTTGGGGGCGCTCACTTCCAGCTCCGGTCGCGGTGGCGGCGGTCGGGCAGCGGGAGGATGGGGTCGCGGCTCACGCCGGTGCAGGTCCAGCCGTCCATGTGGGTCATCAGGTCGTCGGCGAAGGTGGTCAGCGCGCTCGTCGCGAGCTTGGTGGCGGCGTCCGGGTGCCGGCAGGCGCCGCGGCCGGTGACCTGCGCGATGCGGCGGCTCAGCCGCTGGCGCGTGGCGGGGTCGCAGCGGCCGTACGCCACGGCGGCCAGGTCGGTGGCGATCGCCGGAAGGCCGAACATGCACGGGCCGCACTGCTGCGCGGACTCCTCGGCCAGGTAGCGCACCACGCGCGCGGTCTCGGCCAGGCCGCACGACTCGGCGGGCAGGGCGATGATGCCGCCGCCGCCGAGGCTGGTGCCCTGCGGTCCGGTGCGGTCGTGGGTGAGCGGGAGGCCCCAGCCGTCGGGCATGGGGACCCAGGTGCCGAAGTAGCCGCCCACCAGCACCGCGCCGATCGGCTCTACCGCGCCGCCCGCAGCGTCGAGCACCTCGCCGAGGCGCATGCCGGGCGCGATCTCGTACACGTTCGGGCGGGCCACCGCGCCGCCGACGGTGACCAGAGTGGACCCGGGGTCGCTGCGGGTGCCGACCTCGCGGAACCAGCCCGGACCGTACGCGGCGATCAGCGCCACGTGCGCGAGCGTCTCCACGTTGTCAACGAGCGTGGGGCGGCCGGCCACGCCCTTCTCGTACGGCCGAGGGGGCGCCGCCATCGGCCGGCCGTCGCCGTCGTTGATGAGGTGGACGAGGGCGGACTCCTCGCTGGACACGTACCGCCGGGGGACGCGCACCAGCTTCCACTTCACCGGGTCGTCGCGCTGGGCGAGCTCGCGCTCCAGGCGGTCGGCGATGCTCGTGCCGCGCTCCACGCAGAGGTACACGCGGTCGGCGCCCACGGCGTGCGCGGCCAGCACCGCGCCGTCCATCACGAGGTGCGGCGCGCACGCCATCAGCATCTTGTCCTTGCGGCTGGCGGGCTCCGACTCGCAGCCGTTGGCGATCACGACGGGGCGCTTGGCGCCGGCCGCGACGCTGGTCATCTTCCGCCCGGTCGGGAAGCCGGCGCCGCCACGCCCGCGCAGCCCGGCGTCGGTGATCGCGCGGATCAGCGTGCGGCGGCCGTCTTCGCCGGCGAAGCGGCGCAGCGGGATCTGCCCGTACGTCGCGCGGTGCTCGCCCAGCCGCCGGCCGCCGGCCAGGAGCCGGGGCAGGGTGCCGGGGGCGCCCTGCCGGGTGCCGCGTTCCAACATGATCGTCATGAGAGCCTCGCCAGGATCTTCTTGCGGGCCGCGGCGATCCGCCAGCCCACGCCGGCCAGGACGGCCAGCGCGCAGACCACCGACAGGCCGAGTGGCCAGCCGGACAAGGCGTCGGTGCCGATCCCCAGTCCATGCACCAACGCAAGCGGCCAGCAGAGGTACGCCGACCAGTGCAGCACCCGCCACATCCGCGGGTTGATCCGTGGCCGCAGCATGCTCGTCACCAGCAGCGCCAGGAAGATGTCGAACGAGACGGTGCCGATCCCCATCCACACCGGGTGGTACGCGGAGATGAACGGCACGAAGAGGTCCGTCCAGGTGATCGGCACGTACGAGTCGACGGCGACGCTCACCACGTGCACGCCGAGCAGGCCGAGCGCGATGAGCGAGATGTTGCGGTGCAGGCCGGCGAGCGTGAAGCGCGGCCAGCTCGGCGTGCCCACCCGCATCGGGCCGAGGATGCCGAGCAGCACCGTGGCGGTGAGCAGCAGCGTCGCCACGAAGCCGCTCGCCCGCGCCGCGTGCCAGAGCGACACGTCAGGCATGAGATCTCCACCCCCGACGGTCACGACCCGTCCGTCGTGACCCACCAGCCGGGCCGGAAGGCCGAGCCCGTCGAGCCAGGCGTCCGCGCCCTCGCCGCGGACGACCGCCGCGGTGGCCGCGGCGTTCGCGTCCACGCAGGTCCGGGCGGCGACCGAGACGGTGCGCCACACGGGTGCCGGCAGGTCGCCGGTGCGCGGGTCGACGATGTGGTGCACCGCGCGGCCACCCCGCCGCCACGCCCGCTGGGTGGTGCTGGAGGTGGCGAGCGCGCCGGAGCGGATCGTCACCACGGGGTCGCCGGGCGCCGCCGCGCGGTGGTCGTCGCCGACGCCGACGAGCCAGCCACCCTCGGGTGCCGGGCCGGCGGTGGCGAGGTCGCCGCCGAGCGAGACGAGCACACCGCAGCCGAGCGCGGCGATGCGGGCGGCGGCGCGGTCCGCCGCGTACGCCTTGCCGGTGGAGCCGAGGTCGAGCCGGACGCCGCGGGGCACGACCACCTGGCCCGTGGCCGCGTCCAGCCGCACCCGCCACCAGCCGGGCGCGGGGCGCGGGGCGGGCGGGTCGCCGTCGGCGGGGCCGAGCGCGAAGTCCCGGTCGTAGCCGAGATCGATCATGGCCTGGCCGACCGTGAGGTCGACCAGGCCGTCGGTGGCCGAGGCCGCGCGTAGAGCCGCGTGGAGCGCGGCGGCGAGCAGTGGGCTGACCGGTGCGACCCGCCCCTCGTACGCGCCGAGCCGCACGATCTCCGAGTCGTCCCGAAACCGGCTGTACGCCGCGTCGACCTCGGCGAGGCTCGCGCGGAGCAGCCGCTCCCCCTCGGCGAGCGCGGCCGCGTCGGTGACGAGCAGGACGGCCGTGGTGCCGAGCGCGGGAAAGGCGGCGCGAGGTGGCGCCGCCCGTACCGAAGTCATGATCCGCCGGACTGGGTGTCCGGCGGCGGTGCCGCCTCCTCCTGGGGTGGCTCCTCCACCGGGGCTTCCTCGGGCGCTTTGAGCTCGGGCTCGTCCTCGGTCTTCGTCGCGGCCGGCTTCTTCGTCGCGGGTTTCTTCGTCGCGGCCGGCTTCTTGGTCGCCGGCGTCTTCTTGACCGGCGCGGCGGGCTGCTCAGCGGCGGGGGCCGGCGCCGGCTGGGCGAAGATCCAACCGAACAGCAGTGCGAGCGCGGTGGCCCCGCCCGCCGCCGCTTGGGTCACCAGGCGCTGCCGTCGCATGCCCTGGTCACGCCGATCGACATGCCTGGGCTGGTGGCGGTCCGTCGGCTCCCTCACGCACGGCTCCCTCACACAGGTGACGAGTAACCAGTGGTACGGACGGTTCCCGCGCAAGGTTCATTCGCACCGTGCGGTACGGTGCCTCCGGTGGAACGGGCAGTGACGGACGTACCGCCGAAAAGTGTCGATCCGACCCGGCCGCTCCGGCGGCGGCCGTGGCTGCTCGCCGCGGTGGCGGCGCCGCTGCTCTTCGCGGCCTACCTGCTGATCTCCCGCCAGCTCGGTGTCAACTCCGACGGCGCGAGCAACGCCCTCCAGGCGCGCGAGATGCTCGACGGCAACGTGCTGCTCAGCGGCTGGACCGTCACCGACGTGTCGTTCTACACGAACGAGCTGCTGCTCTTCATGCTTGTCGAGCTCGTGTACGGCTTCCACGGCGACACCACCCACGCCACCGCCGCGCTCGTCTTCACGCTTGTCGTGCTGCTGGTCGCCGCGGCGGCGAAGGGCCGGGCCACCGGGCGGGAGGCGGCGGCGCGGATCGGGGTGGCGGTCGCGATCGTCGCGGTGCCGGCGCTCGGCCACGCCGCGATCACGCTGCTCACCTCGCCCGACCACACCGGCACCGCGATCCCGCTGCTGGCCACCTGGCTGGTGCTGGAGCGCGCGCGGCCCGGCCGGGGGCTGCCGGTCGTGATCGCGGTCATGCTCGCCTGGGCGCAGATCGCCGACCCGCTGGTCATGTACATCGGCGTGCTCCCGCTCATGCTGGTCAGCGGGTGGCGGGCCTGGCGCGGGCGCTCGTGGCGCGGCCCCGACGCCCGCCTCGTGCTCGCCGGTGCCGGCTCCGTCGTGCTGGCGCAGGTGACGCTGGTCCTGCTCCGGGCGGCCGGCGGCTTCGGTGCGCACGCGGCCGAGGCGAAGCTGGCCGAGCTGTCCAGCCTGGGCCGGCACGCCTGGCTGGGGGTGCGGGTGGTCGCGGTCAACTACGGCGCGTACCCGCCGGACCGGCACGGCCCGCTCGACACGTTCATGTCCGCGTTCCACCTCGTGGGACTGCTCGCCGCGGCCACCGCGCTCGTCGTGGTCGTGGCCCGGGCGCTGCGCCGGCCGGCCGGCGAGCCCGGTGACCGGCTGGCCGAGCTGGCCGCGGTCGGCGTCCTGGTCAACCTCGGCGCGTTCGTGGTCTCCGCCCTGCCGACCGACCTGCTCTCCGCCCGCCAGGTGGTGGCCGTCCTCCCGCTCGGCGCCGTGCTGGCCGGCCGCGTCTGGGGTCCCCGCCTCGCCACACTCCCCCGCGCCGCGCCGGTCGCGGCGGCCGTGGCGGTGCTGCTCGCGGCCGAGCTGGCCGGTCACGCGGCCGCGCGGGGCGCGCCGGGGCACGCCGAGGACGTCGCGGAGTGGCTGGACGGGCGCGGCCTGCGCTACGGGCTCGGCGAGTACTGGAACGCCAACAACATCACGCTGCTCACCAGCGGCCGCGTGGCGGTGCGGCCGGTGGTGGCCGGCGACCGGGTGGCCGCCTACCGGTGGGAGTCCAAAGTGGACTGGTACGACGCGGCCACGCACGACGCCACGTTCCTGGTGCTGGACACGCGAGTGCCGGGCGCGCGGGCCGAGGCGGTGGCGACGGCCCAGTTCGGCGCGCCGGCCGAGCGGCACGAGTTCGACGGCGCGGTGGTCCTGGTGTACCGCAAGGACCTGCTTGCCGGGCTCCCCGCGTACTGCGTGCCCGAGACCGTCCCCGACATCCGCGACTGCCCGTCACACGGGGTGGCCCTCTTCTGACGCGGCTTACTCCAGGTGCGCGATGTCGTTGTAGCGCATGAGGATCCACGGCCCGTTCGGCTCGGTGTACTCCCACTCGGTGATCGACGTGTACGCCGGGTTGATGTAGGCGCCGGTCCCCGGCCGGGGCACGTCGAAGCGGGTCAGGAACGCCCACGAGATGAACCCGCCGTGCGAGACCGCCACCACCCGCCGCCCCGGAAAGCGCCGGGGCAGCGCGTCGGTGGTGCGGCGGACCCGCGTGACGAAGTCGTTCCAGCACTCGCCGCCGGGTGCGACCACCCGGTTGGGCTCGGCCTGCACGTCGAACGAGCCGTACCGGGCGGCGAACTCCGCGATCGGCAGCCCGTCGCCGTCGCCGGGGTGCAGTTCGCAGAGGTCGCAGTCGACGAGGACGTCCGGCGCCAGCACGGACGGCGCGAGGATCCGCGCGGTCTCCTGTGCCCGCGGCGTGCCGCTGGAGAGCAGCACGTCCGCCGTGAACTCCTCGTCCGCGAACCGCCGCCGCAACGCCCGCGCCTGCTCCCGACCACGCTGCGTGAGCCCGGGGCAACCGCGCGGCCCGGCGACGAGCGCGCGGCGCCCGTGCTCCGATTCACCATGACGGATGAGTACCAACCGCATGGCGCTCAAGCCTAGGACCCCATGGATGTGGGGGTGGCTACAGGGCGTGGCCAGCGGTGCTGTCGACGTGGGCCGGGATCTCCCCCTCGTGGTGGTCGCCGGTGGTGAGCGTGCCCGAGGGTTCGAACATCAGGATCGAGCCGCCGGGCGACGAGGGCTTGTGCGCGACGCCGCGCGGCACCACGTACGTGTCGCCCTTGTTCAGCACCACCGTGGACTCGGTGCCGTCGGCCGCGCGCACCGCGACGTCGAAGCGCCCCTCCAGCACCAGGAAGAACTCGTCCGTGTCCTCGTGCGTGTGCCAGACGTGCTCGCCGCGCACGTGGGCGACGCGCACGTCGTAGTCGTTCATGCGGGCGACGATCCGCGGGCTGTACACCTCGTCGAAGGAGGCCAGCGCCGCGCTGAGGTTGACCGGTTGCGTCATGTCCCGATCATCCCGCGCGCGTCTTGAACGCGCGTGCGCCCCCGCTCACGCGAACAGCCACTCCAGCGCGACGAGCGACTTGGCCACGTACCGTTCGCGGCTTGTCTCGAGGCCGTAGGCCAGGTCTTCGAAGACGTTGCACCGCGCGTAGAAGACGGCCCGCGCGCGCAGGGCCTCGGACCCACCGCCGTACGCGGCGAGCGCCGCGTCCAGCGCGGCCGGGCCGAGGTCGCGGTACACCAGCCCGAAGTCGAACGCCGGGTCGACGATCGCCGCGTCGGACCAGTCGATGACGCCGGTGACCGCGCCGGTGAGCGGGTCCACGAGGACGTGCTCGATGCCCAGGTCGTTGTGGGAGAAGGCGAGCGTCTCCGGGTCTTCGGGCGGCGAGGTCTCCAGGAACGTCTCGACCCGCCGCCGGTACGCCGACGGCACGTTTGCGGACACCGACGCGTACGTCTCCCGCGCCTCGCGCCGCCACTCGTCCATCGGCAGGTCGTCGGTGGCGACGAGCTTGCCCATCCGCTCGACCGGTGCGGCGTGCAGGGCGGCCAGGAAACCGCCCAGGGCCGCGGCCACCGCGAGCCCGTCGACGCCGGCGGCGTCCAGGAGGGGCACGCCGCGCAGCTTCGGGTACGCCAGGCAGCCCGAGTCCGTGAAGCACGGCACCGGAACGGGCAGCGGCGAGAAGTTGCCGACGGCGGTGAGCAACCGCGCCTCGCGGTCGGCGCCGGCGCCGCTGCCGAAGCGGACGATGAGGTCGCCGTTCACCTCGTAGGCCACGTTGTCGAGGCCGGCGCCGAGCCGGGTCACCGACTCCACGCGGTACTCGGGGAGGTGCGCGGCCACCAGCGCACGCACGCGCTCCTCCGAGTCGACCATGGGACAATCCTATGAGTGTGGGTTGAGCTTGGTGACCGAGTCTTCGTGAGCCCAGGTGAGGGGCCTACCCCAACGCGGGCCTGATCGTGGGCGAATCCGCCTGCCTCGTCGTGGACACGCGCATGACCCACCCGCAGGGACGGGAGATCGCCGAGGCGGTGCGGCGGGTGACCGCGCTGCCGTGGGTGGTGGTCAACACGCACGGTCACTTCGACCACTGTTTCGGCAACCACGCGTTCCTGCCGGCGCCGATCTGGGGCCACGAGCGCTGCGCCGAGATGCTGCGCCGGGACGGGCCGGTCAAGCGGGCGCACTTCGCGGGTCGCGCCGAGCCGCCCCTCTCCGCCGACCTCGCCGCCGTGGAGATCGTGCCGCCGGACCGCACATTTGGCGGCGAGGCGGCGGTCGACCTCGGCGGCCGCACCGTCCACCTGCGACACCTGGGGCGCGGCCACACCGACAACGACGTGGTGGTGGACGTGCCCGACGCGGCGGTGCTGTTCGCCGGCGACCTTGTCGAGGAGGGCTACCCGCCGGTGTTCGGCGACGCGTTTCCGCTGGACTGGCCGGCCACGATGGACGCCGTCGCCGCGCTGGCCACCGGCGCGGTGGTGCCCGGGCACGGCGCGGTGGTCGACGGGGCGTTCGTCCGGGAGCAGGGCGCCACGCTCGCGCGGGCGGCCGAGGTGGCGCGCGAGGCGTACGCGGCGGGCCGCCCGGTCGACGACGCGTGGCCGGACATGCCGCTGCCCGAGGACTTCGCGCGGCAGGCGCTGGACCGCGCGTACCGGCAGCTGCGCGGCGACCCGCCCTACGACCCGCCGGAGGTGCTCGCCGCCCGGCTGGGCGTGCCCTACGGCTCGACCAGCAGCCGCCCGTAGTTGGCCATCGAGCGCTGGTAGCGCGGCAGGTGCGGAGCGATCGCGATCAGCAGCAGCGACACCGCCTCCCGCTCGCGGCCCAGGTCGGTGAGGGCGAGCGCGAGCACGCACCTGACGGCGTCGTCGAGGTGGTCGGAGGTGCGGTCCCGCTCCTGCTCCAGCAGCGCGACGCTCTCCTGTGGACTGCCGAGGTTGCGCAGCGAGCTGGCCAGCTGGATGGTCGCCCGCCGCCGCCGCTCACCGGTGAGCCCGGTGGCGAGCGCCGCGCGGTAGAGCGGCACCGCCCGCTCCGGGACGCCCGTGGAGTCGAACGCGCACGCCCGCTCGAAGTCAGCCTCCGCGCTCCCCGCCGGCAGCTCGCTGGCAAGCGACTCGATGAGCGCCCGGAACTCCTCCGGCTCGAACTCGTCGATCCGCTGCCACGCCTCGGCGACCCGCTCTTCCCACATCACCCGATCACCATATGGCGTTGACCTGCGCCGCAAGGTCACCGGGCAGCGGTATCCGCGGATCTCACAGAATTTTGCCCCGGTCCGCGCCAGCCGCTGACCGTATGCGCGGGCCCCGGGGGAAACGTGGAGCGCAGCGGAGCGTTTTCTTTGGGTGCTTTCCCGCGGGCACCGCTGCGGCCGGCGGCTCGCTCGGCGCTCGCCGAAACCCCGGCCTCCGCTGCCGGGTCCGCGCGACAAGCCCACCCGGCCGCGCTCAGAGCCAGCCCGACGCGTCGGCGAGGCGGACGGCCTCGGCGCGGGTACGGGCGCCGGTCTTGCCGATCGCGGCCGAGAGGTGGTTGCGCACGGTGCCCTCGGACAGGCCCAGCGCGGCGGCCAGGTCGGCGATCGTGCCGCCGTCGCGGGCGGCGCGCAGCACGTCGGCCTCGCGGGCGGTGAGCGGGCTGTCCCCCGCGGCGAGGGACTCGGCGGCGAGCCCCGGGTCGACGACGCGGAGGCCGGCGGCGACGCGGCGTACGGCGTCGGCGAGCTGCCGCGCGGGCGTGTCCTTGACCACGAAGCCGCTGGCGCCGGCGGCCATCGCGCGGCGCAGGTAGCCGGGCCGGCCGAACGTGGTGACGACAAGCACCTTGCACGACGGCAGCGCGGCGCGCAGGGCGGCGGTGGCGGCGAGCCCGTCGAGGCCGGGCATCTCGACGTCGAGCAGCGCCACGTCGGGCCGGTGGGCGCGGGCCGCCTCGACGACCTCGTCACCGCGGCCGACCTCGGCCACCACCTCCAGGTCCGGCTCGAGGGACAGCAGAGCGGCCAGCGCACCGCGCACGAGCGCCTGGTCGTCGGCGAGGAGGAGGCGGATCACGGCACCCGTACCCGCAAAGTGAACCCCCTCTCCGGCGCGCGGCCGACGGTGAGCGAGCCGCCGGCGGCCTCCGCCCGCTCCCGCAGCCCGGCCAGGCCCCGCCCGGTGGACGCGCCGTCCGGGCCGTGGCCGTCGTCGGTGACCTCGACCTCCCGCGGCGTGACGCGGATCCGGCAGCGCTTGGCACCGCTGTGGCGCACCACGTTTGTGACACCTTCCCGCACGACCCAGCCGAACAGCTCGCGACGCTCCGGCGGCACCTGCTCCACGTCCTCGGGCAGGTCGGCCTCGATGCCCGCCGAAGTGAGCGCGGCCTGCGCGCCGGCGAGCTCGGCGGCCAGCGACGCCTGTGCGTACCCGGCGACGGCCGCGCGCACGTCCCGCAGCGACTGGCGGGCGAGCCGCTCGACGTCGCCGATCTCCTCCTCGGCGCGTTCCGGCGCCAGGCGCACGAGCCGGCCGGCCAGCTCGGCCTTGACCGCGACCACGGTGAGCGAGTGGCCGAGCAGGTCGTGCAGGTCGCGGGCGAGGCGGTTGCGCTCGTCGGCGACCGCGAGGCGGGCGATCTCCTCGCGGGCGGCGGCGAGCTCCGAGTTGCGCTTGAGCAGCTGGGTCACGCCGAGCACGATCAGGCAGGCCAGGAAGATGGAGAAGCTGAGGTCGAAGCGGGGCTCCCAGCCGGGTACCGCGTACGGCACGACCGAGGGCGCCAGCACCAGCGCCGCCGCCAGCGCGACGGCCGCGCGGCGGGGCAGGGCGAAGAGCGCGACGACGGCGATGAAGGCGTACATGCCGAGCGCGCTCTCCCCGATCGCCGGCATGATCGCCAGGGAGAGCGCGAACATCGCGGCCACGCTCGCCCACCCCCACCAGCCGGGTATCGGGCGGCGCTGCTCGCGGGCGCGGCGGAACGCGGAGAAGAACCAGATGAAGATCGCCGCGAACAGACCGACCGCCACCACGCCGAGCGCGCGCACGGCCGGCCTGTCCTCGCGCCACGCCTGGACGAGCGGCTCGATCAGGTAGACCAGCCAGACCCCGTACCAGAGGTGGAAGACGCGTCCCCGCACGCTGCGAACGCTACTCATGCCCGTGCGGTGTCGGCGCGGAACCGCCGCAGCGCGATCGCGCCCAGTCCCACCGCCCAGGCCAGCAGCACCAGCAGCGCGCGCGGGTCGAGCGAGCCGTGGAAGAGCGGGTTGCGGGCGAGCTGGCCGACCCAGTACGCGGGCGTGAACTCGGCGATGTCCCGCATCAGCCGCGGCATGACCTCGACCGGCACCCACAGCCCGCCGAACGCGGCGAGCAGCATGTACAGCAGCGCGGAGATCTGCTGCACGCTGTCCGGAGTGGCGATGTAGCCGATGACCACGCCGAGCGCGGCGAACGGCAGCGCGCCGAGCCACGAGCCGACGAACACCAGCAGCCACGTCGCCGCCGACAGGTGCACGCCGAGCGCGAGCGCGCCGATCAGGTACACGACGACGAGCGGCGGGACGGCCATCAGCAGCGAGGTGGCCACCTTGATGGCGACATACCGGCTGGGGCGCAGCGGGGTGAGGCGCAGCTGGCGGTTCCAGCCGATGCCCCGCTCGACGGCGATCGAACCGCCCCGCCCCATCACGCTGGTCATCGAGCCGAAGACGCCCAGGCTGACCATGATGTACGCCGAGGCGTCCACGCCGTTGAGATCCTGGCCCTTGTTGAGGCCGCCGAAGACCAGCAGCAGCACGGCCGGCATGAGCATGCTGAAGATCAGCACACGCCGGTTGCGGGGCAGCCGCTTGAGCTCCATCAGCAGGTACGTCCACCCTGCGCGCCACGCTCCGCTGTTCCGCGCTCGTCCGCCGCCGAGGTCCAGGTCCGTAGCCGCACGAATCCCGCTCACACGAATCCCGCTCACACGAATCCCGCTCATTTGACTGCCTCCATGGTGAGCGCCACGAACGCGTCCTCGAGGCCGCGCGCGGTGACTTCGATGTCGTACGCCGGTGTGGTGGTGATGAGCGCGCGCAGCGCCGCGTCCGAGTCGCGGCAGGTCAGCAGCACCGCGTCGCCGCGGGTCTCCACCTCGTCGACGCCGGGCAGGCCGGCTAGGGCACCCGGGTCCGCGCCGGGCAGCGTGGCCCGGATCGTGCGGCCGGAGACCTGGGCCTTGATCTGCGCGGCGGTACCGTCGGCGACCACCCGCCCGGCCCGCACGAACACGATCCGGTCGGCGAACGCGTCCGCCTCCTCCAGGTAGTGCGTGGCGAACAGCACCGTGCGGCCGTGGCCGCTCTCCTCCCGCATCGCCGCCCAGAACGAGCGCCGCGCCTCCACGTCCAGGCCGGTGGTGGGCTCGTCCAGCACGATCAGCTCGGGGTCGGCGACCAGCGCCATCGCGAACCGCACCCGCTGCTGCTGCCCGCCGGAGAGCTTGGCGACCCGGCGGCCGGCGAGGTCCGTGAGGCCGGCGCGGGCGAGCACGTCGGGCACCGCGCGGTGGCCGGCGTACAGGGCGGCGGACAGCTCGACGATCTCCCGGACGGTGAGGTCGGGCAGCAGCCCGCCGGACTGGAGCAGCGCCCCCACCCTGCCGGCGGCGATGGCCGCGGCCGGTGCCATCCCGAACAGCAGCGCGCTGCCGCTGTCCGGCCGGGCGAGGCCGAGCAGCATGTCGATGGTGGTGGACTTGCCGGCGCCGTTCGGGCCGAGGAGGGCGACGACCTCGCCGGGCCGGATGGTGAGGTCGAGGCCGTCGACGGCGCGCACGTTGCCGTACGACTTGGTGAGCCCGTGGAGGGCGACGGTCGGTGTCATGCACCTACCGTCCGGCGGCGCGGGCCCCCGCGCGTACGCCGCTCGTCAGCCCCGGGGCATGACGGATGTCATGGCCGCCCGTGCGCCCAGGTCCGGCGGTACCAGTAGAAGGTGCGGCGCAGCCCGTCGGCGAGGTCGACGGAGGGCTCGAAGGCGGTGAGTCGGCGCAGCTTGGCCAGGTCGGGGGCGCGCCGGGCGGGCGAGCCGGGCGGGGCGGGCTCGGCCACCACCCGGGTCTCCACGCCGGCGATCCGCAGCACCATGCGGGCCACCTCGCCGATCGCGGCCTGCGGGGCGTCGTTTCCGATGTGGACGATCTCGCCGACCGCGGCCGGCGCCTCCATCAGCCGCAGCGTGGCCTCGACCGCGTCGTCGACGAAGCAGAACGCGCGCTTGCGGTGCGGCCCCTTGACCAGGAACGGGTCGTCGCCGCGCACGGCGCGCAGGCACATCTGCGGGATCAGGTGGTCGGTGCCCATGCGCGGCCCGTACACGTCGTAGAAGCGCCCCACCACCACCCGGCTGCGGCCGGCGCGGGCCGCGTGCACGAGCGCGGCCTCGGCGAACAGGCGGCTCGCCGCGTACGCCGAGCGGGGCTCGGCCAGGTCGCCGACCACCACCGGCTCGGACTCCTCGGTCGGCACCTGCACGACGCCGTCCTCGACGCCGTCCGCGTACACCTCGCCGGAGGAGGCGAAGAAGACCTTGTCGCCGGGCGCGGCCCAGTCGAGCAGGTGAAGGGCGGCGAGGGCGTGCCCGCGCACCGACCGGACCGGGTCGGACTCGATCGCCCTCGGCAGCGGCGCGGGCGGCAGCAGGTAGATCTGCGCCCAGCCGCGCTGCAGGGCGGACCAGGTGGCGGGGTCGGTGAGGTCACCGGCGATGAGCTCGACGCCGGGCGTGGCGCCGAGCGCGGCCACCTCGGCGCGGTTTCGGCCACGGGACAGGTTGTCGACCACCACGACGTGGTAGCCCTCGGTCACCAAGCGTCGCGCGAGGTGCAGGCCGAAGAAGTCGGCGCCGCCCAATATGAGAGCCCGAGCCTTCAGGCTGACCGCTCCGCCGTTCACCGCCTATGTCCCCCAAGCCCACGCTCTCCGACGCAGAACGTTAGCAACGTGGGGCTGAGCCCCAAAGAGGTGCGTCGATTGCACGACAGGGCAGGTCAGAGGTTATGTTAGGCTCACCAAACTTCGTGGGACCGGGGGTGGTTTCTCGTGCCGACGCGGCTGGCCGGCGAAGGGCTCACGCTCGCGTACGACCAGCGGGTCGTGACCGAGGGACTAAGCGTGACAATCCCCGACAACTCGTTCACCGTGATCGTGGGTCCCAACGCGTGCGGCAAGTCCACGCTCCTGCGCGCCCTCTCCCGCATGCTCCGCCCCCGCACCGGCGCCGTCCACCTCGACGGCAAGGCCATCACGTCGTACCCGTCCAAAGAGGTCGCCCGCCGCCTCGGCCTGCTCCCCCAGACCTCGATCGCGCCGGACGGCATCACGGTCACCGACCTCGTCGCCCGCGGCCGCTTCCCGCACCAGCGCCTGCTGCGCCAGTGGTCCCGCGAGGACGAGCGGGTGGTGCGCGAGTCGATGGCCGCCACCGGCGTCACCGACCTCGCCGACCGCCTGGTCGACGAGCTCTCCGGCGGCCAGCGGCAGCGGGTGTGGCTGGCGATGGCCCTCGCCCAGCAGACCGGCATCCTGCTACTGGACGAGCCCACCACGTTTCTCGACATCACCCACCAGGTCGAGGTGCTCGACCTCTGCGCCGACCTGCAGGAGACCGGCGGCCGCACCCTCGTCGCGGTGCTGCACGACCTCAACCAGGCCTGCCGGTACGCCACCCACCTGATCGCCATGCGCGACGGCCGCATCGTGGCCGAGGGCGCGCCCGGCGACATCGTCGACGCCGCGCTGGTGGGCGAGGTGTTCGGCCTGGCCTGCCGGGTCATCCCCGACCCGGAGACGGGCAGCCCGCTGGTGGTGCCGGCCGCCCGCCGCCCCTCCCGCGGGCCTCAGGACACGAGCTGGGACGCGACGGCCGAGGCGGTGTCGGCCGGGATCGCGAAGCCGAGCCCGATGTTGCCGCTGTCCTGACCCGTCGTGGCGATCGCCACCGTGATCCCGACAACCCGGCCGCTGGAGTCGACGAGTGCCGTCACTGTGAACCCGGCAGCCGCACGACGAACTCGGTGCGGCCCGGCCCGCTCTCGACCTCGACGCTCCCGCCGTGCGCGTCCACCACCGCCGCGACGATGGCGAGCCCGAGGCCCGTGCTGCCGGCGGCGCGGGAGCGGGAGGTGTCGCCGCGCGCGAACCGTTCGAAGACGTCGTCCTGCAGCTCCGGCGCGATGCCCGGCCCCGTGTCCAGCACGCTGACCTGCGCGCCTCCCCCGTCCCAGGGACGCAGGGTGACGGTGACCTCGGTGCCCGGCGGGGTGTGGGTACGCGCGTTCGCCAGCAGGTTGCCGACGACCTGGTGCAGGCGCGCCGCGTCGCCGGGCACGGTGACCGCCTCCTCGGGCAGGTCGAGCCGCCACCGGTGCTCCGGCCCGGCCACGTGCGCGTCGCTGACCGCGTCGACGAGCAGCCGGGACAGGTCCACCGGCTCCGTCTCCAGTGGACGGCCCGAGTCGAGGCGGGCCAGCAGCAGCAGGTCGTCGACGAGCGTGGTCATCCGCGCCGACTCCGACTCCACCCGCCGCAGCGCGTGCGCCACGTCCGGCGGCACCTCGTCACGGCCCCGGCGGGTCACCTCCGCGTACCCGCGGATCGCGGCGAGGGGCGTGCGCAGCTCGTGGCTGGCGTCGGCGACGAACTGCCGTACCCGCGTCTCGCTGGCCTGCCGCGCGGAGAGCGCGGCGGCGACGTGCCCCAGCATGCGGTTGAGCGCCGCGCCCACCTGCCCGACCTCGGTGCGCGGGTCGGTGTCCGCCTCGGGCACGCGCACCGACAGCGCCACCTCGCCCCGGTCCAGCGGCAGCTCGGCGACCCGCCCGGCGGTGGCGGCGACGCGGCGCAATGGCCGCAGCGCGCGGCCGATGATGAACGCGCCGACACTCATGGCCAGGAGCACGCCCGCGCCGACGACGGCCACCTCGATGGCGACCAGCCGCAGCACGGTGTCGTTGACGGAGCCGAGGGGGATCGCGGTGATCGAGTCGCCGTCGGGCGTCTTCACCGCGACCACCCGGTACCCGCCGAGGCCGGGCAGCTCGGTCGTGCGGATCGTGCCGTCGACGGGCACCGAGGCCAGCGCCCGCCCCTGCTCGGCGGTGATGTCGCTGCGGCCCCGGTCGGCATAGGGGTCGGCCCGCTCACCCGACACGGCACCGCCGGGGCGGACGACCGCGCGGACGGTGTCCTTCGGCTGGCCGGGCCGGACGGTGCCCGGGTCGCCCGGCCCTCTCATGTGGAAGCCGACGTCGCGCCGGGCCTCCTCCTGGACCTGCGCGTCGACCTGCTGGATGAGGTAGTCCCGCACCGCGAACGTGGTGGCCACCCCGATCGTCAGCCCGACCACCGCGAGCAGCGCGATGACGGCCGCGAGCAGGCGGGCCCGCAGCGACCAGCTACTGCGCCGGCTTGAGGACATAGCCCGCGCCACGCAGGGTGTGGATCATCGGCGGGCGGCCCGCGTCGATCTTCTTGCGCAGGTACGAGATGTACAGCTCGACGACGTTCGCCTGCCCGCCGAAGTCGTAGTTCCACACGCGGTCGAGGATCTGCGCCTTGCTCAACACCCGGCGGGGGTTGCGCATGAGGTACCGCAGCAGCTCGAACTCGGTCGCGGTCAGCGACACGAGGTCGCCGCCGCGCCGCACCTCGTGGCTGTCCTCGTCGAGGCTCAGGTCGCCCACCACGAGCACCGCGTCGTCGCGCGTGGTGCCCACGCCGGCCCGCCGCATCAGCGCGCGCAGCCGGGCCACGACCTCCTCCAGGCTGAACGGCTTGGTCACGTAGTCGTCGCCGCCCGCGGTCAGCCCCGCCACCCGGTCCTCGACCGCGTCCCGCGCGGTGAGGAAGAGCACCGGGACGTCGGGCCGCACGCCGCGCAGCCGCCGCAGGACCTCCAGGCCGTCGAGGTCGGGCAGCATGATGTCGAGCACCACCGCGTCCGGCTCGAACTCGCGCGCCACCCGCACCGCGGCCAGCCCGTTGCCGGCGCTTCGCACCTGCCAGCCCTCGTAGCGCAGGGCCATCGACAGCAGGTCGGTGAGCGTGGCCTCGTCGTCCACGACGAGCACCCGCACCGGCTCACCGTCCGGCCGGCGCAGCTCGGGCCCGGCCGTCCTCGCGTTCACGCTGATCACGCTCCTAATGCTGGCGAGCGCGCCTGTGCCCGGCCTGGGCCGTTTCTGTGCGCCAACTGTGAGAATGTCACAGCTCCCGCACAGCCGCGCCCGAACAGCCGCACAGCCCGAAGCCGCACGCTTCCGTGGTGTCCCTGCCCTTCTCACTCGCTGTCGCTCAGCCTTTGTCACACTCCTCGGTCGGCACCGTGGCTCGCGAGGCGCGGCGCCTGGTGGCCCGCGAGGTCGCCGCCGCGCGCGCCGCCCTGGCCCGCGAACTGCCGAGCGTCACGCTCGCCGCCGGCCGCCCGGTCCACCTGAGCCCCGTCCTGGCCGACCTCGTCCGCGCCGCCCTGGAGGCCGCCCGGCTGACGGACGGCGCCGTGGACCCGACGGTCGGCGCGGCGCTGCTCCACACCCGACCGTGGCTGCCGGCCTGCGGCTCCGCGGTAGGCCTGTTGGGGGCCCGCCGCCACAGCTGGCGCGACGTCCGCCTCGACGGCCGGTGGCTGACGCTGCCCCGGACCGTCCTGCTGGACCTGAACGCCACGGCCGCCGCGCGCACGGCCGACCGCTGCGCCACCCTCGTCACGACCCGCTTCGGCGTGGGCGCGCGGGTGAGCGTGGCCGGCGACGTGGCCACCTGCGGCCCCGCGCCGGCGGGCGGCTGGCCCGTCCCCGGCTGGCCGGGCACGCTGCCCGCGGGACGGTCACTGGGCACGTCACGCGCGCCGCTGGTCGACCCCGCCACCGGCCGGCCCGCACCGCGGACCTGGACGGCGGTGACGGTCGAGGCGGCGGACGCGCTGACCGCGAGCGCCTTGGCCAAGGCCGCCGACCTGCGCCCCGACACCCCGCTCCCGCCGGGCACGCGCGCCCACACCGTCTCCTGAGCCCGCGATCCGGCAGCCTTTTTTGATGATGTGAGCTACCGCGACGTCCGCGGTGGTCCGGACCGTTGCTCCCGCGGCCTCGCCCTCCGCGGTCGCCCAGCTCACCCCTTCTGGCGCGCGGCTGACAGCGCCGGCCGGTCGCGCCGCTACCGGTGGCCGTTGTTGCCCCGACGTGCCACGGCGCTTGGTCGTTTCACCGCACCCCGCACCCGCGCAGGCCGCCCCACCGGCAGACCATCTGAGCTGCGGCGGCCGTCCGCAGTCGTCCGGACCGTTGCTTCGCGGCCTCACCTTCCGCGCTGGGCGCGGTTAACCCCGGGTCCCGTTGAGATCGTGGACGTCTACTGCCCCTACAGGGGCAGTAGACGTCCACGATCTGCTCTGTACAGGCCTTTGTCGACGCCGATCAAGGAGCCAGTGTGGTCCAGACCGTTGTCTACCGCCCTTGGGGTTGAGCCTGGCGACCGCGCAGGGTGAGGCCGCGGGAGCAACGGTCCGGACCACGACGCACATCGCGGCAGCTCACATCTCGTTCGGATTGAGGTTTCCAGATAGGGCTCACCCTGCACGGCGAAAGGGTCTCTAGACACGAGTGGCTCTCGACCTGGGCGCGCGAGTGCGCCCACCGACGTGTGGCGCGGCGCGGGCCGGCAGGCGCTAGGGCGGGGGTGTCTCGGAGAACGCCTCGTACGCGGGGCGCAGGCGGGCCACCAGGCCGGCGCCGCCCAGCTGCGGGCCGGGCGTGGGGAGCTGGCGCAGCAGCAGGTCCGGCTCGGTCTCCAGCGTCGGCGGGCGCGCGGGCAGCGGCTGCGGCGGGAGCCAGAAGCGGTCGACCGTCTCCGCCAGCGGCGTGTCCACCACCTCGGCCAGCGCGGACGCGGCACCCACCGGCGCCGGCGGGCGCTCCCTGCGGCGGGAGGGCTCACCGGCCACGCCGCCGCCGCGCAGCAGGCGCAGGCGGGACAGCAGATCCTCGCGGGAGCGGCCGCGCCAGTGCAGGATCTGGAACGGGTCGTCGTCGAACTCCTCCGCCAGCAGGTAGAACGTCGCCGCCAGGTGCTTGCACGGCACCGCGTGGTCGGGGCAGGTGCAGCGCATCAGCAGGTCGGTCATCGCCTGCGGGAAGAGCGGCGCGTCAAGGTCGGAGAAGAGCTGCTCCAGCTCGGGCGGTACGTCGCCGGCCAGCAGGCGGGCGCTGTAGAGCGCCTGGCTGGCCAGGGCCTCCTCGACGCGGGCCCACACGGCGGCGGAGAAGCGCTCCAGCCGGATCGACACCTGGTACGGCGCCTCGCGTGAGCCCTGCACCGACGCGGTGACCTCGCCCGGTGCCACGGCGAGCGAGAGCACCTGGCCCTTGCGGGCGTACGAGCGGCCGCGCGTGAGGCGGCTGCCGACCGCGAACGACTCCAGCACCGCCAGGAAGCGGCGGGACCACCACGACTCGCCGATCGCGCCGCGGGTGCTGCGCGCCTTGAGGCCGCCCTCGACCGAACGCGTGCGGCCGTACTGGCGGAAACCACCCGGCTGTGTCACTCGACCACCGCCCCCGCCTCGAGCGCGAACAGCTTGCGCAGATCCGATGTGGACATCTCGGTGAGCCACTGCTCGCCGGTACCGACGATCTTCGCGGCCAGCCCCCGCTTGTCGCGGATCATGCCGGCGATCTTCTCCTCGACGGTGCCCGCGCACACGAACTTGCGTACCTGCACCGCCCGCCGCTGCCCGATCCGGAACGCCCGGTCGGTCGCCTGGTCCTCGACCGCCGGGTTCCACCACCGGTCGACGTGCACGACGTGGTTGGCCGCGGTCAGCGTGAGGCCGGTGCCGCCCGCCTTCAGCGAGAGCACGAACAGCGGCGGGCCGGCGGGACCCTGGAAGCGGGCCACCATCGCGTCGCGGTCCTTCTTGGACACTCCACCGTGGAGGAAGAGCACCTCGCGGCCGGAGCGGGCGGAGAGGTGGGCGCGGAGCATGCCGCCGAACTCCGCGTACTGCGTGAACAGCAGCGCCTTCTCCCCGCCGCCAGCACCTCCTCGAGGATCTCCTCCAGGCGAGCCAGCTTGCCCGACCGCCCGGCGAGCCGCGTGTCGTCGTGCAGGAACTGCGCGGGATGGTTGCACACCTGCTTGAGCTTGCTCATCGTGGCGAGCACGAGGCCACGCCGCTCGATGCCGTCGCTCCGCTCGATCTTTTCGAGCATGTCGTCGACCACCGCCTGGTACAGGGACGCCTGCTCACCGGTCAGGTTGCAGAGCACCTCCATCTCCAGCTTCTCGGGCAGGTCCGAGATGATGGTCTTGTCGGTCTTGAGCCGCCGCAGCACGAACGGGCCCGTGATCCGCCGCAGCCGCGCCGCCGCCTCCTCGTCACCGTGCCGCTCCACCGGCTCGGCGTACTTCTTCTTGAACGCCGCCGCCGCGCCCAGCAGCCCCGGGTTGGCAAAGTCCATGATGGACCAGAGGTCGGCGAGCCGGTTTTCCACCGGGGTGCCCGTGACGGCCACGCGGTGCCGCGCGGGCAGCGCCCGGACCGCGGCGGCCTGGCGGGTGGCGGCGTTCTTGATCGCCTGCGCCTCGTCGACGACCACCCGGTGCCACGGGATCTCGCCGAGCGCCTCGGCGTCCCGCGCCGCGATCGAGTACGTCGTGACGACCACGTCCGACTCCCGCACCGCCGCCGCGAAGTCCGCCCCGCGCGCCCGCTCCGCGCCGTGGTGCACGTGCACGCGCAGCCCGGGCGCGAACTTCGCCGCCTCCCGCTCCCAGTTGCCGACCAGCGACATGGGGCAGACAAGCAGCGTCGGCCCCACCTCCGGCCCGTCGCCCGAGATCAGCGCAAGCAACTGCACGGTGTTGTGGCAGAGCATCCCACCGGCGACGAAGTTGTGGTGCCGATCGACCTCGAAGTCGTACACCCAACCCGTATGGTGCACGTCCTCGACCTCCACCACCTCCGCGAAGTGCACCTCGCTGCCCGCCCGCCACGCGAGCGCATCGCGCAGGTCACCGAGGCGATCGAGATCAAGGCGCCGGTAGGCCTCGGTCACGGCCGCCGTCCACCTGTTGCGCGGGCGGGTGGCGTAGTGGCGGGCGGGCAGGCCCGTGACCGCCTTGGCGTGCATCAGGATGTCGGCGGCGGGGACACCCTCGACGTTCGTGCTGGCCGGCTTGGCGCATATGTCCGCGAGCTTCGCGGTCTTGGCCGGGTCGGAGAAACCGATGTGCTCTTGGAAGAGCCGCAGCGACGGACCACCGATGGTGCCCACGTGGTAGGGGCGGAGGATGCCCGAGCCGTTGGTGGCACGCTTGTGCTTCACGCCGAACCGCAGCCAGATGCCGAAACGGCGCAGCATCGTGGAGAGCTGCCGAATGACGGCGGGCGACGCCGAGCTGATCTCGACCAGGCGCATCGACGGTATGACGGAGCCCTCCGCCGTGAAGAACTCCCGCAGGAACAGCGCGATCGTCGCGTCGTCGGCCGCGACGATGAAGTCCGGGATCGACTTGCCCGCCGAACGCTCTCCCCAGCGGTATCCGCGACTTTCCAGGTAGCGCATGTACGCGACGCTGCGGATGCCCAGGACGCCTTGCCCCTTGGCGTCACGACCTGTCGACGGCTGGTTCATCCGCACGCCTAGCCGGGCACCCACGTCGACCGCGGCCAGGCGCAGCCGATCGAGGACGCTCACGTCCTTCTGTGTGATGCGGAGCGCCCCGTTGGGCAGCTCGTAGCCCTCGCCTATCTGCCAGGCCAGGAGCGTCGTCAGGTCGGGGTCGACCGGCTCGCCCCGCCAGGTCAGCCGCGCCGGCACGCAGAGCCGGTCACCCACCGCGATGTCGTTGGTCCAGCCACGCGTACCGAGCAGCTTGTGCCGTCGGGTGATCAGGACTTCGCTTCCGTCGTCGAGCCGGACCCGCCGGAGCCGCTCGCTGACGCGCTGGCGGTACAGGTGGCGGATCGGCGCCTCGACCATCGGCCCGGGGAAGGGACCTCCCGACAGCGCGTTCACGATCAGCGGCCGGGTCGGGACGGCCCACTCGCCCACGCCGTCCGGTGTGGTTGGCCCGGCACACTCGGCCCACAGGCGCTCGGCCGTGGTGAGGCTGCCGTTGACGAACACCGACATGTCGCCGCTCAAGCATTTACCCAAGCCCATGTCGTCGGCGAGGATGCCGCCCAGGCCCAGTGACTGCAGGAAGGTCAGCCACGCCAGCCCGCGCTTCTGGTACGGGCGCAGCGTGCCCGCGAAGCCCGCCGGCGGGTCGATCGGGGCGAGGTGGCGCTCGGCCTCGCCGGCGAGCAGGTCGCCCAGCGCGCCGTCGGCCGTCACCGTCTGGATCGGCAGGGCGTCCGGGTCGTCCTCCATGGACAGTCCGAGGTGGAGGAGCTCGCCGACGCTCATCTCGCCGCCCGACTTGAGCAGCTTGAGGCCGGCGGCCAGGTGCTTGGCGTCGAGCTCGACCCACTGGCCGCGCAGGCGCACCAGCGGCGTCTTGAGCTTCGCCAGCTCGCGCAGCTCCTTTTCGGACAGCGGCTCGTCGCCGAGCGCCAGCTCCCACTGGTAGTCCACAAGGGAGCTCATGCCGACCGCGCTCGCGGTGGCGACGGTGCCCGGCGCGGAGCGGCGGCCCCGCGCGCGCAGCTTGGCGCCCAGCCGCGAGCCGGGCCGTCCCCACCAGGTGGGCAGCAGCACGCCGAAGCCGGCCGCGTGCAGCTGCGGCGCGCCCTCGCGCAGGAAGCGGTGCGCCCCCGTCACGTCCATGCCCAATGTGGACGGCTTCGGGGTGCGCAGGGCGTCGTCGAGCTCGGGCCACAACCGGCTGGCGCGGCCCAGCTCGGTCAGGAGCGTCTCTTGTGGAGCGTCGAGGTGGCGGGCGAGGGCGCGGAGCGCGCCGCGAGAGCGCCACACCTTCTCCGCGTCGACGACGAGGCTCGGCTCGTCGGCGGCCTGGAGGGAAAAGTCGACGCGCCAGTCCTGTGTCTCGTCCTCGTCCGGCTCGACGAGCCGGAAGCACGCCCGCACCGCTCCCCCGGCCGCGTCGCGCTGCCACTCGGCCACCGCGACGGCGAGAGCGTCCAGTTCGGGCGCGGCAGCGTCGACGACCCGCTCGCGCCCCGACAGCGCCCCGAGCCATGAGCCGGAGATGGTGCCACGGCCGCCCGCGAGGCGTACCCCCTCCAAAGCTGTCCGTGCGGCGGCGTCGACAAGCGCGTCGAGCGCGCCCCCGACGAGCGCCCGCGGGTCTCCGCCGGCGGCCCGCGCGGAGGGCGGGAGCGCGGCGGCGAGTGCCCGCGCCCACTCCGCGTCGCCCCCGGTCAGCAGCGGCCGCCACACGGCCGCGCCCCCCGACACGCCCGGAAGGACCCGCCCGCGCCGCACGAGGTCCGCGGCGAACGCGGCGATCTCCCCCGCGTGCCGCAGCGAAAACCCGCGGGCCACACCGTCGTCCAGGCCGCGCAGCAGCGCCAGCGCCGCGTCGGGCTCCAGCTCCAGCGTGGGTACGAGCCATGGGGCGAGCGCCACCTCGGCGCTGCCGCGGGCCGGCGGGTCGGTGCGCACGAGCTCGGGCGAGTCGAGCGGGCGGCCGCCGGCGGTGGGCAGGTCGAGGGTGGCGGTGGCGTGGCTCCCCTTGGCGGCCGCGTCACCCAACGCGCCGGCGACGGCCTCGGCGGGCGCGGCGAAGGGGTGGGGCCGCACGGCGCGCCGGCTCGCGCGGACGGGCATGGTCGGGTCTTCCGCCCAGAGGCCGAGGTGGCCGGTGGGCAGCCACAGACCGTGTACGACCAGCACCGCACAAGTCTGCCAGCCCGATGCGGTGAGCCGGCGGAACGGCGCGGCGCCACTCGGTAGGTTGGGTGGCATGACACAACCCTCCGTGAGCGTCGGTGACGGACAGGCGATGCCGCTGCTCGGCTTCGGCACGTGGCAGCTGCCCGGCAAGCAGGCGTACGAGCCGGTGCGGGTGGCCTTGGAGACCGGCTACCGGCACCTGGACACGGCCACGATGTACCGCAACGAGAGTGAGGTCGGCCGGGCGCTGCGGGACAGCGGGGTCGCGCGCGGGGAGGTGTTCATCACCACGAAGCTGCCGGCCGAGCGGGCGGGGCGCGAGCGGGAGACGATCGAGGCCAGCCTCAAGGCGCTCGGCATCGACCAGCTGGACCTGTGGCTCGTGCACTGGCCGCCGAACGGGTCGGCGAGGCCTCAGACGTGGCGCGAGTTCGTGGCGGCGCGCGAGGCGGGCCTCACTCGCGCGATCGGGGTGAGCAACTACAGCATCCCTCAGATCGACGACCTCACCCAGGCGACGGGCGTGACGCCGTCGGTGAACCAGATCCCGTACAGCCCGGCGCTGCACGACGCCAAGCTGCTGGCCGAGCACCGCGAGCGTGGGGTGGCGCTGGAGGGGTACAGCCCGTTTCGCCGCAGCGACCTGCGAGAGCCGGTGTTCGCGCAGGTGGCGGCCGCGCACGGGGTGACGCCGACCCAGGTCATCCTGCGGTGGCACCTGCAGCACGAGATCGTGGTCATCCCGAAGTCGGCGACGCCTGAGAGGATCCGCGCGAACTTCGACGTGTACGGCTTCACGCTGACGGACGAGGAGATGTCCCGCATAGACGCGGTCCGCTGACGGCTCGTCGCATGCGCCCGGCGGATTGCCTGTTCGCCGGCTCAGCACTCACCTGCCCGTCGGTGGCCGTGGCGGAAGCCTCGATGAATGGGTTACCAGCAGTTCGTTCCGGGTCGAGTCGGTGAAACATCCAACCCAAAACGAGATGTGAGCTGCCGCGATGTCCGCCGTGGTCCGGACCGTTGCGCGGGGCCATGGGGAAACGTGGAGCGCAGCGGAGCGTTTTCTTGGGGTGCGTTCCCGCGGCCTCACCCCGGCCGGGGGCCTCGTCGGCTGGGCGACCCAGGGTGGCGGCACCACCGGCGGCGGCAGCGCGGCGGCCACGACCGTGACCAGCTCGTCGGCGCTGTCCAGCGCAGTCTCCGGCACGACCGCCCGGGTGGTACGCGTCTCCGGCACGATCTCCTGCTCCGGCATGATCTCGGTCGGCTCGAACAAGACAATCGTCGGCAGCGGCCAGGCGGGTGGCAGCGTGGCGAGCATCCCGTACTCGTACTCGCTGGAGACCGCGAGCGCGGGGAAGGCGTCGGTCATGGCCGGCGCGGGCGCCCGCTGACGCGGTAACCCAAAGGGGGAGGTGGCCGGGAGCGCGGCCGCCTCCCCCGCGCGCGTGCACGGTCCCGGGCTCCACCGCTGGGCGGAAGGTCGTAGGCTATCCGGGTTTACGTTCTGTACCCACTGGCCTAGGAAGCTCGATGGTCTTGCCGCGCGCACTGACGCCGCCAGCCGCTCCGGACACGCCCGACCCCGCCCCGCAGGCGGGCGGTCGCGTCCCGGCGCTGCGCCGGCTGGACCGCATCCTGCCCGCCGTGGTGCTCGTGGCGATCGCCGCGTTCGCCCTGATCGGCATCGGGTCGCCGCTGCTGGGCCAGGCCACGTTCGCGGCGACCGACGAGATGGTGACCACCTCGCCGTACAGCGAGGTGCCCGAGTTCGCCGGCGTGCGGCCCACCAACAACTACCTCGACGACACGTGGGACTCGGCCCTGCCGAACACGCTGCTTTTCGGCGAGGAGCTGCGCGACGGCAACATCGCCCCGTGGAACCCGTACACGGCCGGCGGCGTGCCACTCGGCGCCACGCCCAACTACGGGCTCGGCTCCCCGCTGACGGTGCCGTTCTACGCGCTGCCCGGCTGGTTCGCGCCCGGCATCGTCAAGCTGCTGGAGATCGTCGTCGCGATCGGCGGCATGTACCTCTTCCTGCGCCGCCTCCGCCTCGGCGCGGCGTCGTCGCTCCTCGGCGGCCTGGTCTTCGCGAGCAGCGCGTTCATGGTGGTCTGGACCGGGTGGCCGCAGACCCGGGTGGCGGCGTTCATCCCGGCGGTCTTCTGGGCGGTCGAGCTGATCGTGCAGCGCAGGCGCGTGCGCGACGCGGCGGTGCTCGCGCTCGCGATGGCCGCCATGATCTTCGGCGGCTTCCCCGCCGTCACCGGGTACACGGTCGCCACCGGCGCCATCTACCTCGCCGTCCGCCTCTTCGCCACGTACGGGCGGGAGTGGCGCCGGATCCTCGGCGGGTTCGCCCTGGCCGCCGGCGGGGTGGCGGGCGGAGTGCTGCTGACCGCGGTGCAGCTGCTGCCGTGGGTCGCGTTCATGAGCAGTGCGTACGTGGAGGGTCGCGCCCAGCAACCGGACGCCCACCTGTCGATGGCGAGCCTCGTCACCTCGATCGCGCCGTGGGCGCTCGGCTCCACCAACCCGTACGGCGACGTGTACTGGTACCTGCCGGTCAACCTCGTCGAGTCGATGTCGTACCTCGGCGCCGCCGCGCTGGTGCTCGTGGTGGCCGCGGTCGCGATGGCGCGGCGGGGGCGGGCCGCGCTGCCACAGGGCGCGTGGCTCTTCATGGTCGTCGCCACGGGCGGCTGGCTGGTGCTGATCTACGGCGGCGGCTTCCCGCTCAAGGTGGCGCAGAGCCTGCCGTACCTGTTCTCGGACAACTTCGTCGGCCGGTCCCGCTGCGTGCTGGGCTTCCTGCTGGCCGTGCTGGCCGCGGTCGGGCTGGAGCTGCTGCTGCGCCGGCGGGAGGCGGTGCGCGCGCGGCGTTGGGAGCTCGCCTGGGCGCTGCTCGTCGTCGGTGGCGTCGGGGTCGCCGCTCTGGCCGCGCTGCGGGGTGCCCGCCGCGCCGCGTACCTGGCCGACCGCGCGGCCGCCGGCGACGGCTGGCCGCGCACGCACGAGCTGACCCGCGAGTTCGCGGTGGGTGCCGTGCTCGTGCTGCTCGCCGCGGCCTGCGCCGCCGCACTCTGGTGGCAGGGGCGGCGCGAGGGCGGCGGGAGGCTGCGCCTCGTCGCGGCCGGCCTGCTGCCGCTGCTCGTCGCGGGGCAGGCGCTCGCGTTCGTCGTGCCGTACTGGCCGCGCTCCGACCGCGACACGTTCTTCCCGATGACCGACGCGCACGACTACCTCGCCTCGCACCTGGGACCCGACCGCTTCGCCGGCATGTACCGGTCGATGACCCGCAGCGTGGAGTCGGCGTTCAGGCTGCGCTCCGCGACCGGCCACGCGTTCGTCGACCGGCGGTACGGCGAGCTCATCCGCTCCCCCGCCGACCGGGTCAACTTCTCCTCCACCAACGTCGCCGTCGGCGGCGGGCTGACCGCGATCACCAGCCCCACCCTCGACCGCATGTCCGTGCGCTACGGCATCACCGCTCTTGACGCCCCCGTGCCCGGCACCGCCCGCCCCGCGCCGACGACCACCGGCCTCACGACCCTCCAGCCAGGCGCCTCGGTGACCGTGCCCGTGCCCGGCACGGGCCCGATCCGGGCCGTGGAGCTGACGCCGATGGAGAGCCGGGAGGAGTGGGAGGCGACCGATCGCATCGAGGCCGTCGTCACCGACGAGAGCGGTGCCGAGGTGGCCCGCACCAGCCGCCGCCTCGGGCGCACCACGGCCGGGCAGCCGCTGTACATCCCGCTCGCGGCCGAAAGCGCACCCGCCGGGGCCCGGCTCGGTGTCACGATCACCGTCCGTGCCGCGCACGCCGTCCCGGTGCAGGCCGCCGGCGAGCAGGCGGCGGTGGGCGCTGTCGGTACGGCGGACGACGGGCTCAAGCTGGCGTTCGTCGGCGCCGCGGCGATCTACGAGCGGACGCGGGCACTCCCGCGCGTGCGGTGGGCCGGCACGGCCGTCGTCGAGCCCGACTCGACGCGCCGGCTCGACCTGCTCAAGGGCGGCACGCTCACCAACGACCAGGTGGTGCTGGAGCAGCAGCCCTCCGCGCCGGGCGGCGGCACGGCCGACGTGCGGATCACCGAGGACGGCACCGACACCACCGAGGTGTCCGTGACCGCGCGCGGCTCCGGGTACCTCGTGCTCGCCGACCCGATCCAGTCCGGCTGGACCGCCACCGTCGACGGCGCCCCGGCCACGATGCTCAAGGCCGACCACGCATTCGTGGCGGTCGCGGTGCCGGACGGCACGCACACGGTGCGGTTCCGGTACACGACCCCCGCCGGCGGCGCGGGCGGATGGCTCAGCCTCGCGGCCGCGCTCGGCATCGCCGGCGTACTCGTGGCGGGCGTGGTGCGGGACCGCCGCCGCCGAACGGGCGAGGCGCCATTAGGCTCGTCAGGTCCCGTTCTCCCACCGTCTGCGAGTTGAGCCAGCCGATGACCGTGCGCGACGACACCACCGAAAGCCCCGCCGTGCCGGCGCCTCCCGCGCCGCCGACCCGGCGCGCGCGGGCCCGCCGGTGGATCCGCGCCGGTGTCCTCGTGGTCATGGTCGTGTCGGCGGTCACCGTGCTGGCCGCCAACCGCGAGGCGGTGCTCGACGCGCTCACCGAGATCTCCCCCGGCTACGTCGCGGCCGCACTCCCCGGCGCCATCGCCGCCATGCTCGCGGCCCTCATCGTGTGGCGCTCGCTCCTGGCCGACCTCGGCTCGCCCATCGCCTGGCGCGACGCCGCGCGGGTGTTCTACCTGAGCCAGCTCGGCAAGTACGTGCCGGGCACCGTGTGGTCGATGGTCGCCCAGGTCGAGCTGAGCCGCGACCTGCGCATCCCCCGCCGCACCAGCCTGGCCGTGGGCGTGCTGGCCATCGCCGTCTCGGTCACCGTGGGCCTGACCGTGGGCTCGGCGATCCTGCTGGTCGCGGCGCCGGGCGTGGCCGAGCACTTCCGGTACTTCCTCTTCGCCGTGCCCCTCCTGCTGACCGTGCTGCACCCCGCCGTGCTCACCCGCCTGCTCAACCTGGCCTACCGCCTGCTCCGCCGCCAACCCTTGCCCAAGGCACCAAGCTGGGGCGGCATGCTCCGCGCGGCCGGCGCACAGCTGCTGGTCTGGATGTGCCTGGGCCTGCACATCTGGCCGTTCCTGGTCGGCATCGGCGCCGACCCGCTGGAGTCCCTCCCGGTAGCGATCGGCGGCTACGCCCTCGCCTACAGCCTCGGCCAACTCGCCGTAGGCCTGCCCGCCGGCGCCGGCGTCCGCGAGGCCGCCCTGGTGCTAGCCTTCGCCCCCCTCCTACCAGGCGGCGCCGCGGCCGCACTGGTGGTCGCGCTGATCTCGCGCGTCACCCTCATCGTCGTGGACGTCCTGATGGCCGGCCTCCAACGCCTGATCGCCCGCCGCGCCCCCGCGACCCCACCGCCCGCCGAGGAGCCCGAGGCGGCGTAGCGGCGCGGTTACGGTCCGCAGCCGGGCCCGCTCTTCGAGAGCTGGCGCCCTCCACAACAGATTCGAGCTACCGCGACGCCCGTCGTGGTCCGGACCGTTGCTCCCGCGGCCTCACCCTCCGCGCTGGTCAAGCCCCAGCAGCTCGCCGCTTCACCGCGGGCAAGGGCCGCCGCCTCGGCCTTAACCACCCGCCCGCGCTCCCGCCGCCCACGCACCCGTCGCCGCGCACGCCCGCTGCACGGTCGCGCCACTCGCCCGCTGCACGGTCGCCTCGCCCGCCGCCCGCCGGCGCACGCGCACGCGCACGCCCGTCCGCCCGCCCGCCGCATGGTCGCCTCACTCGCCGCCCGCCAGCGCACGCGCACGCCGCCGCGCGGTTGCCCGTGCTCGCCGCCCCCGTCCACCGCTGCGCACACCCGCACTCGCCGCGCGCACGCCCGGACGCATCCCGCTGCGCGCGTCCGCGCCCTGCCGTCGCCGCAGCCCGTGACCATGGTCTCTGCTGCACTGATCATGGTTTGTGTACCAGTTTTCGGTGATTTGTTCCCGCAGAAATCATGATCGCGCGTAGCGCAAAGGTGCGGGTCCGTCCACAGTGCAGGAACTGCGAGAAGCCAAGCACGATGCGAGATCTTGGTGAGTTATCGCGCCATATCGCCGCCTCGACTTTCGGAGTTTCGTCGTCTGGAGTCCTTCCGCGGTCGGGGTGAGCTTTCTTGGAGTCCGACTCGATTTAGCTGTGAGCCGCCGCTGTGCCCGCGGTTGGCGCCTCACCCTCCGCGGTCGTCCGGCTCAGCCCAGGAGGCTGCTCCGGCAGATCTTGGCAAGTTAGCGTCGAAATGGCGGGCAAACTCACCAAGATCGTGAAGCGCACACCGCCGCACCTGATCGACAGTCACCGACCGCGACGAGGGTGCACTCGCGCACTGCCGCCCGAAGATCTGCAGAAGCACGGGTGGGGGAAGATCGGACCGGTGAATCTTGCATCTTGCCTGGTCAATGCCTTGCCCCGTAAAGCCGGCCGCCGGGGCGCGGACCGTGAGCGGGGAAGACCCCGGAAGCTCTCGCACGGCAAGTGATCCCAAACGCCGAAAAGTCGAGGCCGCTAACTCACCAAGATCTGCCGGAGTCGCCGTGGAGGGTGCGGTCGCGGGACACGAAACGCGCCGGGCTCGCCGCCGGATCCAGCCACGGGTTCAGCTTCGCCACCCCACGGAGAACAAGGTTGCGGCCCTGGACAACCCCGCCCAGACCAAGGAAGCCGCCAGACACGGCCGGTGATGGCGTCAGGCGACCGGGACTGTGGGCGCACCGGTGCGCCCAGCTTGAGAGGCACTCGCAGCACGACACCTTCGGAGGCAGGCGAAGCCGCCCTCGGGGTGAGCTTGCCGACCGCGTGGACGGTGAAGCCGCGCGGGAGCAACGGTCGGTCGGTGAAGACCCCAGGCGCACCGATGCGCCCAGGTCGAAAGGCACTCGCGGCACGACACCTTCCGAGCCAGGCGAAGCCCTCGGGTGAGCTTGCCAACGGCGGACGGTGAAAGCTTCAGGCGACCGGGACCCTGGGCGCACCGGTGCGCCCAGCTTGAGAGGCACTCGCCGCGCGACACCTGCCTAGCCAGGCGAAGCCGCCCCGGGTGAGGTGGCCGACCGCGGACGGTGAGGCCGCGCGCAGCAGTGGCGGACGGTGAAGGCGACGGGACCGCGCACCGTGCGCTCGGGTTGAGGGGCGCTCGCGGCGCGACACCCTGCGGAGCCAAGGCGTCCCTTGGGTGAGCTTGGCCACCGCGGAGGGTGAGGCCGCGGGAGCAACGGTCTGGACCACGACGGACGTCGCGGTAGCTCGAAGTGGGGTGGTGGTTTCCTCAGGAGGCGCGGCGGCCGTACGCCACCAGGCCGATGCCGCGGCCGGGCGCGAAGTTTTGCACCACGGTGAATGGCGCGATGCCGAGCTGGAGGACGGCGCTGGCCACGCGGCGCGGCTGGAGGAAGCGGCCGGAGGTGGCGCTGCGCTCCTGGATGTCGGTCGAGGCGGCGGCGAGGCGGCGGGCGGAGATGCGGTTGTGCGCGGCCTCCAGGGCGTAGCCGACGGGCCAGCCGTACTGCCGGACCTTGATGTCGACGCAGCCGGCCTGCTGCATGACCTCGGTGAGCTGCTCGGGCGTGTACCGCCGGAAGTGGCCGACCAGCTCGTCGGACGGGCCGAAGCGCTTGGGGTCGGCGGGCACCGACAGCAGCACGTGGCCGCCGGGGCGGGCGAACGGCACCCACTCGGCGAGCACGCCGCGGTCGTCGTCGATGTGCTCAAGCACCTCGAACGCGCACACCAGGTCGAACTGCGCGCCGTCGGGGACCTTGTGGTGATCGCCGTGCAGGACGGTGCCGCCCAGCGGGGTGACGCGCGAGGAGGCGACCGACCACGATGACTCGTCCGGCTCCACGCCCGTGTATTCCCCCAGGCTGGCCAGGCGGGCACCGAAGCCGCCCTGCCCGCAGCCGAGCTCCAGGATGCTCTTCGGCGCGAGCCTGCGCAGCAGCGGACCCACCACCGCCCAGCGGAGGCGGGCGCGGGCGCTGAGCGGCGGAGTGGCGGTCGAGCTCATCGGTGTCGGTGTCCAAACTCGAGGTGGGCGACGGATCGGCGGAGCGGCGCGACGACGGCATCGGGGCCGAAGCGCTCGGCGGCGTAGAGCTGGCCGCTGGACTTGAGCTTGGCCAGCCGGTCCCGGTCGTCCGCCAGAGAGCGTAGAGCCTCGGCGAGCGCGGCCGCGTCACCGGGGGGCACGAGCACGGCGGTGTCGTCGAGCGCGTTGCGCTGGGGTGCGGTGTCGGAGGTGACGACCACGCAGCCGGCGGCCAGGCCCTGGTAGACCTTGGTCGGCACGACGCGCGTCGCCTTGTCGGTCGTGCCGAAGATGCCCAGGCTGACGTCGTGGCCGGCGACGAGGTCGGGCAGGTCGGCGCCGGGCACCCAGTCGAGCCAGGTCACGCGGGGGTTGGCGGAGGCGAGCTCGCGGCAGCGGTCGTAGTCCTGCCCGGTGCCGACCATCGTGAACGCGATGCGGTCGTCGCCGGCCAGCTCCGCGAGTGCCTCGCCGATCGTGGCGGTGCCGTGCAGGGGCGTGAAGAGGCCGACGAAAATCACCCGCAGGGGGGCGCCGGCCCGGTGGACGACGCCGGGCTCGCGGGCCACGCCGGCGTCTCCGGTGTGGGCCTCGCCGGCCTTGAACCACACGTCGCTCGCGCCCACGGGCACGACGACGGACCGCTCGGCGGCGTCGGCCGGCAGCGTCGCGCCCTGCTCCACAGTGTCGACGATGACGACGTCGGCGCGGCGCAGCGCGGTGCGGTCGATCCAGCGCATCAGGCGGTGCTTGATCCCGCCGCTGCCGGCCAGCGCGCGGTCTTCGGCGGTGCCGGCGGCGGAGACGAGGTGGTCCAGCGCGATCGGCGTGGAACGGAACAGCAGCCGAGCCAGCCGTACATCGAAATGTCCGAGATATCCGACAAGCACCGCATCGGGCGCCTGTCGCCGGCGTTCGCGGCGTGCGGCGACCGCCAGGCGGGTCCAGCAGGTGGCGAGGCGCCAGGCCAGCAGCGGAAGGCGCCACGGCTGCCGCAGCATGGCGACCCGCGCCGCGGTGGACAGCCGCAGCGGCGCGTTGACCTCGACGACCTCGTCGCCGCTGGCACGCAAACCCTCGATGAGCACCGCCACCCTGGGGTGGCGCTCGACGTCGAAGGTGCCGAAAGCCAGCCAGCGCATCCGCAGAGCGTACCGGAGACTCACGCGCAGACCGAGCCCCCGTGCGGCCGGTCGCGGTATGCCGCAACAAGGTCGAACACGGACCTGAGCTGCCGTTCCGCTAGGCGCGGACGAATGCCAGCCGGATGAACGTGTAGTCGACGCCGACGCGCTTCCAGTGCACGGGTCGCTCGGCGTGTTCGAGGGCGAGCTCACCGAGCAGGCGCAACCGGTGACGCTCGGCAACCGCGACAAACTCCTTGATCTCCACCGGCGAGAAGATGTGGACAGGCGCGCCGTACGCGGTGCGGCCGCTGGTGTCCGGCGGGTCCTGGTCGTAGTCGGTGGAGACGACGAGCAGGCCACCCGGGCGGATGATCCGGGCCGACTCGGCCAGGAACGGCTCCAGCGGCACCCCGTGCTCGATCACGCTCATGCAGGTGACCGCGTCGAAGCGGCCGTCCGGGAAGTCGGTGCCGGTGATGTCGCCGTACCGGAAGAGGACACCGTCGCGGCGGACGTCCACACCGAACTCGAGGTTGTTACCGACCAGGTCGGTGAGGCCGAACAGGCGCAGCCACGGAAGCACCGACGAGTACCGCGCGCTGCCCGCGTCCAGCACCGACGCGTCCGTGCCGAGGCGGGACAGGATCGTGGCCACCGCGCCGAGCGCGTCCCAGTTCTTCGGGCGGTCGTGGTGCAGCGGCAGCCGCAGCCGCCGGCATTCGGCCACCGCCCGCTCCCACTCGGCGCGCGAACGCAGCACGTCGGTCGGGGGCACGCCGGCCGGGTGGGTGGTGGGCGCGGCGAGGGCGCGCTGGAGGCGTACCCGCGTCCACAGCGCCCGCTCCGCCACGCGCTTGGCCAGCGCGATGGCCGCTCCCCCGGCGGTGCCGCGGCACTCATGTCTTCTCCTCGTGCTGGTGCTTGGTCCGGTGGATGCTCAGCGCGGCCATTCCCATGTCGACCACGGCGAGCACGAGCCGCGAGACGAGCACGACGGCGGCCGCCGCCTGGGCGGGCAGCGCGGTGGCGAGGGCGGCGCCGAGTGCCAGCTCGCGTACGCCGACCCCGGCCGGTGCGGGTACGAAGAGGACACCGGCGCAGTACGCCAGCGTGAAGCCGCCCACGGCGAGCGGCAGCACCGACCACCCCTCGGCGCCGGCCGCGCGCACGAGGATGTAGCAGTGCAGCCCCATCAGGCACCAGCTCAGGACCTGCCACCCGGCGGCGGCCAGCATGCCGCGGCCGCTGGGGCGTACGGCGAGGGGCGGCCGCCGCAGCACGCGCAGCATCTGGTTGATGCCCCACGTGGTGACCGACGGGTGGATCACCGCGACGAGCACGGGCAGGATCAGCCACAGCCACCAGAACTCGCGCAGCGCGTCGCCCGCGCCGAACGGCAGCAGGATCGCCGCCATCCCCAGGCCCACCGCGATCGACAGCACGACAGCGAGCACGCTCACCGCGAACGACACCGCGCGCGGCACCTTCAGCTGCTTGGCGAGCTCGACCTGCGCGACGAACGTCCACACCGAACCGGGCAGGTACTTGCCGAGCTGGCTGGTGTAGAAGACCCGGCCGGCCGGCACCACCGGGAGCGGGTGGCCGAGGTCGGCGAGGAGGCGTCGCCACGCGAGCATGCCCGCGATGCCGGCGCCGACGACGAACGGCACCGAGGCGAGTGCGGCGCCCCAGCCGATCTGGCGCAGGGCGGGTCCGGTCTCGTCCCAGTTGGCCACGACGTACCAGACGCCCGCCGCGGCGGCGAGGACCAGAAAGCCGATCTTGAACCAGATGCCGGGGCCACGCCGCCGCCTGCCCGCGGGGGCGTGGGGACGTCGGACGACACGGAAGCCTGTGCCGTCACGACGAGGCCGCCGACAGCGACGACGCGGTCAGGACCGCCGCGCAGTACGCCCGCCAGCCGGGTCCCGTGTCCACCGGGCGCACGCCGCGGCGCAGCCGCGCCGGCTCGCCGTCGGTGTAGAAGCGGCGCAGCGCGTACACCAGGGACTCGACGTTGTCCGGTGCGCACAGCACCCCGTCGACGCCGTCCCGCACGTCCTGCTCGACCGTGCCGACCCGGGTGGCGATCACCGGCCGCTCGTGCGCGAACGCCAGGAACGCGTTGAGCGAGGCGGTCGCCGACCGGTACGGCAGCACGAGCGCGTCGGCGTCCGCGAAAAGGCTTGGCACGTCGGCGGCGTCCACGTACCCGGGGCGCAGCTCCACGCGAGAGACGAGCCCCAGCTCGCGGATCAGCCGCTGGGTCTCCTCGGTGCCGCCCCAGAACTCGCCCGCGACCCGCAGCGTCACACCGGGCGGACCGGCGGCCATCGCGCGCAGCAGCACGTCCAATCCCTTGTACGGGCGGACGATGCCGAAGAACAGCAGCCGGTTGAACACGCCGTCGACGGTGCACGGCGCGGTCGGCGAGGCAACCACGACGGGCGCCATGTGCTCGACCACGACCGGCTTGTCGGTCAGCGACTTCGCGATCTTCGCCTGCTCGGCCGTGTGCGCGAGCACACCGTCCACACGGGACAGTACGCCGCGGATCAGCCGCACGTCCATGGAGCCGCGCTCGTGCGGCAGCACGTTGTGGCACTGCGCCACCACGCGGGCGGTCCGGTGGCGGCCGAGCCCCGCGAGGATCGCGCGGTAGGCCGGCAGCTGGATCGGCGCGGCGACGACGAGCACCACCACGTCGGCGCCGCGCAGCCGCCGCCCGCAGGCGAGCCACGAGTCGGGACGCCGCCAGGAGAGGTGCCGCACGGTACCCGGAAAGGGCGGCAGCTCCGGCTCGCGGACCGTCAACTGCCCGGGGTAGAGCAGCTTCGGGTACTGGTGAGCCCAGGACTCCAGCCGCACCTGGTGACCCGCCGCGGTCAGCTCGTGTGCCAGCGCCGTCGTGTACTGGGCGATGCCGCCCTTGTACGGATGGGCCGGCCCCACGATCGCGATTCGCAACAGATGGCCCCCGGGTCAGTCCGCCCGCGACCGGACTATGAGGTCGGCCAGCAGCGCCACCGCCGCGATGATCAGACCGGTGACGATGAGCAGCATCGCGTTGGTGGTGACCCGGAAGTTGTACTGGATGACGTCGACGACCGCCTTGACCGCGCCCAGCCCGAAGAGGAAGAGCGCGAGCGGCATCAGCACCTTGATCGGGTTGAAGTACACGACCATGCGGAGCACCTGCAGGATGTACCGGTAGGCGTCGCGCACGAAGTGGAACTTGCTCTTGCCCGACCGCTTCGCGTAGTCGATCGGCAGGAAGTCGACCTGGTGCTGGTTGGACAGGAACGCCAGCGTGATCGTGGTGACGCAGGAGAAGCCGGGCGGCAGCAGCCGCAGGTACGGCAGCGACACCTCCTTGCGGAACGCGCGAAGCCCGGAGTTCAGGTCGGGGATCTTCGTGCCGGCGAGCACCTCGGCAAACTTGCGGATCGCCCACTTGGCCGGCACCCGCAGCGCCTTGTGGCTGCCCTGCTCGGACGTGCGCGCGCCGACGACCTGGTCGACGTGCTCGTTGTCGCGCAGGTACTGCACGAACTCGGGGATCCGCTCGTTCGGGTACGACATGTCGGCGTCGGTCCACACGACGATGCCGCCCCTGGCCTCCTGCGAGCCGATGCGGCGGGCGGTGCCGGAGCCGCCGTTGCGCTGGAACGCCATCAGGCGCATGTGCGGGAAGCGCGGCTCGGCCTCGCGGAGCACGGCGAGCGTGTTGTCCGTCGACTTGTCGTCGATGACGAGAAGCTCGTACGTGAACTCGCTCGCGTCCATCGACTTCGTGATCCGCTCGATCTCGGCCACGACGTGGGTCTGCTCGTTGTAGCAGGGAAGGACGATGGTCACGTCGAGCGTGGCCGGCTCAGGTGGCGTTGGTGCCATGGATGGGCGCCCCTCGGCGGTCCGTACCGTCTGCTCGATAATCATCGACTCGTCACAATCTGGCTCTGGCGTGCGGCGCCGAAGCCCTCGGATGTGGAACGGCGGCGGTCCCGGACGCGTCCGACCACCACCACCATGACGATGGCGATGACCATGAGCATAGAGACCCAGCCGCCGAGATTAGCGTATGGCGCGGCATATTCGACGCGCACCACGTGCTCCCCCGCGGGGACGGCGACGGCCACGAGGCCGTGGTCAGCCGGGCGCAGCTCGGCCGGCGTGCCGTCGACCGTGGCGGTGAACTGACCCTGCACGGCGTCGGCCACGACAAGGTACCCGGCGCCCCGCGCGGAGACCGACACCTCGATGCGGTCCGTGCCGTCCTCGTCGATCCGGAGGTCGGCCCCGGCGCCCTGCGCCGGCGGGCCCGGCGTGTCGAGCACGACCTGGTCGGGGCGGAGCGTGCCGCTCGCCTCGCGGTCGACCCGGGCCACCCCGTCCGGCTCGACGATCGCCTCGCTCGCCCAGCGGATCCGCGGCGCCGCGTCCAGCCGCTCGTACACGACCGCCGGGAACGCCTGGACGAGCTTGAGCCCGTCGCCGGCCGCGGTGGTGGTCTCGAGCGCGACCTCCCCGTCGATCCCCTCGGCGCGCAGCGGCCCGTCGACCCCGCTCGTGCTGAACTCCACGGTCAGCTCGCTGCCCGCCGGCACGTCCTCGGCCGCCACCGGGAAGTCGAACGGCTGTCCCTCGACGAGCCTCGCGGCGAGGCGCTGTGACCGGGCCACCTCCCGCCCGCCGGAGTCCTTGAGCACCGCCACGACCACCGAGTCGGGCGCGCGGGCGGGCAGCGGACCGACCGGCCGGATGACCACCGCGCGCAGCGGCCCCTCGGTCGTGAGGCTGGCCGGGCCCTCCCCACGACGACCGGGGTGCCGCCCTTGGGCGCCGGCGTGCGCCGCCCGAACACCCGGTCGGACGGGCTGGTCACGAAGTAGCGGACGCCCAGCCGGTCGAGGACGGGGCTGCTCGCCACGTCCGCCCGCGCGGGCAGGTCCAGCCAGGTGGACGATTCGAGCTGCTTTGTCGGTATGCCCTGCACAAGCTCGGCGAAGCGCCGGTTGACGAACTGGTGGCCGCTGAGCGCCCGCAGCCGCAGCTGCGAGTCGGCGCCGATCTGCATGCCGCCCCAGGTGCCGGAGAAACGGTCGTGGCCGATGTGCTCCATGAGGTACCGGTGCGTCTGCGTGACCGGGAAGAACGTGTCCTTGTCCACCCGCGGCAGGTACGGCACGGTGAGCGTGAGCGCCTGCGCCGCCGCGAGCACGGGCAGCGTGGCGGCCGCGCCCACGCGGACCCGGCCCCACAGCGGACCCCGCCGGCCGCCCGACCACCAGGCCAGCACCACGGCAGCCACCGCGACCGCGAGGAAGATGACGCCGACCAGCACCTCGCCGTCGAGCTGCCGCATCCGCTCCGCCTGCTGCACCGCGTCGGCGCGGCCAACCGTGGTGACCTGCCGCGCCTGGAAGAGGATCACCAGGCCGGCCGCGCCGAAGGCGGTCGACACGCCCGCGGCGTACCAGAGGCGTCGGCGGCGCCCGCCCGCGACGGCGCCGGCCTCCCGGCGGCGCAGGACCACCTCCAGTCCGATGGCCGCGAGGGCGGCGATCAGCAGCCACACGACGCTGCGCGCGCGGCCGACGAAGTTGGTGGAGAAGACCGGCAGGTGGTGCACGACGCCGGCGCCCGGTGCCGTGTAGATGACCGCCACCCAGATGCCCAGGGCCAGGACGAGGAAGCTCCAGGTGCCGCGGGGCAGGAACGCGCGGGCCGCCCAGGGAGCGGCGACGGCGACCACGATAAGCACGAGCCCCGCCGCGCCGACGTAGGACATCGACTCCACGAGGTTGACCGGCAGGTACCACTCCGGCGGGCGGGACGGTGCGACCGAGCCGAGCGCCCACGGCGCGATCGAGGTGATCAGGCTGGCGGCGGAGAGGTGCTCGTCGGACTGCTGCTCACGGCCGGCGATGAGCACCTGCGACATCTGCCGGGCGAACGGCAGCAGCTGGAACGCGACGAGCGCCACGGCGCCGGCCAGCCCGGCTGCGGCCCCGGCGACCACGCCGAGGGCGCGGCGGGCCTGTCCGGGGTAGGCGGCGAACGCGCGTACCAGCAGGTATGGGGCGGCCGTGAACAGCGTGAACGCGGTGACCGCCGGGAAGCCGCCGGCCAGCATGCCGCCGACCGCGAGGCTGACCAGGGCGGCGTCCCGCACCCGCCGCTGCTGCACCAGCCGCTCGAGCGCCCAGAACACCGCCGGTATGAACGCCGCGGTGCGGGTGTGCGGCCAGTTCGTCCACATGATCATGAAGGCGCTGCTGGCGAAGACGAGCCCGCCCAGCACCGCCGCCGGCCGCCCCAGCCGCAGCCGGCGCAGGAAGAGAAACGTCATTATCCCGCAGAAGACGGTCTCCAGGACCTTTACGTATCCCGGTGCGAGCGCGTCGGGCAGCAGGTAGTACGGAAGGGTGAGCGGGTTGGCGAGCCCGAGCGTGGGGATCGACCCGAGCGGGACACCGCCCACCACGTACGGGTTCCACGCCGCGACGTGCCCCTCTTTCAGCTCGTTGGCGAAGAGGATCGTGTCCGGAATGACCGCGTTGTACGTGTCGTCCATGTAGGTGTTCTGCACCGGGATGCCCGCGAACCCCGTGTCCTGGTACGGGCTGCGCAGCTGCAGCTCGTCCGTCGGCGCGAGCACCGAGCCACCCCACAGCGGCGAGCCGACCGTGCCGAGCGTGAAGAGGACGAACGCCAGCACCCCGACCGTGGTGAGCAGATCGGGCCGCCACCACCGGCGGCGACCGGCCGGCTCGTCCCCTCCGCCGCCGGCCTCTCCGGCGCGGATGGCGGGGCGCTCGCTGAAGGCCCCGCGACCGAGTGCTGTGTGGTCATCGCCTTCTTCCGTGTGGCCGCCGCCCCGCTCCGTCGCAAGGCCTCGTGGAGAATAACGGCGCTGAGCGCCGGACGGATGACTCGCTCCACATCTAAAGCCCGACGATCGCCGCGGACTCGCCCGGCAGGTCCACCACCTCGCCGTCGACCACCGCGCCGACGTCGGTGACCAGCAGCGTGGCGCGGGCGGCGGCCGGCAGCACCAGCCGCTGGGGGTGTGGCGCAAAGTTGGCGGCGACCACCGTGCCGCCGCGGCGGACCACGAGCGACCGGTCCCCCGGCGACGCCTCCACCCGGTCCAGGCGAGGGTCGGTGAGGTCGGGCCGCCGGCGGCGCAGCGCGATCAGGGCGCGGTAGAAGTCGTACATCTCGCGGTGGGCGGGCTTTTCCAGCTCGGCCCACTCCAGGTGCGAGCGGGCGAACGTCGCGGGGTCCTGCGGGTCGGGCACCTCGTCGCTCAGCCACCCGTGCGCGGCGAACTCCCGGCGCCGCCCGGTGGCGACCGCCGCGGCCAGCTCAGGCTCGGGGTGGCTGGTGAAAAACTGCCACGGGGTACGCGCGCCCCACTCCTCACCCATGAAGAGCATCGGCGTGAACGGGCTGGTCAGGAGCAGCACCGCGCCGACTTTGAGCAGCCCGGGGCTGAGCGTCTCGGCCATCCGGTCACCGGTCGCCCGGTTTCCGATCTGGTCGTGGTTCTGCAGGTAGGCCAGGAAGCGGTACCCGGGGGTCCGCTCCCGGTCGACCGGCCGCCCGTGCACCCGCTTGCGGAAGGCGGACCAGGTGCCGGCGTGGAAGAAGGCGCCTCGCAGGACGGTCGCCAGGCACTCGGCCCCGCCGAAGTCGGCGTAGTAGCCCTGCCGCTCGCCGGTCAGCAGCGTGTGCAGCGCGTGGTGCACGTCGTCGTCCCACTGCGCGTGCAGCCCGTACCCGCCGGCCTCGCGGGGAGTGATCAGGCGGGGATCGTTCAGGTCGGACTCGGCGATCAGCGTCAGGGGGCGGCCGAGGTGCGCGGCGAGCGCGTCCACCTCCGTGGCGAGCTCTTCCAGCAGGTGTACCGCCCGGTGGTCGACCAGCGCGTGCACGGCGTCCAGCCGCAGCCCGTCGGCGTGGTAGTCACGCAGCCACATCAGCGCGCTGTCGATCACGTACCGCCGCACCCCGTCGGAGTGGGGCCCGTCGAGGTTGAGCGAGCGGCCCCAGGTGTTGGCGCCCTCGGCGAGGTAGGGCGCGAAGCGCGGCGCGTACGCGCCGGAGGGGCCGAAGTGGTTGTACACCGCGTCGACGATCACGGCGAGCCCGCGCTGGTGCGCCGCGTCGACGAAGCGCTTGAGCCCGTCCGGCCCGCCGTACGCCTCGTGCGGCGCGTACCAGCAGACGCCGTCGTAGCCCCAGTTGCAGGTGCCGTTGAACGCGTTCACCGGGAGCAGCTCGACAGTGGTCACGCCCAGGTCGGCGAGGTGGTCCAGGCGGGTCACCGCCGCGTCGAACGTGCCCTCCGGCGTGAACGTGCCCACGTGCAGCTCGTACACCACGCTGCCGGGCAGGGCGCGCCCGGTCCAGCCGGCGTCGGTCCAGCGGAAGGCGGCGTGGTCGTACACCCGGCTCGGCCCGTGCACCCCGTACGGCTGCCAGGGTGAGCGCGGGTCGGGCAGCGGCTCGTCCTCGTCGTCCAGCAAAAACGCGTAGTCGGCGGCGGGCGCCGTTGCCCGCCACCAACCGTCTTCGCCCGGGTGAGGTCGATGTCCCGCCCGCCGTCCAGGCGCGCACGCACCCGGGACCGCTCCGGCACCCATACGGCAAGCTCGGCCATGGGCCTATCCTGCCCGCAATCAGACGTTTTTATCCCGATTTGCGGAGCCACACCGCCGCGTACGGGCCGACGTGCACCTCGGCCGAGTGCGGCTGGCCGTCGGCTGCGGGGCCGTCCGCCTCGACCGCGCCGAGGTTGCCCACGCCGGAGCCGCCGTACACGTCGGCGTCGGTGTTGACGACCTCTTCCCAGCGGCCGCCCTCGGGCAGCCCGAGCCGGTAGCCGGTCCGCGGCACCCCGGAGAAGTTGACCACGCAGGCGAGCGTCTGGCCGTCGGCGTGCCGCAGGAACGACACGACGTTCGACGCGCGGTCGTCGTGCCGGATCCAGCCGAAGCCGTCCGCGCTCGTGTCGTTCGCCCACAGCGCCGGCGACTCGCGGTACACCCGGTTGAGGTCGCGCAGCAGGGCGGGCGTGCCCTCGCCGGTCAGCGACCAGTCAAGCCCGCGCGCCTCGCTCCACTCCCGCTCGTCGGCCAGCTCGCAGCCCATGAAGAGCAGCTGCTTGCCCGGGAACGCCCACATGTACGCCAGGAACCCGCGCAGGCCCGCCAGCTTCTGCCACCGGTCGCCGGGCATCTTGCCGATGAGCGAGCCCTTGCCGTGCACCACCTCGTCGTGGCTGATCGGCAGCAGGAACTGCTCGTCGAACGCGTACATGGACGGCCAGGTCAGCTCGTCGTGGTGGTAGGTGCGGTGCACCGGGTCCCGGCTCACGTAGCCGAGCGTGTCGTGCATCCAGCCCATGTTCCACTTCAGGCCGAAGCCCAGGCCGCCCCAGTCGACCGGCCGGGAGACCCCGGGCCACGCGGTCGACTCCTCGGCGATCATGACGACGCCGGGGTGGTTGCGGTACACGGTCGCGTTCAGCTCGCGCAGCAGGTCGATGGCCTCCAGGTGCTCCCGGCCGCCGTACGCGTTCGGCTCCCACTGGCCGTGCTCGCGCGAGTAGTCCAGGTACAGCATCGAGGCGACCGCGTCCACGCGCAGGCCGTCGATGTGAAACTCCTCCAGCCAGTACAGCGCGTTGGCGACGAGGAAGTTGCGCACCTCCCACCGGCCGTAGTTGAACACCAGCGAGCCCCAGTCGGGGTGCTCGCCGCGGCGCGGGTCCTCGTGCTCGTACAGGAAGGTGCCGTCGAAGCGGGCCAGGGCCCACTCGTCCTTGGGGAAGTGCGCCGGCACCCAGTCCAGCAGCACGCCGACACCGGCCTGGTGCAGCTTGTCGACCAGGTACCGGAACTCGTCCGGCGTCCCGAACCGGGCCGTCGGCGCGTAATAGCCGGTCACCTGGTAGCCCCACGAGCCGCCGTACGGGTGCTCGGCGACCGGGAGCAGCTCGACGTGTGTGAAGCCGAGATCGGTCACGTACGCCACGAGCTGGTCGGCAAGGTCCACGTAGGACAGTCCGGGACGCCACGAGCCGAGGTGCACCTCGTACACGGACATCGGCCGGGCGTGGTGGTCCTTGGGGCGGGCGGCGACCCACGCCTCGTCACCCCACGTGTAGGACGACTCCTCGATCACCGAGGCGGTGAGCGGGGGTGCCTCGGTCGCCCGCGCCAGCGGGTCGGCCTTGTCCACCCAGCGCCCGTCCGCACCGTGGATCTTGAACTTGTACCGGTTGCCGGCCCGGGCGCCGTCCACGTGGCCCGCCCAGACGCCGCTCGCACCGAGCCGCTCCAGCGGGACGCCCTCCCAGCCGGTGAAGTCGCCCGCGACCTGCACCTCGCGCGCGTTGGGGGCCCAGACCGCGAACCGCGTGCCCGCACCCTCGACGTGTGCGCCGAGCACCTCCCAGAGCCGCTCGTGGCGGCCCTGGCCGATGAGGAAAAGATCGAAGTCGCTGATCCGGGTGAGAGTACTCAGCGCCGTCATGCCACCGCCAACAGGTTGCCCTCGCGGATGCTCATGGCCGGGCGGCCCTGTGCCATGCGGGCCTCGGCCTGCGCGGCGTTGAACGCCGGCGCCTGCGCGATGGCCGCGGAGTACACGGCCGCCGTGCGGGCCGCGATCGAAGCCCAGCCGTACCGCTCGTGCACCATCGCGCGGGCGCGCTTGGCCATCGTGCGGGCCTGGTCGGCGTCGGACAGCAGCGAGCCGACCGCGTCGGCCAGCGCGTCCGGGTCCTTGGCCGGGAAGGTGATGCCGTTGAAGCCGGGCTGCACGAACTCGGCCAGCCCACCGGTCGAGGCGACCGCGAGCGGCGCACCGGCCGCCGCGCCCTCAAGCGCGACCATGCCGAACGGCTCGTAGATGCTCGGCACCGCGAAGCAGTCGGAGGCGGCGATCAGTGCCGGCAGGTCGGTGCCGCCCAGGAACCCCGGGAAGGTCACCGTCTGGCTGAGGCCGTGGCGGTGGATGTCGGCCTCCAGCTCCGGCTTGTACGGCCCGTCGCCGGCGATCACCAGGCGCAGGCCGGGGTGCCGGTCACGGAGCTTGGGCAGGCTGGCGATGAGGTCCTGCACGCCCTTCTCGTACACGAGGCGGCCGGCGAACGTGAGCAGCGGACCGTCACCGGCGAACCGCCGGCGGGCGGACTCGACCGCGTCCGTGGGCACCTGCCAGCGGTCGGTCTCCACCCCGTTCGCGACCACGTCGAGGCGCTCGGTCGGCAGGTCGAACAGGCGGTTGACCTCCCACTTCATGTACTCCGAGCAGACGATGACGCGGGCCGCCTCCTGGCCGAGCCACCACTCGACGGAGTGGATGGCCTTGTTCATCTCCTCGGGCAGCCAGCCCTGGTGCCGGCCCGCCTCGGTGGCGTGGATGGTCGCCACGAGCGGCAGGTCCAGGTGCTCCTTGAGGGTCATCGCGGTGTGCGTGACCAGCCAGTCGTGGGCGTGGATCACGTCGTACTCGCCGGACTCCGCGGCACGCAGCGCGGCCCGGGTCAGCGTGTGGTTGAACGCCATCGTCCAGGCCAGCAGCGAGGGCGTGGCCAGCGGGAAGACCGGCGGGTCCTCGGGAGCGCGGACGATCCGCACGCCCTCGGAGTACTCCTCCAGCGGGGCGCCGGGAGCGTGGCGGGTGACGACCGTGACCTCGTGGCCGGCGGCGGCCAGGGTGGTCGAGAGGTGGTGCACGTGCCGCCCCAGGCCACCCACCAGGACCGGCGGGTACTCCCAGGAGAGCATCAGGATGCGGCGCCGGCCGTCGGGAGCGCCGCCACGGTGGCTCGGAGTCTGCGGGAAAGTCGGGGCGGTCGGGGAGGGACGGTAGGCGCCGTCGGTGGGGTCGACCCGCAGGGTCACACTCTTCTCCTTCTACGCGAAACAGGCAGGTGGGTACGCCAGCCGGCGCCTGTGGCGGCAGTGCGTGCGTGAAAGTAAGTCATTGGCCGAGCGGCCACGTATAGGAAAAGCCATCCGTGTTTCGCCCGCATTCCAGGGAGGTGTAAAGGTGAGGGACGACACGCCCGATGTGCCCCTTACCTGCCAGTAGCGTGTCCCAGCCCACCAGCCCACGTCACAACGCGGCCGGGGCAGCGCCAAACGGCCTCCGGCAAGCCCGAAGGAATGCACCGCTCGCCTGGTGGAGCGCGGGCGGGACGGAAGACACGCGTGTGACGGGGGTCGCCCTTGATGTGGGCGGGGTGACATGACAGCATCACCTGAAATCAAACTGAACAGTTTGGTTTGTTTGGCGGGCCCGACCCGGGCCCGCGCAACGGGGGCACATGGGGGGTGTCGTGGAGCTGGACTCGCGGCGGGCCCAGGCGAAGCGGGAGCAGATCCGCCAGGGCGCCCTCGCCGCGTTCCTCGAGTCCGGCGTGTCCGGCACGAGCATGGACCACGTCGCGGCCTGTGCGGGCGTCTCCAAGCAGACGCTGTACGTGTACTTCCGCAGCAAAGAAGACCTGCTCGTCGACGTGCTGGGCAGCATCGTCGCGTCCCTCGACGAGCGAGCGCCCTTGCTCGCGGACCGCACCGTCACCGATCTGGAGCACCTGCGGGAGGTGCTCTCCGAGGTGGCCCGGGTGATGGTCACCCACCTGATGAGCGACGACAACCTGGCCCTCTTCCGCATCTTCATCGCGGAGATGGCGACCACACCGGGGCTGCTGGCGATCTGGAGGGAAACCGTGCCGGCCCGCTTCCTGGCCCGCGTGGAGGCCGTACTGGAGCGTGCCCGCGGAGCCGGGGTGATCCGCGACGTCGACCTCGACCTCGCCACCCGGCTCTTCATCGGCCCGATGATGACCTTCGTCTTTCTCGATGGGCTGGCCCGTCCGGGTGAGGTCCTCGTTCCGAATCGCAAGCGGCTCGACGAGGTGGTCGAGCTCTACCTGCGCGCCGTAACTTGAGCCCCCGGAGGCCGGCCGACATGTCCTTTGACCTGGACCACTACAAACAGACCGCCAAGGCGGTCGAGGTTGACGACATCGACTTCGATGACTTTCGTGACAAGCCGCTGAGCGCCGAGGCCATCCGCTGCCTGCACTACATGACGGACGTGGAGACGCACACGGTCTGCTACCTGCGCGACCTGCTGGTCACCCCCTCGCACCAGAACCCCCGGATCACCGCGTTCCTGACGATGTGGAACTTCGAGGAGTACTGGCACGGCGACGTGATCGACCGGGTCCTCGCGGTGCACGCCGAGATCAACGGGCTGCCGCGGCACCGCTCGGTGCGGTTGGCACAGGGGTTCCGCGGAAACGTGATCGCACCGATCACCCAATGCCTCACCGCGGCCGTTTTCGGGGAGGACTTCATCGCCACGCACATGACGTGGGGCGCGGTCAACGAGTGGTCGGCGCACGCCGCCTACGGCAGGTTGATCGAGCTTGAGCAGCATGCGACGCTGACGAAGATTCTGCAGCGCATCCAGCAACAGGAGAGCCGACACTTGGCGTTCTACATGTCCGAGGCCCGGGAGCGGCTGGAAAAGAGCCGAAAGGCACAGCGGATCACCCGCTTCGCGCTTCGGAAGTTCTGGGCCCCGGTCGGCTCGACCATCACGCCGAAGGCCGAGACGCGCTTCGTCCTCAACCACCTGCTCGGCGGCGAAGGGGCAACAAGATGGTGCAGATGCTCGACTCCAAGGTCGACAAGCTTCCCGGCCAGCAGGGCCTGAGCCTGGTTTCCAAGGCCGTGCAGGCGTTCGGCGTCCGAGTGGCCACAGCGTGACGGACCACCTGCGGGGCAGCACATCCTCCTGACCGGCGGCACCGGGTTCCTCGGTCAGGCGCTGCTGGAAAAGCTGCTCTCGAGCTACCCGGAGACGCGGGTGACGCTGCTGATCCGGCGGCGCGGCAGCTCGTCCGGCACCGATCGCCTCAACACGCTGCTCAAGCGGCCGGTCTTCGCCAAGTGGCGGCAGGCGGTCGGCGCGGAGGCGGCCGCGGCCATCGTCGCGGAGCGGGTGAGCGTGGTCGACGCCGAGCTGGGCAGCACCGACGTGCGCCTGCCGGCCGACATCGACGCGGTGATCCACGCGGCATCGACGGTCTCGTTCGACCCGCCGATCGACGACGCCTTCCGCACCAACGTGCAGGGCGTGATCGACCTCTACGAGGCGGTCAAGGCCAGCGGCGCCACGCCGCACGTCGTGCACGTCTCCACGGCGTACGTGGCGGGAGCGCGCAAGGGTGTCGTGCCCGAGCGGTCGCTGGACCACAACGCCGACTGGCGGATCGAGCTGTCCTCGGCGCGGGCCGCGCGCGAGAGCGTGGAGTGGGACTCGCGCCGCCCCGCCGTGCTCAAGCGGGCCATCGCCGACGCCCGCAAGGACCACGGCAAGTCAGGGCCGCAGAGCACCGCGACCGCCGCCGAGCAGCGGCGGGTCGAGTGGGTGGAGAAACAGCTCGTCGAGTACGGGCGGCTGCGCGCGCAGAGCGTCGGCTGGCCGGACGTCTACACGTTCACCAAGGCGCTCGGCGAGCGGGTGGCCGAGGAGACGCTGACCGGCGCGATGCCGCTGTCGGTGGTACGCCCGGCGATCGTGGAGAGCGCGCTGCGCTACCCGTTCCCCGGCTGGATCGACGGCTTCAAGATGGCCGACCCGCTGATCCTCGCGTTCGGCCGGGGCATCCTGCCGGAGTTTCCCGGCCTGCCGGACGGCGTCCTGGACGTGATCCCGGTCGACATCGTGGTCAACGCGACCCTCGCGGTGGCCGCCGCTCCCCCGCCGGTCGAGACGCCGGCGTACTACCACGTCGGCTCCGGCGCCCGTAACCCGCTCACGTTCCGGGCCATGTACGACAGCGTCAAGGAGTACTTCACCGACCACCCGATGCCCGACGGCGGACGCGGCCAGATCAAGGTGCCGGAGTGGACGTTCCCCGGCGCGCGGCGGGTCGAGCGGCAGCTGCGCACCGGCGAGAAGGTGCTGTCGGTGGCGCAGAAGGCGCTGCTGTCCGCGCCGGCCAACAAGCGCACCCGGCGGTGGCAGGACGACCTGACCCGGCAGCAGGACCAGCTCGACTTCCTGCGCAAGTACGCCGACCTGTACGGCGTCTACACCGAGGCCGAGGTCATCTACACCGACAACAAGCTGCTGGCGCTGCACCGCGCGCTGCCCGGCGACCGGGTCGAGGCGCACGGCTTCGACGCGGCGGCCATCGACTGGCACCACTACCTGCAGGAGGTGCACTACCCGGCGATCACCGCCACGATGCGCAAGGCGACGGTCGGGCGGCGCACCAGCAGCAACGCGCTGCCGGCGCTGCGCCAGTCGCCAAACGGCGGCGACGTGGTGGCGGTGTTCGACCTGGAGGGCACGCTTGTCGCGTCCAACGTGATCGAGACGTACCTGCTGGCCCGCCTCTGCGACCTGCCCCGCTCCGGCTGGCCGGCCGAGGTCGCCGACCTGGTCCGCAAGCTCCCGCGCTACCTGTCGGCGGAGCGGCGCGACCGGGGCGAGTTCCTGCGCACGTTCATGCGGCGGTACGCCGGTGCCGACGAGGCGGGCCTGGCCCGCATCGTGCACGAGCGGCTCGGCGACGCGCTGCTGCGCCGCTCCCACCCCGAGGCCATCCGCCAGGTGCGCAAGCACCGCTCGGCCGGGCACCGCACGGTCCTGATCACGGGGACGGTCGACGTGCTCGTCCAGCCGATCGCCGGCCTCTTCGACGAGGTGGTGGCGAGCCGGCTGCACATGCGCGACGGCCGCTACTCCGGCTTCCTGGAGGCGCCGCCGCTGGTCGGCGAGGCCCGCGCGGCGTGGCTGCGGCGGTACGCGGAGAACTCCGGCGCCGACCTGCCGGCCAGCTACGCGTACGGCGACAGCTACTCGGACCGCCCGCTGCTGGAGGCGGTCGGCCACCCGGTCGCGGTCAACCCCGACCCGCACCTGTACCGGCACGCCAAGTCCCGCCGCTGGGCGGTGGCGCAGTGGAAGGCGTACACCCTGCCGGCCAGCGACGCCTTCCTGGAGACGGTGCCATGAAACACCCCGTGAACCCGCTCCGCTCCGCGTCGCGCTCTCCCGGGGGAAAGCCGTGAACCTCAACCTCGAGTACCACCGCTCGCCGATCCGCTACATCACCGCGCGGACCGCGACCGGCACCATCGCGACGGGCCGCGCGGCCGGCTGGTGGGCGGCGAACATGTCGCCCGTCCGGCTCGTCAACCGCCCCGAGCCGCGCCTGCCCGGCCCCGGTTGGACGCGGGTCAAGCCGCTGCTGTCCGGCATCTGCGGCTCCGACCTGGGACTGCTGACCGGCCGCAACTCGCCGTACCTCAGCGCTTTGATCTCCTTGCCCTTCACACCGGGTCACGAGGTCGTCGGCGAGACCCTGGACGCGCTGCCCGACCTGCCGAAGGGCAGCCGCGTCGTGCTCGACCCGGTGCTGGGCTGCGTGCCCCGCGACGTCAAGCTCTGCCCGGGCTGCGCGGCCGGCGAGCACAGCCGGTGCGACCACATCACCTCCGGGCGGGTCTCGGCGGCGCTGCAGACCGGCTTCTGCGCGGACACCGGCGGCGGCTGGAGCCGGATGTTCGTGGCGCACGCCAGCCAGCTGCACAAGGTGCCGGACGAGCTCGACGACGAGCGGGCCGTGCTCGTCGAGCCGCTGGCCACCGCGGTCCACTCGGTGCGCCGCGTGCCGATCCCGGACGGCGCGAGCGTGCTGGTCGTCGGCGCCGGCACGGTGGGGCTGTTCACCACGCTCGCGCTGCGCGAGTACACGAAGGCCGGCCCGATCTACGTGATCGCGCGCTACGGCCACCAGCGCGAGCGGGCGCGCGAGATGGGCGCCACCGAGGTGCTCTCCTCGGACCGGGCGGCGCGGGCGCTGCGCCGGGCGACGGGCGGCTTCCTGGCCCGGCCCGAGCAGGGCGCCGAGTTCCTGCTCGGCGGCACCGACATCGCCTTCGACTGCACGGCCGGCTCGGGCCTGGACACCGCGCTGCGGGTGGTCCGGGCCGGCGGTACCGTGCTGCTGTCCGGAATGCCCAACGCCAGCGTCGACCTCACGCCGGCCTGGTTCCGTGAGCTCAACATCGTCGGGGCGTACGCCTCGGGTGGCAACGACTTCCCGGACGCGATGGCGCTCGCCAAGTCCGCGCCGCTGAACGGCTACGTCGACGCCGTGTATCCGCTGTCCCGTTGGCGGGACGCGATCGGGCACGCCAGCTCCGCGGGGCGGCTCGGCTCGATCAAGGTGGCGTTCGACCCGACCAAGGATCAATAGGGGGACCCTCGATATGAGTAGGCCTGGTTTCGTGCTGGAAGTCGATGAGAGGACTCCAGCGCTGCTGATGCACGAGGGCGAGGGGTTCCGCCTGGAAAAGCTGCCGCTGGGCAGCCGCGTCATCTATCCGCCGGAGTCGCTGCCGGGCATGCGCGACGTCGACGGTGAGATCCGCCGCGCGCTGGACAACCCGCTCGGCCGCGAGCCGCTGCGGGAGCTGCTGTTCGCCGGCATGAAGCTGACGATCGTCTTCGACGACCTGTCGATCCCGCTGCCGCCGATGCGCACGCCCGACATCCGCCAGCGGGTGATCGAGCAGGTGCTGGAGCTGGCCGCGGCCAAGGGCGTCGACGACGTCGAGCTGATCGCCGGCAACGCGCTGCACCGCCGCATGACGCCGGCCGAGCTCAAGCGGACGGTCGGCGAGCGCGTCTACCGCTCCTTCTTCCCGCGCCACCTGCGCAACCACGACGCCGAGGACAAGGCCAACCTTGTCGAGATCGGACACACCAAGCACGGCGAGGTCGTCGAGATCAACCGGCGGGCGGCCGAGAGCGACCTCATCGTGTACGTCAACGTGTCGCTCACCGCGATGAGCGGCGGCCCGAAGTCGGTGTCGGTGGGGCTCGCCTCGTACCGCAGCCTCAAGCACCACCACAACGTGCACACGCTGCGGCACTCGCGCTCGTTCAACGACCCGCCGAACTCGGCCATGCACCACTCCTACGACCGCATGGCCGGCCTGCTCGGCGACAATCTCAAGATCTTCCAGATCGAGACGACGCTCAACAACGACACGTTCCCCTCGCAGGTGGGCTTCCTGAACAAGCGCGAGTGGGAGTGGACGCTCAAGGACCAGGCGGCGTACCTGGCGGTGAAGCGGGCCAACGACCTCGCCCCGCCGAAGCGGCGGCGTCAGCTGTGGCACAAGACCGCCTCGCCGTACGGCGTCACGTCGGTCACCGCGGGAGACCCGATCCAGGTGCACGAGGTGACGATGCGCAACGTGCTGCGGCAGCAGCTGACCGAAGTGGACGGTCCGGCGGACATCGGGATCTGGGGCCTGCCGTACATCTGCCCGTACAACGTCAACTCGATCATGAACCCGATCCTGGTGATGTCGCTCGGGCTCGGCTACTTCTTCAACCTGTACCGCAACCAGCCGATCGTCCGCCCCGGCGGCGTGGCCATCTACTACCACCCGGTGCGCAACGAGTTCCACCCCGTGCACCACCCCAGCTACATCGACTTCTTCGAAGAGGTGCTCGCCGAGACCACCGACCCGGTGGCGATCGAGACGAAGTTCGAGGAGCAGTTCGCCACCGACCCGTGGTACATCCACCTGTACCGCAACAGCTACGCCTACCACGGCGTACACCCGCTCTACATGTGGTACTGGGGCGCGCACGCGCTGGAGCACCTCGGCGACGTCATCTTCGTCGGTGGTGACCGCAAGACCACGGCGCGCATGGGCTTCCGCTCCGCGTCCACTTTGGATGACGCGCTGGAGATGGCCCGCGAGCGGGTGGGCAGCTCGCCGACGATCAACTACCTGCACGCCCCGCCGCTGACGATGGCGGACGTACGGTGAAGGGGTTCTCTTCATGGGCCTGATGAAGGACATCCGCACCCTCACCGGCGGCCGTGACTGGCGCGGCCGCTCGCGCACCCCGCGGTCCGCGGTCGCGCACGAGCCGCCGGAGCCGCCGCGCGAGTTCCCGACCGGCTGGGCGCGCACCCAGGCGGCGCAGACCGCGCGTCGGGCGCTGCAGCGCGGGGTGCTGACCCCGCTGACGTGGAGCCAGACCCGCCCGGAGATCCAGGGACGCGACCGGCTGGCCGCGCTCAAGGGGCCGGTGGTGTTCGTGGCCAACCACAGCAGCCACCTGGACACCCCGCTGATCCTCGGCTCGCTCCCCCGCCACCTGGGCGAACGCGTCGCGGTCGGCGCGGCGGCCGACTACTTCTTCGACGCCCGCCTGCGCGCGGTCGTGACGGCCCTGGTCTTCAACGCCTTCCCGGTCGAACGCCACCGCTCGCGCCGCCTGCGCAGCCTGGCGCCGATGCTGCTGGCCCGCGGGTGGAGCCTGCTGCTCTTCCCGGAGGGCACCCGCAGCGAGGACGGCTGGATGTCGCCGCTCCGGCTGGGCGCGGCACACCTCTGCGTGACCCAGGGCGTGCCGATGGTCCCGATCGGCCTGCGCGGCACGTACGCGGCGATGCCCCGCGGCCGCAACTGGCCCATCCCGGGCCGCGCCCGCGTGGTCGTCCGGTACGGCACGCCGCTGCACCCGCAGGCCGGCGAGGGCGCCCGCGCGTTCAACGCCCGCATGGCCGACTCGATCGCCCAGCTGTGGGCCGAGGAGGAGCTCGGCTGGTACGGCTCGCTGCGCGCCCAGGCCAAGGGCGAGCTCGCGCTGCCGAGCGGCCAGCAGTATCCCGCCGGCTCGTGGCGCCGCACCTGGGAGTCGACGCGCCCCCTCGGCGACCGCGCGCCACGGCCCGCCTGGGACGACTGAAGGACCCAAAACCCAAGAGCCGGATCCGGGCTACCGCGACGTCCGCGGTGGTCCGGACCGCTGCTCCCGCGGCCTCACCCTCCGCCCCGGTCAACCACCCAGCCCACGCCGCCGGCCACGACCCCGTCGATCCGCCCCATCGTGGTACCTGCCCGCCGCACGAACCATGGCCGACGCCGCTGGCAGCATGATCACTATGCGGAGCGGCCGCGCGACGGCATGCCAACGCTCCGACGGTGTCAGAGAGCGGCGACAGGCCAGGAGGCAGATCGAGATCTTGGTGAGTTGGCGTTGCCATTTCGCGCTAACTTGCCAAGATCTGCGCGAGCTGGCCCCGCGCGCTGTGTCCAACCCGCGCCCGCCCACGGATCCCTTGACCGGCGTCACCAGCAGGCGCCACCAGCCTATCGTGGTACCTGGCTGCACCTTTAGGCGCAGTAAGTACCACGACCACCAGGTCGCCTCCCCGATCAAGGAACCTACGACCGTGCCCGCGGAGCGGGACGGGCGGACGGGCGCCGGGCGGGATGGGCTTGGCGGGCGGACCCGGCAGCGGAGGTCGGGGAACTCGGCGAGCCCTGGCGAGCCGCCGACCTCCGCGGTGCCCGCGGGAGCATGCGGTCCGCAGCTGGCGCGGACGCGGGCAGATATGTCCTCAAAGGGCGAGCAGCCGCTCGATCCGCGGGGCGTCGGCGGTGCGGAGCCGGACCTCCACGCGGCCGGAGCGGGATGGGTTGGTCGTGCCCGCGTCGTACGCGAAGAGGATGCGGTCGGGGCGGTCGGCGCGCGCCTCGATCGTGGCCCGCACCGGGTCGGCGAGTGGCACGTCGATGTGGCGGAAGCGGCCGGCCCAGACCAGGAGGCGGTCGGTGCTGATGGCGACGGCGCCGGACACCGCCTGCTTGCGCCAGTTGGCGCGCTGGCCCGGGGCGCGGAAGTGGCGGTACGTGACCGAGCCGGACAGGCCCTCCGCCAGCAGGACGAGGCCGTTGGCCGTGAGGTCGGCGCGGAGCTGGTCGGGCAGGCGGCCGGGGCCGAGGACGAGGCGGAGGAACGGGTTCACACCGCCGACCCTAGGGGCCGCCCGCTACCGGCGTCAGTCGCGGCGGAAGATCACCACGAGCACGCGGAGGATGAGCACGACGGCGACGACCAGCAGGCCGTAGCCGAGCAGCGGGAAGAGGCCCAGGCTGTCGCTCAGCTCGGGGCCCTTGCCCATGCCGAGCAGGAGTACCGCCATCACGCCGGCCGCCGCCCCGATGACGGTCAGCAGCGAGCGGTGCAGCAGGCCGGTCACCAGCAGGCGGTCCTGGTCGTCGGCGAAGAGGCGCACGTTCACGCGCAGCCGCCCCTGTTCGAGTGCCTCGCCGATCCGGTCGACGCGCCGGGGCAGGCGGCGCAGCACCGGCAGCAGCGCGGCGAGCTCCTCCTCCAGCGTGCCGGGCAGGCGGTCGGGCGCGAGCGCCTCGGCGATGCGCCGCCCGCCGGCCGAGCGCGCGTAGCCGACGAGGTCGAAGCCGGGCATCAGCAGCCCCAGCGTGCCCTCGAGCGTGGCGAAGGCGCGGAACACGGCGGCGACCGGCGGTGGCACGCCCAGCCCGTACGAGGTGAATGTGCGCAGCAGGCCGGCGACGGCGGTGGCGCCGGCTGTGCTGCCGGGGGCGGCGTACCGGACGATCAGCGCGCCCAGTGCCCGCTGCAGCTCGCGTTCGTCCACTGTGTCCGGACGGTCGACGAGCTGCAGGAGGGCGTCGCTGACCGCCACCGAGTCGCCCCGCCCCAGCGCGCCGAGCAGCTGACCGATCGCCACGCGGGTCGCGGTGTCGAGGCGCCCCACCGAGCCGAGGTCGAGCATGCCGAGCGCGCCGTCGTCGGCGACGAGCAGGTTGCCCGGGTGCAGGTCCACATGGAACAGTCCGTGCACCAGCACCTGGTCCAGCATCGTGTCGAGCAGCCCGGCGGCGATCGCGGCGCGGCGTTCGTCGCCGAGCCGTTCGAGCAGGGGCGCGGCGGCGCCGAGCGGCGTGCCCGGCAGGCGCTGCATCACCAGGACCCGCTCGGAGCTGAGCGCAGGGTACGGCACCGGCACGCCGACGCCCCGGTCCGGCGAGGCGGCCAGGACCGCGGCCATGGCCTGGAGGTTGTCCCGCTCGACGGTGAAGTCCAGCTCCTCCCGCAGCGCCTCGGCGAACCCGCCGACCAGCCGCCGCGCGCCGAAGGAACGGCTCCACGCGGTGCGCGCTTCGAGGGTCCGCGCGAGTCGCTCCAGGATGTCGAGGTCGCGCTCGACGACCGCGGCGACACCCGGGCGCCGTACCTTGACCACGACCTCGGTGCCGTCCGGCAGCCGGGCCGCGTGCACCTGCGCGACCGAGGCGGCGGCGAGCGGCTCGGGGTCGATCCACGCGAACGCCTCGTCGACCGGCCGCCCCAGCTCGGCCGCGAGCACGCCGGCCACCTCGTCCCACGGCACCGGCGCCACCCGGTCCTGCAGCGTGGTGAGCTCGTCGACGAACTCCGCCGGCAGCATGTCCCGCCGCGTGGACAGCTGCTGGCCGAGCTTGACGAACGTCATGCCGCCCTCGTCGAGCGCCATCCGCAGCGACCGGCCGAGCCGCCGCCGGGAGGCGGCCGACCCGGGGCCGGGCCCGCCCCGTTCGCGCAGGAACCGTCCCAGCCCGTGCCGCAGCGCGATCCGCGTGATCGTCCAGTAGCGGCGCACTCGGGCCACCCGCCGTCCCGCGCCCCGCCACAGCTCCAGCGGGCCGGGCAGCGAGCCGGTCGGCAGCAGCACCTCCAGGATCACCAGCGCCACCATCGCCAGCAGCGCCGCGATGACGATCGACACGGCCGAGAGCAGGATCGCCTCGCCGCCGCCGACGGTCGCGGGGTCCGGTGGCGCGAACCCCTGGATGATCGGCGGGGTGAGGAAGAGCACGAGGACGGCGGCCAGGATCGTGCGCACGGGGCCGAGCCGCACCCCCAGCAGCCGCCGGATGACGACCGCGAGCAACCACACGGTCACGGCCATCGTGGGCACGAACACAATCACCGAGATCGTCGTCTCCACGGTCACCGACGATATCCGCCCGCGAGGCCGGCGCCCGGCATCGCAAGGGAGTGCTTACACCTCGATGGCGCCGCCGATGTGCCGGAGGTGGTCGCGGAGGGTCCAGTCGGGCTGGGTGGCGCGCCGCTCCAGGAACTCGGCGAACCGCAGCTGGCCGCGCAGCGTCTCGCCGGCGCGGATGCGGTCGGCCTGAGCGCGCTCGGTGTCGCGGATCCGCTCGGCGTGGTCGAGCACCTCCGGCAGGCGCGTGAGGGGCACGAAGAGCACGCCGTCCTCGTCGCCGAAGACGAGGTCGTCGCGGGTGACCCGCCACGGCCCGACCTGGGCCGACTCCAGCGCGCCGTCCGGGCGGGGGTCGAGGCGGAGCGGGCCGGTCGGCAGGGAGCCGAGGCTGAAGACCGGCAGGCCGATCGCGCGTACGTCGGCGGTGTCGCGGTGCAGGCCCCAGATGACCGCGCCGGCGAGGCCCGCGGTCTTGGCCTCCAGCACCGCCAGGTCGCCGACGCAGCTCTCGTCGAGGCGGCCGCCGTTGTCCACGACAAGCACGTCGCCCGGCGCGGCCGACTCGTACGCCTCCAGGAACACGTCCACGCTGCCCACGTGCCGCACCGGCGCGACGCGCCCGGCGACCCGGTCGCCGGGCACGACCGCGCGCAGGCCGGCGGGGCCGCAGCGGACCGGCACACCGGCGCGGATGCAGCCGTCCGCCACGTGTGCCGTGGTCAGGGCAGAGAACCGGGGATCCATCACAGCTCCTTCGTAAACCAGTGGTGCGCGTACGGCTCGTCGTTGAAGGCGGGCACCTCCCGGTAGCCGGCGGACCGGTACAGGGCGATCGCCTCGGTCAGGGCGCGGTTGGTCTCCAGGCGCAGCGTGCCGACCCCGCGGGCGCGCGCGGTCGCCTCCAGCTCGGCCAGCAGCCGCCGGCCCAGGCCGAGGCCGCGTACGGACGGGGCGACCCACATCCGCTTCACCGCCGCCCACGAATCGTGCACGCGCAGCGCGGCGCAGCCGACCGGCTCGGTGTGGAGGGTGGCCACCAGCAGCAGCGCGCCGTCGGCCGGGATGCTGCGGGACGGGTCGAAGCCGGTGTCGAAGCGGGCGGCGAGCTCGGCCACGTACGCCGCGACGCACGCGCGGGCCTCGGGCGCCTGGGGGTCGGTCTCCGCCACGCGGACCATCGACGCGACGAGGAGGCGCTCGACCTCACCCATCGCGGCCACCAGCCGGCCGCGCTGCGCCTCGTCGAGCGGGGTGAGGATGTCGGTGGCGAGATCGTCGGAACGGCGGTCGAGCTCGTCCCGCTCGGCGGCGCCGGCCGGGGTCAGCCGGACCGTGCGGACCCGCCCGTCGTCCGCGGCGGTGACCTCGACGAGCCCGTCGGCGCGCAGGGCGGCGAGCAGGCGGCTCAGGTAGCCGGAGTCCAGGTCGAGCCGGGCCCGCAGCGCGCGGACCTCGCTCCCCCCGTCGCCGACCTCCCAGAGCACGCGGCACTGGCCGAGCGGGCGGCCGCGGGCGAGGTAGGCGTCGTCGAGCGCGCCGATCCGCTGGGTGACGGTGCGGTTGAAGCGCCGCACCCGCTCCACCAGCGAGGAGTCCATTCTCTGACCTTAGTCAGAGAATCCTGCGAAAAGCCAGAGGCAGCTGTCTTCCCGGGTCCGCGTCAGCTGCGGACCGCCGCTCCCGCCGGAGACCGCGCAGGCCGGCGGCTCGCAGCGCTCGCCGAAACCCCCGGCCTCCGCTGCCACGCCCGCGCGGCAAGACCGCGACCACCCGATCTACGGCGTCGGGTCTTCGCGGGGTCGCGGTGGCCGCTGCACCGGAAGGGTCGGCCGGCGGCGGCGCAGCCACCACCACTCGGCGAGGACGGCGAGCAGCAGGAGCGCGCCGGTGGCGACGGTCAACCAGCGGCCCAGGTCGTGGCCGCGCGGCGCGTACCTGAAGTGCACGGTGTGCGCACCCGCCGGCACCGCCACCGCCGCCAGGCCGTGGTCGGCGCGGACCAGGTCGGCCGCCTTGCCGTCGACGGTCACCTGCCACGTCGGCTGGATCGCGTCGGCGAGCACCAGGTAGCCGGCGCCCTCCGCCTCGACCGCCACCTCCATGTCGTCGAAGCCGTCCTGCACCCACCGCACCTGCGCCGGCTGGCCGGTCGCGGCCGGGCCGTCGCGGTCGAGCAGCACCTCGTCCGGCGCGACGGTGCCGGCGGCGAGGCGCTCGAGCCGGCGTTCGCCGGAGGGCTCCACCGTGGCGTGCGACGCCCACCGCACGCGGGGCATGGCGCGGGTCCGCTCGTAGATGACCGCCTTGTCCGCGTAGACAAGCCGCAGGCCGTCGTCGGCCGGGGCCACGACGGACAGCGCCGGCTTGCCCGCGCGACCGGCCACCGCCATCGCCGGCCCGTCGCGGAGGGTGATCTCCGCGGTCAGCGGGCCGCGCGCGCCCTCGCCGGCCACCGGGATGAAGAACGGCTTGCCCGCGGCGATGCCGCGGTCGTAGCGCTCGGCCTCCGCGACGACGGTGCCGGCCGCGTCCTTCACGACGATCCCGATCCGGGTACGGCGCGTCTGGCGGATGCCCGGCGTGACCGGCGTGACGGCGATGGCGCGCAGCGGGCCGCCACCCGGCACGGCGACGCTCACCGCCTGTCCGGGCTGCAGGCGCACCTCACCGCCGTCGCCCGCGTCCACCCGCTGCGTGCCGTACGGCACGAGCTGCGGCGGCGTCACGTAGTGGGTCACGCTCACCCGGTCAAGGATGGGGCTGGTCGGCGGGTTTCCGCCTTCGAGCGGCTCGGTGCGCAGGTACGTGGCGGGCTTGGGCGGCGGGCTGAACTGCCGCCCCGGCATCGCCTCCAGCAGCTCGCCGAACCGCTCGTCCACAAAGGAGTGTCCGTGCAGCGCGCGCAGCTTGTGCTGCATGTGTATGCCGCCGAACAGCGCGTTGTTGCTGCCGAACCACCGCTCGTGCCCCAGGTGCCCGGCCAGGTACGTGTGCACCCCGGTCACCGGGTAGAAGGTCTCCCGCTCGGTGCGCGGGTAGTACGGCCGTACCCAGATCAGGGCCTGGACCGCGATGAGCATCGGGATGAGCGCGGCGACCGCCACCCGGAAGGTGACCCGCCGCGGGCCCCACCACAGCAGCATGGCGCACGCCACGGCGACCCCGACGAACGCCAGCCCCTGCAGCACCTCCTCGTTGAGCTGGCCGACGTAGTGGCCGCCACGCATGGAGACGCGGTCCCGGTTGGCGTCGTACGCGAACTGGCGCCCCGCGAGGTAGACGGCGACGCCGCCCGCGGCGACCACCGCCCACACGGCCACGCCGTAGAGCTTGCGGGCGTGCGCGGTGGCTTCGCGGCGGCGGCGCAGCAGCACCTCGAAGCCGACCGCGGCGAGCATCGCGACGAGGAAGCCGAAGATGCTCCGGGCCCGCTCGACGGAGTTGTCGGAGAAGAGGTAGGGCAGCTTCTGCAGCAGCCACAGCAGCGGCCCGCCGCTGAAGACCACGATGCCCCAGAAAAGCGTGGCGCCGACGAGGAACGGCCACGTGGCCCGCGGCAGCACCGCGCGGCCGGAACGGGCCAGCGCGATCGCGGCGACGGCGAGCACGAGGACGGCCGCACCGACGTACGAGACCTCCTCCAGGAAGATCCGCACGTGGTAGTAGTTCGGCGGGTTGGCCGGGTCGGTGGTGCCGAACGCGTACGGCGCGATCGTGGTCAGCAGCAGGTCGAACGGGATGTGCTGGTCCGAGGTCTGCTCCCGGCCGCGCACGAGCACCGTGGACATCACGCTCGCCCACGGCACGAGCTGGGCCGCCACGAGCAGCACGCCGGCGACCACGCCACCGGCGGCGAGCGAGAGCGTGGCCGCTATCCGGCGCGGGGCGCCCGGATTCTCCGCCAGCGCGCGCACGACGAGGTAGAACGCGCCGGTGAACAGCGCGTACCCGGTGATGGCCGGAAAGCCGCCGAGCAGCAGCGCCGCCACCACCAGCGCGACGAGCGCCAGCTCGCGGACGCGGCGATGTCGCACCACCCGCTCCAGCGCCCAGAAGAGCGCCGGGATGAACGCGGCCACCCGCGACTGCGGCCAGTTGGTCCACACCACCATGAACGCGCTCGTGGCGTACGCGAGGCCGCCGACGAGCGCCGCCGCCCGGCCCAGGCGCAGCAGCCGTAAGAACAGGTACGCCCCGCCGACCGCCACCAGGATCTCGAGCAGCTTGACGAACGCGGGTGCCAGCCACGCCGGCAGGAACCAGAACGGCAGCGCCACCGGAGAGGCCAGCCCCGGGTTTGTCGTACCGGCGAGCGGCGTACCGCCCATCACGTACGGGTTCCACGACGGGTACTCGCCGTCACGCACCGCGTCGCCGAACAGTCCAGCGGTGGGGATCGCGCCGTCGACGGTGTCGCCGAGGTCGAGCGTCTGCTGCCCGATGTCGCGGAACTGCCCGTCCGTGTACGGGCTGACGTGGTTGAGCAACCCCGTCTCGACGAGCGACGTGCGCCCCCACAGCGGCGAGCCGATGCCGAGCACCGCGAACGCGGCGATGGCGACCACGACCGCGCACACGACCGGATCGGGGAGGCGCCGCCACCAGCGCGCCGGGCGGTCAGGCGGCGGGGCGGACGGGGTGTCGGTGCGCTCGACAGCGCCAATCGTGGTGGTGGCCATGTCGGCCGGGACGCTATCACGTCAAGCTGTACCGGCAGGTCCCGCCGGGCCGCCCGCTAACCGGTCGTGAGCGGCGTGGATTCGACGGCGGGCGGGGCGCTGCCCTCGGTGTCGTCGCCCGGCGGGCTGGGCTCGCCGGCACCGCCGCCCTCGCTCTCGCTCGTCTCCGGCGCGTCGGGCGAAGTGGTCTGCTCGTTCGACGGCGGCGGGGCCTCCTCGCTCTCCTCCGGCCCGCTCGTGCCCTCCCCGCCCGTCGGCGCCTGGCTCGGCGTCGCGCCGCCGCCGGTGTTGCGCGGGCGGTCCGGCTGCTCCTGCCCGGCCGGCTGGCTCGTGGAGCTGCCCGGCGTCGCGGAAGGCGCGGTCGTGGTGCCGCCGTCGGCCGGCGGGTTGTTGCCGTCCGGCAGGAAGAGCACAAGCGCCAGCAGGACGAGCAGGCCGGCGCCGGCGACCACGCCCGCGATGGTCGCGTTCCGGCGCTTGTTGCCGCCGCCGGCCGGCCGCAGTGGCCGCAGTGCGCCCGTCTCCCGCAGCGGGACGGGTGCGACCGGCACCGTGGCCCGCCCGCCGCCGGTACGCCCGTTGGCGCCCACGGCCATCGGCGCGGTCGCCTCCGGGTCGTCACCGGGCACCATCTCCGCCGTCGACTCCAGCCCGCCCGCACCGACCGCGGACAGCGCCGCCGCGGCGAACGAGGCGCCGCCGCGGTACCGGTCGGCCGGGTCCTTCTCCAGAGCGCGGAGCACGACCGCGCGCACCGCCGGCGGTACGTCAGCGGGCAGCTCGGGCGGCGGCGTGTCCAGGTGCATCATCGCGATCGCGACCGGGTTGTCCCCCATGAACGGCGGGTGCCCGGCCAGCGCGTGGTACGCGACCGCGCCCAGCGCGTACACGTCGGTGGCCGCCGAGACGGGCTGCTGGCGGGCCTGCTCGGGAGCCATGTAGAGCGCGGTGCCGAGCACGGCCGCGTTGGTGCCGGTGACGCTGGTGACGGCCGCCGACCGGGCCACGCCGAAGTCCAGCAGCACCACGCTCCCGTTCGGCCGCAGCAGCAGGTTGCTGGGCTTCACGTCGCGGTGGACGATGCCGCCCTCGTGCACCGCGTCGAGCGCGCGGGCCGCCTCGGACACGATCCGCATGGTTTCGGCGGCGGGCAGCCGCTCCTCGCGGGCCAGCCGTTCGGACAGCGGCTCGCCGTCGACGAACTCCATCACCAGGTACGTGGCGCGGGTGCCCTCGGGCAGCTCGCAGTCGCCACGGTCGTACACCTGTACGACGCCGGGATGGCGCACGGCGGCGAGCATCCGCGACTCGGCGAGGAAGCGCGCCCCGAAGCCGGGGTCGGCGGAAAGGCTGGGCAGCAGCACCTTGACCGCGACGGTGCGGCCAAGGGCGAGGTCGGTGGCCCGCCACACGTCGCCCATCCCACCGGTGGCGACGCGCTCCTCGAGGCGGTATCGGTCGTCGAGGGACACTCCGGAACGCAGCACGGTCCCCTCCCTACCCAGAACCGGCGACATCCATCCATGGCGAATGGTCTTCGACTCCGCGCCGGCAACAGCTCACCGCTCAGCAACGCGGTCACCAGTCCCTTCCAGGACTGCTGAACTCAGGCGCGGCGCCACCGCTCCGGGTCGGCGAGCAGCTCGTTCATCGACCCGGAGCGGAACGGCTCCACCGCCACCTCGGCCCCGTCGAAGCCGGCCGCCCGGATCGCCGCGTGCAGGGCGGCGTCATGGCGCGCGGCATCCACGAGGTGCGGGTCGACTTCGAGACGCGCGGTCGCGCCGAGGTCCCGTACCCGGACATTATGGACGTGATGGGCGGCGAGCAAGCGGCGCGCGGCGGCCTCCGCGCGCTCCACCCGGGCCAGCCGGGCCGGTGTGATCGAAACGCCGTAGGCGATGCGGCTGGACAGGCACGCGGCGGCGGGCTTGTCCGCGGTCCGCAGGTCCCAGGCCCGCGCGACGGCGCGGACCGCCGCCTTGTCCAAACCAAGATCAGCCAATGGGGTACGCGCGCCGCGCTCGGCCGCCGCCCGGATGCCGGGCCGGAAGCCCGCGGCGATGTCGGAGGCGTTCGTGCCGGTGGCCACCTCGTCGAACCCATGCTCCGCCGCCACCCGCCGCGCGGTGTCCAGCAGCGTGCTCTTGCAGAAGTAGCAGCGGCGCGGCCCGTTTTCCCGGTAGCCCGCCACGTCCATCTCGCGCGTCTCCACCGCGTAGTGCGTGACGCCCAGCCGCGCGCAGAACTCTGCCGCCTCGGCCACCTCCGCCCCGGCACCGCGGGCGAGACCGCCGTGACGGCCGCCACGCCGCCGGGGCCCAGCGCACGCGCCGCGGCGGCCAGGACCACGCTGGAGTCGACGCCGCCGGAGAACGCCACCAGCGTCCGGCCGTATCCTGCGATTTCGGTGACCAGGCGGTCGGAGGGCAGCATGACTGAACGGTACCCAACGGGGAGCGGAGCGGAGATCGCGGATCTCGGTTTCGCCCGCCTCGACCTGCAGCGCGCCGCGCGCACCGGCGACCCGGAGGTGGTCTTCGGCCGGGGCAAGACGCCGTCGCAGGTGGTCGCGGCGCTGGCCGCGCTGCACGAGGCGCACCCCGAGGGAGCCGTGCTCGCCACCCGCCTCGACGATGACGCGCTCGCCCTGTGCCGGGCCGAGCTGCCCGACGCCGACCTGGACGAGGTGGCCCGGACGGCGGTGCTGGGCAAGCCGCGCACCTCCCAGGGCCGGGTCGCGGTCGTCGGCGCCGGCACGGCCGACCTGCCGGTCGTCCGCGAGTGCGTCACGACGGTACGCGTCTTCGGCGCCGACCCCGACCTGATCGTCGACGTGGGCGTCGCCGGCTTGCACCGCCTGCTCGCCCAGCGCGACCGCATCGACTCGGCCGACGTGGTCGTCGCCGTGGCCGGCATGGAGGCCGCTCTCCCCTCGGTGATCGGCGGCCTGACGGGCGCGCCACTGATCGCGGTGCCCACGAGCGTCGGGTACGGCTGGCACCTGGACGGCCTCACCGCCTGGCTGGCAACGCTCAACAGCTGCGCGCCCGGCGTGCTGACCGTCAACGTCGACAACGGCTTCGGCGCCGGCGTGGCCGCCGCCCGAATCGCCCGGCGCGCCCGGTGAGCGCCGCACGTGTCTTGTGGGTCGACGCCTCCAACGGCGCGGCCGGCGACATGCTGCTTGCCGCGCTGCTCGACGCGGGCGCCTCGCTCGACACCGTGCGCGCCGGCCTGGCGCGCCTCGGCGTGCCGGTGGCCGTCGACGTGACCGCGGTACGCCGCCACGGCTTCCGCGCCGCGCACGTGCGGGTGGACGCGCCGGAGACGGATGTCCACCGTGGACTGTCCGATGTGCTCGCCGTGCTCTCCCGCCTGGATGGGCCGGCACACGACTTCGCGGCCGGCGTCTTCACCCGGCTCGCCGAGGCGGAGGCGCGCGTACACGGCTCCACGGTGGACGAGGTGCACTTCCACGAGGTCGGCGCGCTCGACGCGATCGCCGACGTGGCGGGCTGCGCGCTGGCCCTGCACGACCTGGGCCTGCTGGACGCCCCGTCCCGCGTGGTGTCGCCGGTCGCGGTCGGCTCCGGCACGGTACGCACCGCGCACGGCCCGCTGCCCGTACCCGCGCCCGCCGTCGTCGAGCTCCTGACCGCCGCCGGCGCCCCGCTGGCCGCGCACACCGCCACGATGGAGCTGTGCACGCCCACCGGCGCCGCGCTGCTGACGGCGCTGGCCACGGCGTGGGGCCCGCCGCCGGCGATGACCCCGTCGGCGGTGGGCGTGGGCGCCGGTACCGCCGACCCGCCCGGCCACGCCAACGTGCTCCGCGTGCTCGCCGGCACCACCGCCGCACAGGCCGCCGCGGACTGGCAGGAGGGCGAGCTCTTCCAGGTCGAGGCCACAGTGGACGACCTCGACCCGCGGGTGTGGCCGGACCTGCTGGAGGAGCTGCGGTCGGTGGGCGCCGCGGACGCCTGGTGCGTACCCGCCCTGATGCGCAAGGGCCGCCCCGGCCAGGTGCTGACCGTGCTCGTGGACGCCGCCCGCCTGGACCTCGCCTGCCGCGTGGTCTACACCTGGACGACGACGCTCGGCGTCCGCGTCCACCCGGTGCGCCGCCGCGCCCTGCGCCGCGACTCGGTGACGGTCGAGGTGACCGGCGGCGCGGTGCGGGTCAAGCGCGCCTTCCTGGGCGCGGAGGTGGTGACGGCGCAGCCCGAGTACGACGACGCGCTGGCCGCCGCACGCACCGCCGGCGTGCCGGTCACGGCGGTCATCGACGCGGCCCGCGCCGCCGCTTCCCCGCAAGCCCCCGAGCCTGGCCCACGACACTGAGGAGAAGCGCCGTGACGGCAACGGACACGTACGAGCGGTTCATCGCGCTCCTGGACGAGCACGGCGCGCGGTACCGGCTCATCGAGCACGCGCCCGAGGGACGCACCGAGCTGGTGAGCAAGCTACGCGGCAACACCCTTGCCGCGGCCGCCAAATGCCTGGTCATCATGGTGAAGCTGGGCAAGAAGACCACCCGGTACGTCCTCGCCGTCGTGCCCGGCGACGCCAAAGTGGACATCGCCGCGGTGCGCGACCTGCTCGGCGGCACGTACGCGTCGTTCGCCTCGGCGGACAAGGCGGAGGCGCTCGCGGGCAGCGCCAGCGGCACGATCCTGCCGGTGAGCTTCCACCCCGACCTGGAGCTGATCGTGGACCCGGGCCTGGTCACCCACCCGGAGATCTTCTTCAACGCGGCCCGCCTGGACCGGTCGGTCGCCCTGGCCACCGACGACTACCTCCGCGTCGCCAACCCCCGCCTCACCCCGATCGCCGCCTGATCAGCTCTTGCCAGACGATCATCACGCAGAGTAACGTCAACACTACCTGCCGCTGACCAGACAAGCTCCCAGCCCTGGGAGGCAGCAGTGTTTCGCGAATCCAGCGCCCTGGCGGCCGTCGCCGTCCTGATCGCCGCCGCCGGGTGCAACCAGTCGCCGGACCAGCCGGCGGGCCAGGCCGCGCCGCCCACACAGACCGCGCCGGCGGCACCGCCCCCGGCGTCGACCGCACCGGCGGCGCCCCCGAGCTCGGCCGCGCCGGCGCCGCCCGCCCAGCCCGTGCCGCCACAGGTCGTGCCGGTGCCCGTACCGGTGCCGGTGCCGCATCCGGTGCCGTACGCGGTGCCGGAGGGGTACGCCCCGCTCGGGCAGCTCGCCACCGTCACCCAGGAGGCCAACCTGCGGGCCGAGCCCAACACGACGTCCACGGTGCTGGCCGAGCTGCCCGCCGGCAGCACTGTCGACGTGTTGTGCTGGGTGACCGGCGAGCCGACGTTCGGCACCGACAAGTACGGGTCGATGTGGCTCAGCGTCTCCACCGGCGGCTTTGTCCACTCGCACCTGACAAGCCCGGTGGACGTAGCCGCCTGCTGAGCGCGGGCCGGGCGCGACTCCCCGCCGCGAGCGGCGAAAAGCCGCGCCCGGCGGCGCAAACCTGGAGTGCTTTCGGGTCGAGGTGGGCGATCCGTCCACAATCGAGCGGGGTGGTCGCCGTTGCCTGATGCCGATCAAGAAAGCTGACAGATCCGCCGGAGTCGGCCGCCCGGGCGATCTGGGCGACCGCAGGGGTGAACAACGGTCTGGACCACACTGGGTCCTTGACCGGCATCAACAAGCGCCCCCATAGAGCAGATCGTGGTCGTTTGCTGCCCCTGTAGGGGCAGCAAACGACCACGATCTCAACGGCACCCAGGGGATGAGCTCGCCCACCGCGGAGGGTGAGGCCGCGGGAGCATTGGTCTCTAGTAGCCGTACCTCGACTTCAGGTGCCGCCACCAGTCACGGAACATCCACCGGTCGAACTCGGTGATCTGCGACGCGCTGCCCGCCTTCATGATGAACCCCTGCCCCGGCAGCGGGTCCCAGTCGTAGAAGTCGTCCAGGCCGTACGTGTGTCCGAGTTCGTGCAGGAAGATGTGGATGTTCTCGGAGTTGCGGGCGTTCACGAAGTACTCGCGACCCATCCGCTGGCCCCAGTCACCGCCCGCACCGCCGCCGAAGCCGTCGGTCAGCCACAGCGAGTGGTCGTAGTGGCGGGACGCGCCGCCTGGGCAGTTGGGGTAGTTGCCGCTCTGGTTGAAGAAGCGGCCGCACGGCTCCGAGCACTGTGGAGCGTTTTCGCGGATGTTGTTGACGTAGATGTCGACCGAGCTGTCCGTCCACTGTAGCTGGTTGCGGTCACGCACCGCCCAGCCGACGACGTTCACCGGCACGTCCGTGTACGGCCAGTTGTTGTGGCCGACCATCACGTCCATCCACTTCTTGTACTGCCGCTTCAGCGCCGCGTGGATCTCGTCCCGCAGCTGCGCCGACACGGTCGCCGACGAGTCCCACCGCACGCAGTAGTTGATGTAACCGCGGTTGGCGAACAGCTGGTCCCAGCCGTAGTTGCGGAACCCGTACAGGTTGCCGTTGTTGTACGTCTGCTCCTGGTGCGTCCACACCGCGTTGAGCGGCTGCACCAGGTTGGACGGTGGGTTCCACCCGCTGCTCGGCGGCGCCGTGGTGACCGGCGGCGCGGTGGTGGCGGGCGGCGTCGTCGGCGGCCGCGTCGTGGGCGGGGCGGTCGTGGGGGTGCCCGGCGAGCCGGTGCACGCCACACCGTTCAGCGAAAACGCCGTCGGGTTCGTGTTCGTGGTGCTGAACTGGCCGTTGAACCCGAACGCCGCCGAGCCGTTGGTGCCCATCGCACCGTTCCAGCTCACGTTCGTCGCGGTGACCGCGGCGCCGCTCTGGGTGACCGACGCGTTCCACGCCTGCGCCACCGACTGCCCGGTCGGGAACGACCAGGTGAGGCGCCACCCGTTGACGGGGTCGCCGAGGTTGCTGATCGCCACGTTCGCCGTGAAGCCGCCGCTCCACTGGGATGTGACGGTGTAGTTCACCCGGCAGGCGACCGCCGCTTCGGCCGCCGTCGCCACCAGCAGACCGCCGGCGAGCGACGCCACGACGGCGCCGGACGTCAGGACTGCACGTCTCATCATGCTCCTTCGCATGTTCGTGCGACCTCGCCCGGCGACCGCTACATAGTTTGATGCCCATACATAATTGCCCGGTGCTATCGTGCCGTCAACGATCGGAGTGAATATGTTTAGACCTCGATGGCTTGCGGGCCTGGTGGCGATGGCTGCCGCCGTCCCGCTCGCCGCGGCGGCTCCAGCGAGGGCCGCCGTTCCCCTCGACCAGATAACCGTCTCCACCACGCAGGTCGCCTTCGGTCTGCAGCGCCCCACCGCGATTGCCGGCATCGACAGCGGCCGCCTCCTCATCACCGAGAAGGTCGGCACCGTGCGGCTGTACGATCCCACCTCCGGCCTCGCGACGGCGCCCGTCCTCGACATCGGCTCGAAAGTCGATGTATCCGGCAACGAGCGCGGCCTGCTCGGCATCGCGCCGGCGCCCGACTTCGCGACAAGCCAGACGGTGTACGTGGCGTACACCGCCCTCCCCGACGGCACCCTCACCCTCTCGCGGGTCCGCCTCGGCAACGCGGCCAGCGAGCAGGTACTGCTGACCCAGGCGCACAGCGAGTTCTCCAACCACAACGGCGGCCAGGTGGCGTTCGGCGGCGACGGCTACCTCTACTGGAGCCTCGGCGACGGCGGCGCGGCCGACGACGTGCTCGCCAGCGGCCAGAACCTCGGCACGCTGCTCGGCAAGATCGTGCGGCTGGACGTGAGCCGGACCTGCGGCACCCAGCCGTACTGCGTGCCGGCCGACAACCCGTTCGTCGGCCGGGCCGGCGCCCGCCCGGAGATCTGGACGTGGGGCCTGCGCAACCCGTGGCGCTTCTCGTTCGACACCCGCCCCGGCGGCGACAACTCGCTGTGGATCGCCGACGTCGGCCAGGGCACGTGGGAGGAGGTCGACCACCTCGGCGCGGCACAGGGCGGCGCCAACCTCGGCTGGTCCTGCCGCGAGGGCCGCGTGGTCTTCAACGCCGAGCGGTGCATCGCCGGCGAAACGTACGTCGACCCGGTGCACGTCCACCAGACCTCGGTCGACGGCTGCGCGGTCATCGGCGGCTTCGTGTACCGCGGCGCCCAGTTCGCGGACATCGCCGGCGGCACCTACTTCCACACCGACTACTGCTCGGCGTCCGTGTGGGGCATCCGCAAGATGGCCGACGGCAGCCACCAGAGCCTCAAGCTGACCACGCTCGACATCGTGCAGCCGACCAGCCTGGGCGTCGACTCCAACGGCGAGCTGTACCTCGTCAACGACCTGCCCGGCCAGCTGCACAAGATCTCGTTCGGCCGCGTGGCGCCGCCGGTCGCGTGCCGCGTCACGTACGACACGCAGGTCTGGGGCACCGGCTTCCGGGCCACCGTCAAGCTCACCAACACCGGCACGGAGCCGGTGAACGGCTGGACCGTCGGCTGGGCCTTCCCCGGCGCCCAGCGGGTCGGCAGCGCCTGGAACGCGAGCATCACGCAGAGCGGCGCCACCGTCTCCGCGCGGAACGCGAGCTGGAACGGCGCCATCGCACCCGGCGCGACGGTCGAGTTCGGCTTCCTGGGCACGCCGGGCGGAGCTCAGCCCGCACCCGCCGCGTTCACGCTCAACGGCAACGCCTGCGGGTAGAAAAGTCCGGCGGCCGGGCCCATGGTCCCGAGCCCGGCCGCCGGGCCCCTCGGCTAAGCCCCGGCCGTGTCCAGGCGGGCCAGCTGCGCCTCGTCGAGCTTGACGTCGAGCGCCGGCAGCGCCGCCTCGAACTGCGCGACCGTGCGCGGCCCGAGCAGCGTCACCATGGCCGGGTCCGTCTGGTGCAGCAGCCACGCGATCACCAGCTGGTTGGGCGTGACACCCAGCTCCCCCGCCAGCTCGGTGAGCACCGCGAGCCGCGCCTCGGCGTCCGGCCCCTCGTACGCACCCATCATGTCGTGGCCGCGCCGCTTCTCCGGGTCGTCGTAGATGCCCTTCAGGATCGGCGAGTACGCCACGAGCGTCACGTCGCGGTTGGCCCGCAGGAAGTCCATCTGCTCGTCGTCCACGATGGACGCGTGCGACAGGCCCGCCCGCCGCCGCAGGTAGCTGTGCTGCTGCTGCAGCGCGACCGGCGCCACCCAGCCGTTGCGCTCGGCCACCTGCCGCACCCGCTCCAGCCGCCAGGTGCGCACGTTGGACCAGCCGATGTAGCGCACCTTGCCCGCCCGCACCACCTCGTCCAGCGCCTCGAGCGTCTCTTCGATCGGCGTGTCGCGGTCGTCGACGTGCACGTAGTACAGGTCGATGTGGTCGATCCCGAGCCGCCGCAGGCTGTCGTCCACCGCGCGGCGCAGGGTGTCGCCGCCGGCACCCTCGTACTCCTTGCTCACGACCTCCCACCCCGCGCCGCGCACCTCCTCGGCACGCTCGACCCACGCGCTGCCCTTGGTGGCGAGGAAGACGTCATCACGCCGGCCGCGCTTGGCAAACCAGCGGCCCAGCAGCGCCTCGCTCTCACCACCCCGGTCACCGGGGCCGGTCCACCACGCGTAGCAGTTGGCCGTGTCGACGAAGCTCCCGCCCGCGGCGAGGTACCTGTCGAGAATCTCGAACGAGTCGGCCTCATTGGTGCGCGTCCCCATGAGCATCGCGCCCAGGGCGAGCTGGCTGACCCGCTCGCCCGTGTTTCCGAGTGCAACGGTATCCATGCCGAAGACCGTAGAAGTTAGAGCGCACACGAAGTCAAAACCATCCCGACCAAGATTTACCCCGGTCCGCGCCAGTCACCGGCCGCACGCTCCCGCGGGCACCGCTCCGGCCGGCGGCTCGCCAGGGCTCGCCGACTTCCCCGACCTCCGCTGCCAAGTCCGCCCCACAAGCCCTCTCGCACCCGCACCGATACGCGATCACCACTTCCGGACACGCCCCACCGCTCCAGCACCCGTGCCCGATCCTGCCCTCAATCCGCAGCGCGATCCCAGCCCTCCGTTCTCGCGTGATCGTGGTCTCCAGAGCAACAAATCGCCCAAAACGGCTATTCAGACCGTGCTCACGTCTGCTGAGCCCACGATCACGCGCGACGGCCGTGGGGGATGCAGCCGAGCCCGGGCGGCCCGGTGAGCAGGCAGCGACCACAGGCTCCCACCTGACGCCCGGAGCGCCCTCACTGTCCATCATGGTCAGGACCGTTACTGCCGCAACCATGCTCCACGCGGGGCGGCAAGCTGGCCCCGTCACCGGACCGAATTCCGCACCTGGCGGCACCGGTTGATCTTCGACTCGGACTGCGGGCCAGATAGGTGCGAACATCCTCCCCCGCGCCCTCGCCAGCCGACTCCAACAGATCTCGGCGAGTCAGCGTCCTCGACTCTCGGAGTTGGGATTGCTTCCCGTCCGACAGCGTCCGGTGTCTTCCCATCTCGCGATGTCCGCGCCGTCTGGCACCGTCGTCGCGGTCTGTGACTGTCGATCGGTTGGGGTCCGGTGAGCTTCGAGATCTTGGTGAGTTAGCGCCGCCATTTCGACGCTAACTTGCCAAGATCTGCCGGAGCGGGCTCCCAATTGAGCTGGGCGACCACGGAAGGTGAGGCGGCGACCGCGGCACAGCGGCAGCTCACATCCAACTCGGCGTCGGACTTCAAGAGCGCTCACCTGACCGCGAAAAGGCTCCAGACGACGAAACCCGGAAAGTCGACGCGTCGAAATGGCGCACTTACTCACCAAGATCTGCATCTTGCTTGGCTTCCGGGGGCGGCGCCCGCGTCGACGCCCACTGTGGACGGCTTCGGGCGCGGGCGATCGGCGCGGGGTTCGCCAAGCGCGGAGGGTGAGGCCGCGGGAGCAACGGTCCGGACCACCGCGGACATCGCGGCAGCTCGCCTCAAAAGGTCTTAAAGGGCGCGCCGCAACCAGTCCTCGACGCCGGCGACGTGCACGGTGGCCCAGGAGCGGGCCAGCTCGGGCTGGCGGGACGCGATCGCCTCCAGGATCGCGGCGTGCTGCTCGCGGGTCTTCGCGACCGCGCCCTCCTGGGTCAGGCCGCGCCAGATGCGGGCGCGGGTGGTCGGCCCGGAGAGGCTGTCGATGAGCGAGCAGAGCACGTTGTTGCCGGAGCCGGCGGCGATGCGGCGGTGAAACTCCAGGTCGTTGGCGACCAGCGCGTCGATCGTCGGGTCTTCGCCGAGCTCGGCCAGCACCGTACGCAGGCCGTCCACCTCGGCGTCGGTCATGCGCTGGGCGGCCAGGGCCGTGGCGGACGGTTCGAGGATCCGCCGCACCTCGAAGAACTCCAGCACCGTGTCGTCGCGGTGGAAGTCGACCACGAAGCTCAGCGCGTCGAGCAGGAGGCCGGGCGCGAGGCTCGTCACGTACGTGCCGTCGCCCTGGCGCACGTCCAGCACGCGGATCAGTGAAAGCGCCTTGACCGCCTCGCGCAGCGAGTTGCGCGACAGGCCCAGCCGCTCGGCGAGGTCGGCCTCGCGCGGCAACCGGTCGCCGGGGCGCATCTCGCCCGACACGATCATGCCTTTGATCTTTTCGATCGCCTCGTCGGTGACCGCCATATGTCGCCTCCTCCGGGGCTACGGTCGTAGATCGTACGTCCGGAGGGCCGTTCCGCCGAACACCGCGTCCCGCTCGGCCGGTGACAGCGGCGGCAGCGCGTCGGCCAGCGCGTCCTTGACCCGCTCGTAGGAGGCGGCGAGCAGGCACACCGGCCAGTCCGAGCCGAACATCACCCGATCGGGTCCGAAGGCGTCCACCGCCACCGCCACGTACGGGCAGAGGTCTCCCACCGTCCACGCGCTCCAGTCGGCCTCGGTGACCAGGCCGGAGAGCTTCGCGGTCACGTTGGGGTGTGCGGCGAGGGCGGCCAGCGGGCCGCGCCACCGCGCGAAGCCGGCGGCGCCCTCCACGATCGGCGGCTTGCCGAGGTGGTCGAGCACGAGGCTGACCTCCGGCAGGTCGCCGGCGAGGCGGGCCGCCGCGGTGAGCTGGTCCGCCCGCAGCACCAGGTCGAAGGGGAGTCCGGCAGCCGCGATGGTACGCAGCCCGCGGCGCACCCCGGCCCGGTCCAGGTAACCCGGGTCCGACTCCCCCTGCACCTGCGCCCGGATGCCGGCCAGCCGCTCGCCGCCGGGCAGTGCGCGGTAGCCGGCGATCGTGTCGGCGAGCGCCGGGTCCTCCGGGTCGGCCCACGCGACCACGCCGGCGATGAGCGGCGAGGTCCGCGCGTACCCGAGCAGCAGCTCGGCCTCGGCGGTGTCGCAGCGCCCGCCCTCGACCAGCACGGTGCGGGCCACGCCGCTGCCCTCGACCGCGGCGGCCAGGTCGCCGGGGCCGAACGTGTGGCGGATCGGTGCCAGCGCGGGCTCGTCCAGCCACGTGTACCCCTGGTCGGCGCCCCAGAGGTGGTGGTGCGCGTCCACGACCGTCATGCCACACCGCCCGGCACCGGTGCGTCGGGGCGGAGCAGGCCCTCGGCGACGAGGTCGGCCCACAGCTCCTTCGGCGGCGGGTCGGCGTCGGCGAGGGCGGCGTTGCGGCGCACCTGGTCGGGGTCCTGCGCCCCCACCACGACGCACGCCACCGCGGGGTGCGCGGCCGCGAAGGCGATGGCCGCGGCCGGCAGCGACGTGCCGTGCCGCGCGCAGACGGCGGCGAGCGCGCGGGCGCGGTCGAGCACAGTGGACGGAGCGGCCTCGTACTCGTACGGCAGGCCCTCGTGCGGCCGGTCCTCGGCGAGCAGCCCGCTGTTGAAGACGCCGGCGATCACCGCGCCCACCCCGCGCCGCTCGCACTCCGGCAGCAGCGTGTCGAGGGCCGGCTGTTCGAGCAGCGTGTACCGGCCGGCGATCATCACGAAGTCGACGTCGGTGTCGCGGGCGAAGCGATGCAGCGCGTCCCACCGCTTGCTGCCCACGCCGACCGCCCGCACCACGCCCTGGGCGCGCAGCTCGGCGAGGGCCGGGTACGCCTCGTCGAGGGCCGCCGGCATGTGGTCCTCGGGGTCGTGGACGAGCACGAGGTCCACCCAGTCGAGGCCGAGGCGGGCGAGGCTGCTGTCGAGCGTGCGGCGTACCCCGTCGGCGGTGAAGTCCCACACCCGGCGCTGGTCGGCGGGCACCGCGAAGCCCTCGCTGTCGCGGCGGCCGGCGCCTCCCGGGTCGGGCACGAGGCGGCGGCCGACCTTGGTGCTGAGCACGTACTCGGCGCGGGGGAAAGTGCGGACGGCGGCGCCCAGACGGCGCTCGGAGAGGCCGAGCCCGTAGTGCGGGGCGGTGTCGAAGTAGCGGACGCCTGCGTCCCAGGCGGCGGCGACGGTGCGGGCGGCGGTGGCGTCGTCGATCTCGTGGTAGAGGTTGCCGAGCTGGGCGCAGCCCAGGCCCAGCCGGCCGAGCGCGAGTGTCACGGCAGCTCCCAGACCAGCTTGATCCCCGAGTCGGTGCCGGAGTAGTCGTCCTCGACGTCGAGGAGCTCGGCCATGCGGGCCTGCCACGGCACGTTTGCCGGGTGGTCGCGGAGGGTGTCGCGCATCTTCCGGTAGTCCTCGACCTCGACCACGTGGAACAGGTCGCGGCCGTCGCGCCAGATCCGCCAGGTGTGGACGCCGGCCTCCCGCAGCGCGGCGTCGAGCTCCGCCGGGATCGTCGCGTGGACCTCCTCGTACTCGCTTTCCTTGCCCGCCTTCAGCCGGGTGTGGAGCGCAATACGTTGGAACGGCCGTCCGGTGGTGCCTGATGGTTCGCGCGCAAGATCGCTCACGGCGGATCCTCCGATGTTTGTGGTCGCCGCGACGTCGCGGCGACGCTTAGGGCTGCCGCAGCCGCAGGCCCTGCATCCCGCCGTCGACGGCGAGGACGGTGCCGGTGGTGGCGCCGGCGGCCGGGCTGGCCAGGTACGCGATAGCGGCGGCCACCTCCTCGGCGCTGACCAGGCGTCCCGTGGGCTGGCGGGCACGCAGCGCGGCGAGCTCGGCCTCCGGATCGGCGGAGGTGTCGAGCAGGCGGCGCACCCACGGCGTGTCGACGGTGCCGGGGTTGACGCAGTTGACCCGGATGCCCTCGCGCACGTGGTCGGCGGCCATGGCCAGGGTCAGCGACTGCACGGCACCCTTGCTGGCGCTGTAGAGCGCCCGCGCGGGCAGGCCGGCGGTGGCCGCGATCGAGCAGGTGTTGACGATCGCGGCGTGCTCGGACGCGCGCAGGTGCGGCAGCGCCGCCCGGGTGACCCGCACGATGCCGACCACGTTGACGTCGAGGACGCGCAGCCACTCCTCGTCCGGGTTGGTCTCGACGGTCCCCTGCGCGCCGATCCCGGCGTTGTTGACAAGCACGTCGAGGCCGCCCAGCGCGTCCGCCGCCGCGGCGACCCCGGCGCGCACCGACGTGTCGTCGCGCACGTCGGAGCCGAATCCCAGCAGGGGCTCGGGGAGCCCCTCCGGCTTGAGGTCGAGGCAGGCCACGCGGGCCCCCGGGCGGCGAGCAGCCGGGCCGTCGCCAGCCCGATGCCGGACGCGCCGCCGGTGACCACCGCCTTCAAGCCGCCGAAGTCATTCACTTCCAGGCCCCGGCGTCAACGTGGAGCGAAGCGGAGCGTTGTCGTCTGGTGATTTCCACATTGGACCGTCCGGGAAAGCGTAAGTTGCCAGTGTCTCCGGCCGCATCGTAGCGCTGAATCCAGGCGCTGTCGGCGTGACGTACCGGCCGTCCCGCACGACGACCGGATCGGCGAAGTGTTCGTGCAGGTGGTCCACGTACTCGATCACGCGGTCGTCCATGCTCGCCGACACCGCCACGAAGTCGAACATGGACAGATGCTGGACCAGCTCGCACAGCCCCACCCCGCCGGCGTGCGGGCAGACCGGCACGCCGTACTTGGCGGCCAGCAGCAGGATCGCCACGTTCTCGTTCACGCCGGCGACCCGGGCCGCGTCGATCTGCACGTACGACACGGCGCCGAGCTGGAGCAGCTGCTTGAACATCACCCTGTTCTGCACGTGCTCGCCGGTCGCCACCCCGATCGGCGCGATCTGGCGGGCGATCGTGGCGTGGCCGAGCACGTCGTCGGGGCTGGTGGGCTCCTCCACCCACCACGGATCGAACTCCGCCAGCGCCCGCACCCACTCCACCGCGGGCCCCACGTCCCACCGCTGGTTGGCGTCGATGGCGATGCGCACGTCGGGTCCGCACACGTCGCGGGCGATCCGCATGCGCCGCACGTCGTCCGCGAGGTCGTCGCCGACCTTGAGCTTGACCTGCGTGAAGCCCTGCTCGACGGCCTCCTTGCAGAGGCGGCGCAGCTTGTCGTCGTCGTATCCCAGCCAGCCCGGCGACGTCGTGTAGGCGGGGAACCCGGAGGCGAGCAGCGACTTTTCCCGCTCGGCCCGCCCCGGCTCGGCGCGGCGCAGGATCGAAAGGGCCTCGTCGGGGGTGAGCGCGTCGCTCAGGTACCGGAAGTCGACCAGCTCGACCAGCTCCTCGGGCGACATGCGGGCCAGCAGCTGCCACAGCGGCAGGCCGGCGCGCTTCGCCTTGAGGTCCCAGAGCGCGTTGATCACGGCGGCGACCGCCATGTGGATCACGCCCTTCTCCGGGCCCAGCCAGCGCAGCTGCGAGTCGTGCACCAGCTCCCGCCACACGCCGCCCAGGTCGTCGAGCGTGCCGTCCAGGTCCCGGTCGACCAGGTACGGCGCCAGCGCCTTGATCGCCGCCGACTGCACGTCGTTGCCCCGGCCGATGGTGAACGCGAAGCCGTGCCCCTCGTGGCCGTCCCCCGCGTCGGTGCGCAGCACCACGTAGGCGGCGGAGTAGTCAGGATCGGGGTTCATCGCGTCAGAGCCGTCCAGCTCCCGGGATGTCGGAAACCGGATGTCGAAAGTGTCCAGCGCGACGATCCTCATACATCGGATGTTTACCAGTCCCCGGAGCCGGCACAAGGGCGCGCGGCTGTGGGATAGTGGCCGCGATGATCACCATCGGCCAGCTGCGACCCGAGGACCGCGCCGCCTGGGAGGTCCTGGCCCGCGGTTACAAGGCGTTCTACGAGACGCCGGTGCCCGACGAGGGGTACGCCCAGACCTGGCGCCGCCTGCTCGGCCCGGAAGACCTGCACGGCGCCGGCGCGTGGCTGGACGGCCGGTTGGTCGGGATCGCGCACTACCTGTTCCACGCGACGATCTGGCAGCCCGACTACTGCTACCTGCAGGACCTCTTCGTCGACGAGTCGACCCGCGGCAAGGGCGCGGCCCGCGCGCTGATCGAGCACGTCGCGCAGCGGGCGCGCGAGCGCGGCGCGGCCCGCCTCTACTGGACGACGAAACAGGACAACACCACGGCACGCGCGCTCTACGACAAGATCGCGCGCTTCACCGGCTTCATCCGCTACGACTACGCTGGATCGATCACCAACCCTTAGCCTTTTTGAGCTGCCGCGACGTCCGTCGTGGTCCGGACCGTTGCTCCCGCGGCCTCACCGCGCGCGGTGGTGCCGGTCGAGAACAAAACCCCCCTCGCGTGCCGAAAGGTCCGGCGGCCCCGTGTCGGCCGGCCCCTTGGGCAGCGCAGGAGCTAGGCGGAAAGATCCTTCCGCATCGCCTCCTGGGAGTCGCCTGGAAACGTCGCGTGCTGGGCGGACAGCAGCCGGTCCATCGTGTTCCTCCACCGTTTCGAAAATGCCTGCATCCGCGGCCCGATTCCGGGGCCGGAAATGCCGTTCGCCGATGTGTATAGTCGCCGGCTAGTTGTCCAGAAACGCCTTGTCGCGCTGGACAAACAAAAGCCGCGTCGCATCGGGGGAGCGCCGTGGGACGGCCGGAGCGGGAGATCGATCCAGACGGCGGGCCGCTGGCGCGGTTCGCGCTCGACCTGCGCGAGCTGCGTGCCGCGGCCGGGCGGCCGAGCTACCGGGAGCTGGCCCGGCGCGCGCGCTTCTCGGTGACCGCGCTCTCCGAGGCGGCGGGCGGCGACGTGCTGCCGACGCTGGCGGTCACGTTGGCGTACGTGCGGGCGTGCGGCGGCGACGCCGAGGCGTGGGAGGAGCGGTGGCGGGCGCTCGCCGCCGACCTCGGGCTCGCCACGGCGGGCGGCGAGGGCGACGAGGAGGCGCCCTACCTCGGACTTTCCGCCTTCGAGGCGCGTGACGCGGAGCGCTTCTTCGGCCGCGAGCAGCTCGTGGCGGAGCTGCGCGACCGCATCGCCGCCGCGCCGTTCCTCGCGGTGTTCGCACCCTCCGGCGCCGGAAAGTCGTCGCTGCTGCGGGCCGGCCTGATCCCCGCCGTCCCGAAGGACTGGGTGACGGTCCTGCTGACCCCCGGTGCGACGCCGGTCAAGGAGCTGGTGGAGCGGCTCGGCGGCGCGGACACCGACGCCGACGCGGTCCGGGCGGCTGTCCGGGAGGCGCTTGCCGGCCGGCCGGAGGAGGCACGGCTCCTGCTGGTCGTCGACCAGTTCGAGGAGGTCTTCACGCTCTGCGCCGACGAGCGGGAGCGGGCCACGTTCATCGACCTGGTGATGACGATCACGGCCGAGCCCGCCGCCCGCGTGGTGATCGGCGCGCGGGCCGACTTCTACGCGCGGTGTGCGGCGTACCCCGTGCTGGTGGAAGCCCTCCGCGACCGCCAGGTCCTGGTCGGGCCGATGGGCGACGACGACCTGCGCCGGGTGGTCGCGGGCCCGGGGCGCAGCGCGGGCCTGAAGGTGGAGGCGGCGCTGGTGGAGGCGGCGGTGGCCGACGCGCGCGGCCAGGCCGGCGCGCTCCCGCTGCTGTCGCACGCGATGCTGGAGACCTGGCGGCGGCGCCGCGCCGGCGCGCTGACCCTCGCCGGCTACCTGGCCGGCGGCGGGGTGACCGGTGCGATCGCGCAGACGGCCGAGCGGGTGTACGGCGGGTTCGACCCCGACCGGCAGCGCCTGGCGCGTGACGTCTTCCTGCGGCTGACCGCGTTCGGCGAGGGCACCGAGGACACCCGGCGGCACGCCACCCCCGGCGAGCTGCTCGACGGCCCCGACGCGGCCGCGCTCGGCGCGGTGCTGGCCGAGCTGACCGAGGCCCGCCTGATCACCCGCGACGAGCAGCGGGTGACGGTCGCGCACGAGGCGCTGATCCGCAGCTGGCCGCGGCTGCAGGGCTGGCTGGCCGAGGACCGGGAGGCGCTGCGGGCGCACCGCCGGCTCACCGACGCCGCCCTGGAGTGGGAGCGGCAGGGGCACGACGACGGCGCGCTGTACCGCGGCGCGCGGCTGGACGCGTGGGACGGGCGCGACGAGGCGGGCCTGAACAACACCGAGCGGGCCTTCCTCGCCGCCAGCCGCCGCCAGCTGGCGCGGGAGCGGTCCGCCGCCCGCCGCCGCACCCGGCTCGCGCTCGCGGCGCTGACGGCGGCGGTCGCGGTGGTGAGCCTGCTCGCCGCGGTCGGGTTCGTGCAGGCGCGCCGGGCCGACACAGAGCGCGACATCGCCGTCTCCCGGCAGCTCATCGCCGAGGCGCGCAGCGAGGCGCGGCTCGACCCGGAGCAGGCGCTCGACCTGGCCCGCCGGGCGTACGCGCTGAACCCGTCCAACGAGACCGACATGGCGCTGCGCCAGGCGGTGGCCGACCGGCTGGCCCGCGCCGTGCTGCCAGTGGGTAGCCAGCAGGCGATCGGGGTCGCCTTCAGCGCGGACGGGCGGCGGCTCGCCTCGTCCGATGTGGATGGTCTGGTGCGCGTCTGGGACCGGTCCGGCGACGGTGTCGTGGGCGCACCCGTCTACTACCACGGCTTCCACCAGCAGGCGTGGGCGCCGGTCTTCAGCCGGGACGGCGCGCGGCTCGCGGCGGGGAGCGTCGAGGGCACGATCCGGATCTGGGACGCGCGGCGCCGCAACACGCTGGCGGTACTCACCGGACACAGTGGACAGGTGTGGTCGGTCGCGTTCGCGCCGGACGGGCGGTGGCTGGCGAGCGCGGGCGAAGACGGCACGGTACGCGTGTGGGACACCGCCGCGCCGGGCACGAAGCCGCTGGTGCTGCGCGGGCACGACGGCCCCGCGCTCGGCGTCGCGTTCGCACCGGATGGGCGGCGCCTGGCCAGCGGCGGCACCGACGGCACGGTGCGGCTCTGGGACGTGCCGGCGCGGCGGCAGCTGACCGTCCTGAGAGGACACGAGGACCCGGTCAAGAGCGTCGCCTTCACCGCCGACGGCGCGCGCCTGGCCAGCGCCAGCACGGACGGCACCGCGCGGGTGTGGCCGCTGCGCGGTGGCACTGCGGTGGTGCTCCGCGGCCACCAGGGCACGGTGGAGTCCGTCGCGGTCAGCCCGGACGGCCACTGGGTCGCCACCGGCAGCGACGACCGCACGGTCCGGGTGTGGAACTCGGCCGGCGGCCCCGCCGTCACCCTCCGCGGCCACCAGGGCACGGTGTGGTCGGTGACGTTCAGCCCGGACGGCTCGCGGCTGGCCAGCGCCGGCGGCGACGGCACCGTCCGCCTCTGGGACCCGCGCGGCCCCGGCGACCCGCTGATCCTGCGCGGGCACGAGGGCGCGGTGTGGGCGGCCGCGTTCACCCCGAGCGGCGCGCGCGTGGTCAGCGGCGGCGCGGACGGCACGGTGCGGGTCTGGGCGGCCGACGGCACGCCCGCTCCCCGCTGCGGGGACACACCCAGGAGGTGCTCGGCCTCGCGGTCAGCCCGGACGGCCGCCGGGTGTCCAGCGCGAGCCGCGACACCACGATCCGGGTGTGGGACCTGGCCGGCGACGCGCCCCCGGTGGTGCTGCGCGGGCACACCGACGTGGCGTGGCTCGCCGTCTTCAGCCCCGACGGCCGGCGCCTGGCCAGCGCGAGCAAGGACGGCACGGTCCGCATCTGGGACGCGGCCGGCGGGCCGGCCACGCGCACCTGGCGGGCGGACGCGGAGCAGCCGCGGCACCTGGCGTGGAGCCCGGACGGCCGGCGCGTGGCGACCGCCGGCATGGACGGCACGGTCCGCATCTGGGACCCGGACGGCCCCACCGAACCGGTGGTGCTGCGCGGGCACAACGGCCTCGTGTGGGCGGTCGCCTACAGCCCGGACGGGCGGCATCTGGCCAGCTCCGGCAGTGACGGGACGGTGCGCGTCTGGTCCACCGAGCGCCCCGCCGCGGCGCCGCTCGTGCTGCGCGGGCACCAGGGCTTCGTGTGGAACGTGGCGTACAGCCCGGACGGCCGCTGGATAGCCGGCACCGGGCAGGACGGCACGCTGCGGATCTGGCGGGCGACGGAGGAGGGCGAGCCGGTGACGTTCCCCGGCTTCGCCGCGTCGGTGGAGCAGGTGGCGTTCGCCCCGAGCGGCGACCGGCTCGTCACCACCCACGACGACGGCACCGTGCGGCTGTGGCGGTGCGTGGTCTGCGCGCCGATCGAGCACGTAGCCGCACTCGCCGCGGGATGATGACCTTATCGTTTAGCCCGTGACGCACACGTCTGCACGGCGGCCCTGGTACCAGCCGATGGTGGCCCGCCAGCCCCACGAGCCGCACCGGGCGTCGACGCCGCTCGAGCTCTTCTTCGACCTGTGTTTCGTGGTCGCGGTGGCGCAGGCGGCCGGCGAGCTGCACCACGAGGTCGCCGAGGACCACGTGTGGCACGCGATGCCGAGCTACCTGATGGTGTTCTTCGCGATCTGGTGGGCCTGGATGAACTTCACCTGGTTCGCCTCCGCCTACGACACCGACGACGACGTGTACCGGCTCACGACGCTCGTGCAGGTCGCCGGCGCGCTGGTGCTGGCGGCCGGCGTGCCGCGCGCCTTCATCGACGCCGACTTCACGATCATCACGATCGGGTACGTCATCATGCGGCTCGCCATGGTCGCGCAGTGGCTGCGCGTCGCCCGCACCGACGTGGAGCCGGGGCGGCGCGCGTGCGGCCGGCGGTACGCGATCGGCATCACGCTCGTGCAGGTGGGCTGGGTGCTGCGCCTGATGCTGCCGGACGAGCTGCTCGTGCCCGGCCTCGTACTGCTGGTGCTGGCCGAGCTCGCGGTGCCGATCTGGGCCGAGCGGGTGGCGGAGACGACGTGGCACCCGGAGCACATCGCCGAGCGGTACGGCCTGTTCACCATCATCGTGCTCGGCGAGTCCGTGCTGGCCGCCAGCATCGCGGTGCAGAGCGCGGTCGACGCGCACGAGGAACTGGCCGGGCTGCTGTGGGTGGCGGGCGGCGGCGTGGTGATCGTGTTCGCGATGTGGTGGCTCTACTTCGACCGCCCGGCCAGCGGCCTGCTCACGTCCATGCGCGTCGCCCTCCGCTGGGGTTACGGCCACTATCTGATCTTCGCGTCGGCGGCCGCTGTCGGCGCCGGGCTCGCGGTGGCGGTCGACTACGAGACGCACAAGGCGCACCTGGGCGGCGTCGCGGCGGGCTACGCGGTGGCGGTGCCGGTCGCCGTGTACCTGGCCAGCGTCTGGTTCCTGCACGCGCGCCCGCACCAGCACGGGTTGATCGTCGCGGCGTACCCGGTCACAGCCGTCCTGGTGCTGCTCGCGCCGCTCACCCCCGCGCCGGTGCCGGTGGTCGCGGTCGTGGTGGCCGCGCTGGTGGCGGTGACGGTGGCGGCCGGTCACCGGGAGCGCAGGCCGGTGGAGGCCGGGTAGCTCAGGCCGCGGGGGCTTCCCGGGCGCGCGGCACACGCGCCGCAGGCCGTCCCGCCACGGCGGCGGGGTGGTCGGCCGGCATGCGCACCGGCACGTCCCAGAGCCGCGCGGCGGCCACCGGGTCCACCGTGGACTGGCGGGCGCGGCGCAGCAGCAGGTGGTCGGCGATGCGCCAGAGGGTGTCCTCCACCGCCGCGAGGTCGGCGGGGTCGAGGTCGGGCCGGCGCCGTGCGAGCCGCTCCCGCTCGGCCCGCACGATCAGCTCCACGCGGTCCGCCAGGTCGTCGTGCCAACATCCACCGTCGATCGACACGCCCACACTGTAATACTACCAGGCGTAGTAGTCATCGCCCCCAAGGGAAGATCGCGTGCGCCCGACGCCTCGCCGCGGAACCTCACGCCCGTTTGCGACGCCTAAGGCGGTGTGACTGGACAGGCCGGCATCGATATCGCCCCGGAAGCGGGTGTCGCCATGGCTGGGCGGCGGCGCGTCGGGCGTACCACATTTGTCGTCGCCGCGGCGGTGCTCGCGGTGTCCCTCGCGGCCGGCACCGCCGCGGTGCTGGGGTCGCCCGGCGCGGACAAGGCGGCCGCGCCACCCGCGGCGACCCCCGCGGGGATCGCGTGCCCCGCGGACCTCGCGGTGCCGGACGGCGCGCCCCGCCTCGCCGCGGACTTCTCCCCGTGGCCGTCACCGTCTGCCGCGACGAGACCCGTCGCCGCGCGGACGGCGGACTCGACCTGATCACCGTCGAACTGCGCGGCGACCGCGTGGCCGAGCTGACCGCCGCGCTTCGCCTCCCCGACCTCGACGCGACCCGCGGCGCGTGCCGGACGATGCTGCGCCGCAGCGTGGGGTGGTTCGCCCTGCACGACGCGGGCGGGCGATCCGTGCGGCCGCGCGCCCCGCTGGACGAGTGCGGCAACGCGCGGCGCGAGGCGGCCGAGGCGTTCGCCGCGCTGCCACTCACCCGCGTCGCCGACACCGTGGTGCGCGAGCTCGAGTCGGCCGGCGCGGCCGCCGCCGGCTGCGCCCAGGACTGGAAGAACATGATCGCGATCGACGCACCCACCGCCCGCCCCGGCCGCGGCGCCGACCTGGTGGGCGACGAGGTCCGGATCTGCGTGTACCGGGTGGGCGCGGACACCGGCCAGTTCGTGCGGGGCGAGCTCGTGGACCGCGGCGAGCGCCGCACCGCGATCGGGCGCGCGCTGGCGGCCGCGGGACCGGCGGGTGAATGCACGCGCACGGCGGAACGGTTCGCGGTGCTGCGGCCACCATCGGCCGAAGGGGCCGAGGTGTATGTCGAACTTGATGGGTGCAACCGCGTCCTGCTCCCCGCGCCGGATGGTGCGGGTCGGCTGCTCGCCCAGGCCGGTCCGCGGCTGATCCGGCTGATCGACGAGCCGTAGGCGGTCGGTTGGTCGTGGGTGGGCGCGGTGTTGGTCGGTGGCGCTTGGTGAAACGGGCATGGGCGGTGATCACCCTCGCGCGCTCGTCTCTCGACGTTGGATCAGCTCATCGGGCCGGTCGCGGTCGTAGCGGCGGGGTTGGCTGGCTGGTGGGCTGATGCCGGTGCAGGCCGTGCCGGGTAGCGTGCGGCGCCCGTCGTGGCTGGCCACGCTTGAGCTGCGTGCGCAACGCCCGGGCTTCGCTTTCAGATCAGTCTTGCCGGGCGGTGCTCGGGCGGCCGGCGAGCGCCTACCGGTCGTCGCCCGGGTCCGGCGCAGCCGCGCGTCGACCGGCCCTGCTCACCCGGTCGTCCGGGCTCGGCGCAGCCGGTCGGCCGGGCCCACAGCAGCCGGTCGTCCGGCGTCGGCGCAGGCCGGCGGGGATTTCCCAGGACAGGGCATAGTCTGGTGGCGGTGGATGAGATGGACTGGGCGCTCCTGCGCGAGCTGCAGCGGGACGCCCGGCTGTCGTACAGCGAGCTGTCCCGCCGCGTGCACCTCTCCCCGCCCGCGGTGGCCGAGCGGGTGCGGCGGCTGGAGCGCATCGGCGTGGTGACGGGCTACCACGCCCACGTGGACCTGGCGAAGGCCGGCCGCCACGTGGTCGCCGTCATCCGCATGTCCTGCTACGGCTCGCGGTGCGTGCTCCGCGACCCCGACGTGGCCGGCTGGCCGGAGGTGCTCGAGATCCACCGCGTCACCGGCGATGCCTGCTGCATCCTGAAGGTCGCCACGGGCGCGATGGAGGAGTTCGAGGCGGTCATCGACCGGCTGGCACCCTACGGGCAGCCGTCCAGCACGATGGTCCTCTCCACGCCGCTGTCCTGGCGACCCGTCGACCCCTAAGACGGCGTTGACCAGGGAGCTGGTGGGACGGCGCGCCGCACGACACGCCCACCAACTCCCTGATCAACCGCGAAGGTCACCGCGAAGGTCGCCGCGGCGTCGCCGCGAAGCCGCGGGAAACGCGGGGCCGGGCTAGCGGGAGGCGGCCTTCTTGTAGCGGTTTACCGCCAGGGGGACCGAGATCAGCAGGAGGACCACGACCCACGCCAGGCTTGTGACGACCGGGTGCTGCAAGGGCCAGGCGTCAGGGGCGGGGACGGCGGGGTTGGTGTTGCCGAACAGCTCGCGGGCGGCCTGGGTCACGGCGGACACCGGGTTCCACTCGGCGAAGGTCTTCAGCGGCCCGGGCAGGTCCGTCACGCCCACGAAGGTGTTGGCGATGAACGTCAGCGGGAAGATGAAGATGAAGCTGGCGTTGTTGACCACCTCGGGGCTGCGCACCGAGAGGCCCACGACCGCGAACACCCACGAGAACGCGTACGCGAACAGCAGCAGCAGCGCGAAGCCGCCCAGTGCCTCCAGCGGGGAGGAGTGGATGCGCCAGCCGACGATCAGGCCGGTCAGCGACATCACGATGATGACGATGACGTTGTTGACCAGGTCGCTGGTGGTGCGGCCCACCAGCAGCGCGGAACGGGCCATCGGCAGCGAGCGGAAGCGGTCGACGATGCCCTTCTGGATGTCGTCGGCCAGGCCGTAGCCGGTGAGCGTCGATCCGAACAGGACGGTCTGGGTGAAGATGCCGGCCATCAGGTACTCCCGGTAGGAGACGCCGGGCACCTCGATCGCGCTGCCGAACACATATGCGAACAGCAGCACGAACATGATGGGCGACAGCGTGGAGAAGACCAGCAGGTCGGGCACACGCTTGATCTTGATGAGATTGCGCCGCGCGACCGTGAGGCCGTCGCGGAAGGCCTTGAACGTCGGGTTGGCCATCGCGAACGTCGGCGTCGTCATGATGCCTTCTCCTCCTCGGCGGCGTGGCCGGTCAGCGTCAGGAACACGTCGTCGAGGCTCGGGCGCCGCAGCCCCACGTCGAGCACCTTGACCGCCTCGGCGTCGAGCCGCCGCAGGCTCTCCATCAGCGCGGACGCGCCACCGGTGACCGGGACCGTGAGGCGGCGGGCCGGCTCGTCGACGCTGATCTCGCCCGACGCGAGCGAGGAGAGCGCGGAGCGGGCGCTGTCGATGTCGGCGGGCGTGCTGACCGTCAGCTCGAGCCGCTCGCCACCCACCTGGTTTTTCAGGTCGTCGGAGGTGCCGAGCGCGATCACCTTGCCGTGGTCGATCACCGCGATCCGGCTGGCCAGGTGGTCGGCCTCCTCCAGGTACTGCGTGGTCAGCAGCAGCGTGCTCCCGGCCGCGACGAGCTCGGAGATGACGTCCCACATGCCGAGGCGGCTGCGCGGGTCGAGGCCGGTGGTCGGCTCGTCGAGGAAGAGCACCGGCGGCTGCGCGACCAGCGCCCCGGCGAGGTCGAGGCGACGCCGCATGCCCCCGAATACCCCTTTACGGGGCGGTCGGCCGCGTCGTCCAGGTCGAAGCGGGTGAGCAGCTCGCGCGCCCGCTCGCGGCTTGCCTTGCCGGTGAAGCCGTAGAGCCGACCGACCATGTCGAGGTTTTCGAAGCCGGTGAGGTGCTCGTCGACCGCCGCATACTGCCCCGAGAGGCCGATCATGCCGCGGAGGCGGCGGGCGTCGGCGACCACGTCGAGGCCGGCGACACGCGCCCGCCCGGCGTCGGGCTTGAGCAGCGTCGTGAACACGCGCACCGCGGTAGTCTTACCCGCCCCGTTAGGCCCCAGCAGTCCCATCACGGTGCCCTGCGGAACCGAAAGATCCAAGCCATCGAGCGCCACCACAGCGCCGTATTTTTTGACGAGGCCCTCTGCCTCGATCGCGATTTCCATCATCACCCCTTCCGGAACGGCCCCATCGTGCCGCATCCCCCGACATTTCGCGGCCCATTTCACCCGCGCGGTCGTGGGTAAGACGGCCCACACCCTGGGAATTCATCGGTACTTCCGATATCTGTTCCGGGTAGCGTGTCGGCCATGCAGATCGGGATTGTCGGCGCCACCGGCCAGGTCGGTGGCGTCATGCGGCGGGTGCTGTCCGAGCGTGCCTTCCCCGTGGATCGACTCCGCCTCTTCGCCTCGGCCCGCTCCGCCGGCCGCCCACTGCCGTGGGGCGACACGCAGGTGACGGTGGAGGACGCGGCCACGGCCGACTACGAGGGGCTCGACATCGTGCTCTTCTCCGCCGGCAAGGGCACGTCGAAGGAGCTGGCCCCGCGCGTGGCCGACGCCGGCGCGGTCGTGATCGACAACTCCTCGGCGTGGCGGATGGACCCGGAGGTACCCCTCGTCGTCTCGGAGGTCAACCCCGACGCCGCCGCAAACCGTCCCAAGGGCATCATCGCCAACCCCAACTGCACCACGATGGCCGCGATGCCGGTCCTGCGCCCGCTGCACGCGGAGGCCGGGCTGGTCAGCATGGTGGTGGCCACGTACCAGGCGGTCTCCGGCAGCGGCCTCAACGGCGTCGCCGAGCTGGACGAGCAGGTGCGCAAGGTCGCCGACCGCGCCACGGAGCTGGCGTTCGACGGCGAGGCCGTGCAGATCCCGGCCCCCGGCTGTACGCGCGCCCGATCGCCTTCAACGTGCTCCCGCTCGCCGGCTCGGTCGTCGACGACGGCTCCGAGGAGACCGACGAGGAGCAGAAGCTCCGCAACGAGAGCCGCAAGATCCTCGGCATCCCCGGGCTGAAGGTGGCCGGGACGTGCGTGCGCGTGCCGGTGTACACGGGGCACTCGCTCCAGGTCAACGCCCGCTTCGCCGCGCCGCTCACCCCCGCGCGCGCCCGCGAGCTGCTCGCCACCGCGCCCGGCGTCGAGCTGTCCGACGTGCCCACCCCGCTGCAGGCGGCCGGCAAGGACCCGACGTTCGTGGGACGCATCCGCGCGGACGAGACGGTGGAGCACGGCCTGTCGTTCTTCTGCTCCAGCGACAACCTCCGCAAGGGTGCCGCGCTCAACGCCGTCCAGATCGCCGAGCTGGTCGCCAAGACACTCTGACAGCGTCCGCGCAGGGGTTACCACGATCCGGCGGCGGCGACGCGGGAACGGGAGTCAGCGCCAGCCGTCGTCGCGGCGGGGGCGAGGTCGGGGATCGCCCGGCGCGTAAAGGTCGGATGGCGGGAAGCCGTCCGCCCCGCGCCGGCGCTCGGTGCGCCCGTCGCGCTGGCTGGGCACCGGCCGGTCGCCGCGCGTGCGGTGCTCGGGCGCACGGCCGTCGCCGCCGCGCGGGCGGGTGTCCGGCCGGGTTGGGCGGTCGGTGGCGGGCGGCGGGTAGTAGTCGTCCGGCGCGCCGTAGCCGGTAGCCGGGCGCGGACCCGAGGGCGGGCGCGGTCCGCGGCGCGGTCCCGGCTCATGGGGCTGCGGGTCGACCGGGCGGTACACACCGTCCGAAACCTCCCCACGGCCCGGCGCGCGCCGGCGCTCCGTGGTCCGGCGGCCGTCCGCCCGCTGATCCCGGCTCGCGCCGCGACGCCCGTCCCGCGCCGCGCCGGCACCACGACCGGCGTCCGGCACATCGTCACGAACCGGCCGGCGACGACCATCCAGCGTGCCGTCGGAAGCGGGCCCACCACGACCAGCGTCCCGGCGGCCCTCCGGCGCGCCGTCGAAAGCAGGACCACCACGACCGGCGTCCCGGCGGCGGCCATCCGGCGTGCCGTCGAAAGCGGGCCTACCGCGAGCGGACGGCGGCGCGCTCGCACCGGGCCCACCGCGGGGGTCGAAGGGTGGGGCGGTGTCGTCGGGCGACCAGAGGCGTTCGTCCGTCGGGTGGCGGGGGCTGGGCGTGCGCCGCGGGGCGGGATGGTCGGCGGTGGGGCGGGCGCGCGGGGTGGCGGCGCGGCGTTCGGCGAGGGCGGCGCGGCGGGCGCGGACCACCGCGCGGCGGCGGGTCGTGGCCAGCAGGATGACCAGGGCGACGGCCGCGACGGCGACGGTCAGGCCGATCACCGCGGCCGGGGACGAGCCGGGCAGGCTGTCGGAGGGGCGGGCGGCGCCGTCGGCGGCGGGCTGGTCGGCGGGCGGGGTGGGCTTCACGTCCAGCTCGCCGGGCTCGACGAGCCTGCCGACCGAGGCGTCGGCCGGGAGGGCGAAGCCCCAGTCGAGCAGCTTCGCGGTCTGCTCGGAGGCGCGGATCGGCCGCGCCTCGGCGCCGAGCACGGCGGCGACCAGCGTACGGTTGCCGCGCTTGGCAGCCCCGACGAACGAGTGGCGGGCCAGCGTCGTGAAGCCACTCTTGCCGCCGAGCGCGCCGGGGTACTTCTGCAGCAGCCCGTTGTCGTTCTGGATCTGGAAGCCGCGCGGGTCCTTGGGCGGCTGCGGCGGGATCTTGGCGGTCCTCGTCGCCACGTACTTGCGGAAGTCGGGCAGCCCGAACGCCGCGCGGGCGATCAGCACCAGGTCGTACGCGCTGGTGAACTGGCCCGGCCCGTCGAGCCCGGACGGCGTGACCGCGTGGGTCTGGAGGGCGCCGAGGTGGCGGGCCTCGGCGTTCATCATCGCGACGCCGCCCGGCTGTCCCTTGTCGCCGCCGCCGACGCGGGCGAGCACGTTGGCCGCGTCGTTGCCGGAGTCGAAGAGCAGGCCGTACCAGAGGGTCTCGATCGGGTACTTGCCGCCCTCCAGCAGGCCCACCGCCGAGCTGCCCCGCTCGATCTTGAGGTCGTCGCGGGTCACCTGGACGACCTGCTTGGGGTCGAGCTTGGGGATCATCGTGGCGGCGAGCAGCACCTTCTGGACGCTCGCCGGCGTCTCGTACCCGTGCGGGTTGCACCCGCCCAGCACCTGCCCCGTGTCGAGGTCGGCGACGAGCCACGTGCTGGCGGTGAGCTTCGGCGGTGCGGCGGCGCCGTCGGGGATGGCGAGGCCGCTCGTGGCCAGCGCCTCGCCACCGACCTGCGCGTGCGCGGGGTCGAGCGCGGGCGCCTTCGGCTTCGGCGGGCGCTGCGGGGGCGGCGACAGCTTTTCGGTGGGACACGGCACGACGGGCGCGGCCGCGGCCGGCGCGGGCCCGAACACCACAACGGGTGCCGCCGCCAGCACCGAGCCCACCAATGCCGCCGCCAGACCCCGTCCGTTCATCGCGAACAGGCTAGCCAAACAGCCGAGCCGACGCATCCCCCAGCGAAAGCTGAGTCGTCAATCAGGCGAGGAGCGAGCGCAGCTCGGCGTCCAGGTCGACGTGACCCGCCTCGCTGCCGCGCGGCACGATCGCCAGCATGTCTGCCGCGAACCGGCACAGCGGCAGCCGCGGCAGGTCTATGCCGAGCACGTCGCGCCCATTGCGCAGCACGACGCTCACCACCGTGCCGCCGGGCTGGAGCCCGACCAGCACGTCGCCCTGCCCCGCCGTGCCGGTGAGGCCGGCGATCAGCAGGTCACGCGCAAACACCCAGCACGATGCGGCTGTGGCGTCGGCACTGACGATCAGATGGACCGCGTACGGATCGTCCGCCGCATAGCCGAGCCCGACGCTGACCCTGCCGTCCACCGTCGCCGAGTACGCATGGCCCTCCAGGAGCTGCCATGCCGAGCGCTTCGTCGCCAACCCATCCTCCTCGTCGAAGACCTTATATGTACGTTGGCAACCGCGCTTCGGTTGAATCCGAAAAGACACCTGGGTAAAGCACAGCGTGATCGGGGGCACACGCGGGGCGGATGATCGCACGGGCATGCCGGGCGAGGTGGCAGTCTTGGGGTCATGCGGACGCGCACGGATCTTGTCGAAGACCTCATGGGTAGGTTCCCGCACATCCCGCGGGAGGCGGTGCTCAAGGAAGATCTGCTCCGCGGGGGCATGGCCTTCGATGACTCGGTGCTCACCGACGGCGACGGCGGCGAGGTCAAGCCGAAGTCGTACTTCATCTTCTCCTTCGACCACCGCACCCTCCCCGAGCTTGGCGCGGCCGCACTGCGCCGCCCGCCGGAGGAGGTCGTGCTCACCGGCGGGCCGTACGGACTGCGTCGCACCGTCGTGTCCGTGCGGGTCAATCCCGACAGCCCGTACCGAGTGATGGCGGGTGACGACGGCGTGGCGCGCCTCCACCTCGACGGGCGGCCCATCGCGGACGTCGGGTTGCCTCCGATGCCGGACTACTACCGCCACACGCTGGCGAACGGCAAGTCGGTCATGGAGGTCGCGCCCACGATCCAGTGGGGCTACCTGATTTATCTGACGGTGTTCCGGGTGTGCCAGTACTTCGGCGCCAAGGAAGAGTGCCAGTACTGCGACATCAACCACAACTGGCGGCAGCACAAGGCGGCGGGGCGCCCCTACACGGGCGTCAAGCCGGTCGACGAGGTGCTCGAGGCGCTGGCGATCATCGACCGGTACGACACGGCCGGCACCTCGCACGCGTACACGCTCACCGGCGGCAGCGTGACGTCCAAGGTGGACGGCCTGGCGGAGGCCGACTTCTACGGGCGGTACGCGAAGGCGATCGAGGAGCGCTTCCCCGGCCGGTGGATCGGCAAGGTGGTGGCGCAGGCGCTGCCCCGGGCCGATGTGCAGCGCTTCCGCGACTACGGCGTGCAGATCTACCACCCCAACTACGAGGTGTGGGACAAGCGCCTCTTCGAGCTCTACTGCCCCGGCAAGGAGCGCTACGTGGGCCGCGAGGAGTGGCACCGCCGCATCCTCGAGTCGGCCGAGGTCTTCGGGCCGCGCAACGTGATCCCCAACTTCGTGGCCGGCATCGAGATGGCCGAGCCCTTCGGCTTCACGACCGTGGACGAGGCGATTGACTCCACGACGGAGGGCCTGCAGTACTTCATGTCCCGCGGCATCCTCCCCCGCTTCACCACGTGGTGTCCGGAACCGACCACGCCGCTCGGCCGCACAAACCCGCAGGGCGCGCCGTTGGAGTACCACATCCGGCTGCTGGAGGCGTACCGCGCGACGATGGAGGCCAACGGCCTTTCCAGCCCGCCGGGGTACGGCCCGCCCGGCGCCGGGAACGCGGTGTTCTCGGTGAGCTCGTTCATGGACACGCTGCCCGCCGACGCGCCCGTCTCGGCGTGACCGTCCTGGTCTTCTCGCGGACGACGGGCTACCGGCACGAGTCGATCCCGGCCGGCGTGCAGGCCATGCGCGAGCTGCACCCCGCCGTGGTGGCCACGGAGGAGCCGGGAGCGCTGGAGGACCTCGCCGGCGTCGACGCCGTCGTCTTCATGAACACCAACGGCGAGGTGCTCACCGACGCCGGCCGCGCGGCGCTGGAGGCGTACGTGCGGGGCGGCGGCGGCTTCCTCGGCGTGCACTCGGCGGCCGCGACCGAGTACGGCTGGCCGTTCTATGGCGAGCTCGTCGGGGCGTGGTTCGACAAGCACCCGGCCGTGCAGCCCGCGACGATCGTCGTGTCCGATCCTGATCACCCGGCGACGGCGCATCTGCCGGCGCGGTGGGAGTGTGTCGACGAGTGGTACGACTTCCGCTCCCGCCCCGCCGCTCGTGTGCTGTTGCGGGTGGACGAGGCCACGTACGACGGCGGTGGGATGGGCGCGGACCACCCGCTGGCCTGGTGCCACGAGCGGTTCGGCGGGCGGTCGTTTTATACGGCGCTGGGGCATACGGCGGAGTCGTATGTGGAGCCGGCTTTCCGTGAGCACCTGTCGAACGCGCTCCGCTGGGTGACCGGCCACTAATCTATGGCTCGCCGGGTTCCCCGGCGAACCAGGCCCTGCCAGGCGCAGGGTTTCTGGGTCCGCCCGCCCAGCGGGCAGGCCCAGAAACGTTAGTGGTCACCGCAATAGGCGGTTCGTCTGCGATCAGGGTGGGCGGGGTTCTCGCCCGTCGCGGTGGCCCTTGTCCACGGCGAGCGCCTCGCGTTTCGTCGACCTTGGGGTTGGTCAGGCGGAGGCCCCGGAACCGCCACGGTGCCATCGGTGATCCTCAGCTGAATACCGACGCCCGGCCGTCAGTGTCCTCGACTTTCGGAGTTCTTCGTCGTCTGGAGTCCTTTCACGGCCGGGTGAGCCTTCTCCACGAGTCCGACCCCCAGTTAGATGTGAGCTGCCGCTATACCCACGGTAGGCGCCTCACGCTCCGCGGTCGCCCAGCTCAAACCAGGAGCCCGCTCCAGCAGATCTTGGCAAGTTGGCGTCGAAATAATGCGCAAACTCACCAAGATCTCGACGCTCACACCGCCTGCACCTGATCGACAGTCACAGACCGCGACGAGAGCAGCCTCCCGCACTCCCGCCTCGAAAAGATCTCCAGAAGCGCAGGTAGTGGAAGATCAGACAGCTGGATCTTGCATCCTGCCTGGTCAATGCCATAGCCCGTAAACCGGCTAACGCGGCGGAGACACCGCGAGCCGGGAAGACACGGAAGCTGTCGCAGGGAAGCAAACCCAACTCCGAAAGTCGAGGCGTTGAAATGGCGCCACAACTCCACTAGATCTCGAAGGTTGTGCCACTCACCGACGGTGACAGAGCGGCGGATCCCGGCAGCGCAGGTCGGGAAGGTCGGCGCGCGAGCCCGACGGTCTAACGCGGCCGCGACGGACCGTCATGATCAGCGCAAACCGGCATAGCATATCCAGACATGGGCATTGATGAGAGAACATCTCGACGGGCCTTCATGGCGTCCGCGTCCGCGGCCGCTGCTGTGCCGCTGATCGTCGGCGCGGCTCCGGCGTCGGCCGGCGGGCACGGGACACCACCCGGGCCGGGCCGCCCCATCCACCCCCAACGGCCGAGCCGCGCGCTGCGGGCGCTGCTCGACGACATCGACCGCCGCCGGATCGAGGCCACCGTGCGCCGCCTCGTCGCGTTCGGCACCCGGCACACCCTCTCCAGCCAGGACGACCCGGTCCGCGGGATCGGCGCCGCCCGCGACTGGATCTTCGACCAGCTCAGCGGGTACGCGGCGGCCTCCGGCGGGCGCATGACCGTGGAGAAGCAGTCGTACACGCAGGAGCCGGGACCGCGCATCCCGGTGCCGACCGTGATCTCCAATGTGGTGGCCACGCTGCGCGGCACCGCGTCGCCCGAGCGGGTGTACGTGATCTCCGGGCACTACGACTCCCGCGTCACCGACGTCCTCAACGCGACCGCCGACGCGCCCGGCGCCAACGACGACGCCTCCGGCGTGGCGGTGGTGATGGAGCTCGCGCGGCTCTTCGCCACGCGGCCGCCGGCGGCGACGCTGGTGTTCACCGCAGTGGCCGGCGAGGAGCAGGGCCTGTTCGGCTCGGGGTTCCAGGCCCGCCAGTACAAGGCGGCCGGCGCCGACGTGCAGGGCATGTTCAGCAACGACATCGTCGGCTCCAGCCTCGCCGACGACGGCACCCGCGACCCGCGCACGGTGCGGCTCTTCGCCGAGGGCGTCCCGACAGCTGAGACGCCGGCCGAGGCTTCGGTGCGCCAATCGGTCGGAGGCGAAAACGATTCGCCATCGCGCCAGCTCGCGCGCTTCGTGCAGGACGTCGCAGAAAACGACGCGACTGGAATGAATGTGCGCATTATCTATCGCCGTGACCGCTATTTGCGTGGAAGCGACCACATCTCGTACCTCCAGCAGGGTTACCCCGCGGCCCGCTTCACCGAGCCGAACGAAGATTTTCGCCACCAACATCAGGATGTGCGGGTCGAGGACGGCGTGCAGTTCGGCGACCTGCCCGAGTTCTGCGACTTCGGGTTCATCACGCGGGTCGCCAAGGTCAACGGCGCCGCATTGTGGTCGCTGGCCAACGGCCCGGGCACACCCAAGAGCGTCAACATCCTCACCGCCGCGCTCACCAACGACACGACTTTGCGCTGGCAGCGTGGCACGGACCCGGATCTGGCCGGGTACGAGGTGGTGTGGCGGGAGACCACCGCTCCGGAGTGGACACACGTGATTCCGGTCGGCGACGTCACCACGGCCACGATCGACTTGTCGAAGGACAACGTTTTCTTCGGCGTACGGGCGGTGGACCGCGATGGTCTGCGCAGTCCGGTCGCTTTCCCCACCCCCGCATCAAGCTGATTGGGCGGTTCCCGCCTATTCGGTCAGTTCAGGTTCTTCGGTGCTTTCCGGCCGCGCGAAATGCGCGGCCGGACCCATTTCTCCCTCACGCCGAGAATCATGTTTCCGACAGTCCACACTCTTCGTTGCGGGAACCCAGTGGAGATCATTGACGCCCGTTAAGATGACGCGCAATTCACCGCCGTGTTACGTATCGATTGCTATCTGTACGCAATGGACGCGGTGATGAGCGCGGCAGCGTGGCCGCGCCCATGCGGTGAGGTGGCGTCCTTTGGCGCCGCAGGCGCGAGCGAGGTGGCTGGTTGATCCGGGTCCTGCTGGGCCAGAGGGGCCGTTTGGTCCGCGAGGCACTGTCCGCTGTCATGACGGCCGAAGACGATCTCGAGGTCGTGGCTGAGCTCTCCCGCTCCGACGAGGTGCTCCCGATCGCCCGCCGGGACCATCCGCACGTCGCGGTGCTCGACATCGCCCTGCCCGGTCCTGTCGCGGTCACCGAGCTGTGCCCGACCCTCTGCGACGCGGTGCCCACCTGCGGCGTCCTGATCCTGCTCGACCGCCAGGCCGGCGCCGGAGTGGGCCGCTCGCTGGCCCGCCTCGCACCGCGCGTGGGCTTCCTCGGCGCCGAGACCTCGCCCTACGACCTTGTCGAGAGCGTACGCCAGCTGGCCCGGGGCGAGCCCGTGCTGGACGCCGAGGTCGCGGTCGCCGCACTCACCGCCAGCGAAAACCCGCTGACCGACCGCGAGTGCGAGGTGCTCCGCATGGCGCTCGACGGGGCACCGGCCAAGGAGATCGCGCAGAAGCTTTACCTCAGCGCCGGCACCGTCCGCAACTACCTGTCCCGCATCCTCGCCAAGACCGGCGCCCGCACCCGCATCGAGGCGATCCGCATCGCCCAGGACGCCGGCTGGATCTGATCTCGACCCATCAAAGATCCATTGAGCTACCGCGACGTCCGCCGTGGTCCGGACCGTTGCTCCCGCGGCCTCACCCTCCGCGTTTGGTCGCGCCAAGTGCAAACCCACTGCCGCGCCTCAGGGGGTGGGGGCCGGAGCGTCGGCGGCGGACCAGTGGCCGACCAGCTCGCGGTACAGCGGCGAGCTTTCCAGCAGGCCCTCGTGGTCGCCCAGCGCGGCACCCGTGCCGTCCAGGACCAGCACCCGCCGCGCCCTGAACGCCGAGCTGATCCGGTGGGCGATCACGACCAGCGTGCCCTCGCGGGCGGCGAACGCCTCCTCGGCCACCCGCTCCGCCGCCGGGTCGAGGTGGCAGGTGGCCTCGTCGAGCACCGCGACGGGTGCGGGTGAGAGGTAGGCGCGCACGAGCGCCAGCTGCTGGCGCTCCCCCGCCGAGAGCTCGGCCGGGCGCAGGTCGGCGTCCAGCCCGCCAAGGCGGGACACCAGCGCCGCCGCGCCGACGGCCTCGGCCGCGGCGAGGACGGTGGGATCGGGCACGTCGGGGCGCAGGTAGGTGAGGTTGTCGCGGACGGTGCCGGCGAACGCGTACGCCTCCTGCGGGATCAGGACCCGCGCCGACTCCGGCACCTCGACCGCGGCGCACCCGCCGACCAGCACGGTGCCGGCGTCCGGGCGGAGCAGGCCGCACACCAGGCCCGCGAGCGTGGACTTGCCGATGCCGCTGGGGCCGACGACCGCCAGGTGATCGCCTTCGGGCAGGTCGAGGTCGAGGCCGCGGAGCACGGGTTCGGCGTGCGGCCCGTACGCGAAGGTGACCCCGCGCAGCGCCACCGCGTAGCCGAGCGGGATGGCCGGCCGGGGTGGTGGGGCGGGCTGGTCGGCGGCGTCCAGGATCCGTCCGAGCGTCACCACGAAGCGCAGCCCGCTGCCGCCCAGGCCGGAGAAGAGGCGGGCGAGGGCGGGCTGGAGTCCGAACAGGACGTACGTCAGTCCACCCAGGACGGCGCCGGCGGTCACGCCCCCGTCGACAAGCCACGGTCCGGCGGCCAGCACGGCGACCAGGGGCAGCCACCCGCCGACCGCGAAGCACAGCGTGCGGAGCACGGCCAGCCACGCGAGGCCCCGCTCGGCCGCGGCCTGCTCGGCGATCGGCCCGGCGACCATGCGGGCGGCGTGCTCCTCGGCGCCGCGGGCGGCGATGTCGCGGGTGGCGGCGAGCACGGTACCGGCGGCGGTGGCGACCCGCTCGTCGGCCCGCACGGCGGCGCGGTAGCGGCCGGCGGCCACCCCGAGCGTGGCCAGGAACAGCGCGCAGCCCAGCAGGAACGGCGGCAGGATCAGCAGCGCGACCTGCGGCGCGATGGTGAGCAGGCCGGCCGTGGCGCCGACGACCGTGACGAGGAAGCCGCGGCAGACGACGATCAGGCCCGCGTACCTGTCCCGGACGATCTCCACCTGCCGGGTCAGCCGCGACACGGCGCCGTCGTCGGCCCGGCCTGCGGCCCCCGCCCGCAGCGCACCCGACACCACCCGCCGGACGAGGTCGTCGCGGACCGGTTCGACGAGGTCGCCGAGGGCGGCGAAGACCTGCCGCGCGCCGACCGCGCCCGCCAGCCCGGAGAGCAGGAGCGCGCCGAGCCAGGCCAGCCCGACCAGCGGGCGGCCGGCGAGGAAGCCGTCGTCGACCGCGTGCGCGACCGCCAGGCCGAGCACCGCGGAGGGCAGCGCCTCCGGCACCGACCAGGCCACGAGCCGGAGCAGCGGTCGCCGCCGCAGCCCCGTGACCGCGTACCGCAGCTCGCGCCTCATCGCGCCTCCCCCTCGGTGTCGGGGCGGGCGCTCACTGGAACACCTCGCGGTACTCCGGGTCGTCCCACAGGTCCGCGTGCCGGCCCATCGCGCGCACGCGGCCGCCGGCCAGCCACACCACCGCGTCCGCGCGGGCGGCGGTGGCCGCGCGGTGGGTGACCACCAATCGGGTACGGCCACCGCCCGACCCGGTCAGCGCGGCGGCGATCCGCACCTCGGTCGCGGTGTCCACACTGGACGTGGCGTCGTCGAGCACGAGCAGGCGCTCGGCGTGCCAGGCGCGGGCCAGCCCCAGCCGCTGCGCCTCACCGCCGGACATGGGCGCGTCGGCGAGCGGTGTGTCGTACCCCTCGGGCAGCCGGCTGACGAAGTCGTGTGCGTGGGTGGCGTGCGCCGCCGCGCGTACCCGGTCGCGGGGAAGGCCGAGCCCGACGGCGTCGGCGACCGTCCCACCCACCAGGACCGGCCGCTCGAAGGCGCAGCCGATCGCCGTGCGCAGCGCGGCCCGGTCGAGGTCGGGCAGCGGCACGCCGTCGAGGAGCACGCGGCCGGCGTCGGGGTCGCGCAGGCGGGCGGCGAGGGCGGCGAGGACCGACTTGCCGGAGCCGGACCGGCCCACCACCGCGACGGTCGCGCCGCCCGGAAGCACCAGGTCGACGCCGTCGAGCAGCGCGGCGCCGTCGTCACCGCGGGCCGCGACGCCCTGGAACTCCACGGTGCCAGGCCCGTCCGGCACCGCCGACCGTCCATGCTGGACAGTGGGTGTGTCGAGCACCTCGGCCGCGCGCCGCGCGCCGGCCCGGGCGCGCGCCAGCCCGCCGAGCACGCCGGTGAGGCTGCCGAGACCCGCCCCGATCGTCGCGTACCGGCTGGCGGCGAAGAGGTCACCCGCGCTGATCCGCCCGTCGGCGAGCGCGAGGCCACCGGCGGCCAGGACGGCCACCAGGACCAGCGGCCCCACGACGGCGGCCTGTGCGCTGGAGCGGGCCAGCACCCGCCAGGTGTCCGCACCCTGCCGGCGCAGTTCGTCGAGCGGGGCGAGCACGCGCCGCTCCTCGGCCTCGACGGTGCCGGCGGCCGCGATGGTGCGCACGCCCACGAGCGACTCGGCGAGGCGGGCGGCGAGGCGGCCCTGGGTGCGCTGGTACGCGGAGACGACCGCCGCCGTCTGCCGCGTGAACGCCCGCAGCACGAGCCCGACCAGCGCGAGCCCGGCCAGGAACACGAGGGCCAGCCAGGGGTCGATGAGGGTCAGCAGCACCAGCGCGCCGGCCGGCGGCAGCAGCGCGGTCGCGACGGAGATCGTTACAAGGCCGGCCTGTGCGGCGTCCGTGGCGTTGCTGGAGACGCGGCTGACGAGGTCGCCGGCGTCGAACGCCCGTCCGGCCCTCGGCCCGACCGCGAGCGTGTGCCGGACCAGGCGGTCGCGCAGCCACGCGGTGACGCCGGCGCTGTTGGCCGCGCCCGCGAACGCTCCGCCGACGTCGGCGAGCATGCTGAGCAGGATGAGTCCGCATGCGACAACGACCCAGCGTGCGGTGGACCCGTCACCGGCCACGACCGCGTCGATCGCCCGGCCCAGCACGACCGGCAGGGCGAGCGTGACGCCGGAGCCGACGACAGCGCAAAAGGCGATGACCGGCAGCCAGGCACCACCCTTTCGGACCAGCACGGCGAAGGTCGCCGACACATAGACTCCCTTCATAGAAAGCCCGCGGCCCGGGCGACCGACATTCGTCCGGGACCGCGGTTCTCACTGGTGCCGCTGGATCAGTTCTGGCAGAGCAGGACGCTCAGGTCGCTCTCGTGGCACAGCGTGACGCTGAGGTCACTTTCGGCGCAGCTCTTGCTGGTGCCGCTGTGGCCGCCGCCGCCGTCGGTCTCGAGTACCTGGGTCATCGCCTGCAGGTCGAGCAGAGCCATGGTGATTCCTCCCATTACTACGGTGTTACCTGACCCGCACCGGTCGGCGCGGGAGACTGTGGGGCCGAGCCGCCTTGCGCTCGCTCCGCTCGCTGAACGTCCAGGGCGCCAGCGCGATCCGGACTCGTCGCTTCGCTCCTCGGACCGGATCTTGCCGGCCCCTGGACGAAGCGCCGCGCGCCCGGGTGGAGCAGTGGTGCGTGCACCGGCTCGCCGTGCAGCGCGGCGCCGAGCGCCAGCAGCACGCCGGCGGTGCCGGTGGCGAGATCCATCGACAGGCGCATGAGCGACGTGCCGGGGAAGGCGAACCCGTCGCCGTAGGGCACGGCGTGCCAGCCCAGGTTGCGGACCTGCTTGGCCACTCGCGGGTCGGTGGCCGGGTCGGCGCTGCGGGCGGCCAGGTAGAGCAGGATCCCGGCGCGGCCCGAGAACAGGCCCGGGAAGACGTACATCGTGGACTGCGCGGCGAGCTCCGCACCCCGTGCCGCCTCGGCGAACTCGTCGTCGTGGCGCCGCGCGAGGTACTCGTCCAGCGCCAGCCCGACGCCCACGCTGCCCGAGTCGAGGTACGGCATCGTGCGCCACCCCTCGTTGACGTGCAGCTCGCCGGTCTCCCGGGTGACGCAGCGGCGCAGGTCCTGCCGCAGGGCCACGGCGGCGTGGTCGAGGTACGCCGGGTCGCCGGTGTCGTCGAACGCGCGGATCAGCAGCAGCGCCGGACCCGACGAACCCCGCATCAGCCCGGCCAGCGGGTTTTCCCGGCCGCTCGTCTCCGGTACGGAATCGACGGTGCCGAGGCGCTCGGCGACGAGCTCGGCGGCCCGATGCGCGGCGAGGCGCAGCGCCGGCTCGCCGGTGTGATCGGCGAAGTGCAGCAGGTTGAGCCCGATTCCCGCGAGGCCGCCCTGCAGGTCCAGGCCGAGCGACTGCCACTCCTCCCGCAGGCACAGGTCGACCGCGTCGAGCGCCGCCTGCCGGTGGCCGAGGTGGTCGAGGACGAACGCGGCGCCGTGCAGCCCGTCGAAGAGGCCGGGACTCGTCCCGCTCTCCGGCCGGCGCACCTTGGCGAGGAACCACTGCTCAAGCCGCTCGTCGCGGCCGGCGCCGGTGACCGAGAGCGCGTACAGCACGCCGGCGGCGCCGTGCGACAGGTTGATCCGGCCGCCTTCGGAGAACTGCTGGACGTCGCCGGGGAAGAGGCGGTCGTCGCGCTCGGGCGTGGCGCTGGCGAGGATCGCGCGGCTGAGGCTGTCGCGCAGGCTCGGCCACGTCGCGGCGAGGTCCTCCGCGCCGGCCCGCGCGGCCGGCCACGGCGCTGGTGCCGCCGTGCCGGGCGCGATCACCTCGACGCCCTCCGCCAGAAACTCCGGGGGCACAGGGTAGTGCTCGGCGATGACCTCGGCGTGGTGGTGCACCTTCGGCCGGTGCAGCCACACCATGTTGCTGAGCGGGAGGAACAGCGCGAAGCGCAGGCAGGCCAGGCCGTACCGGTCGACGTCGACGCCCTTGGTGCCGCGCGGCGGGCTGAAGCCCTGGTTGCCCAGTGCCGGCCGGGTCGCCTCCTCGATCGACGAGGCCACCTCGAAGTCGAGCAGGAAGGTGCGGTCGTCCTCGGTCACCAGCACGTTGAACATGTGCATGTCGCCGTAGACGAGGCCCCGCTCGTGGATGCCCCGGATCGTCTCGCTCACCTGCGCGTGGATGCCCAGCGCCCACTCGGTGTAGGCCGCCGCCTCCTCCGGACCGGCGTTGAGGTCGGTCAGCGGGAACCGCCGCACCACGGCCCGGCTCAGCGGCGTGCCGTCGATGTGCTCCATCGCCAGGAACCGGTGCTCGCCGACCCAGAACAGGTCGTACACCTCGGGGACGCCGGGGACGCCGGCGAGCCGCCGCAGCACCTCGTACTCCCACTCGACCCGGTCGGCCGCGTCCTTGCCACGGCCGTCGAGCCCGGCGTGCGGGCGGCCCTCCTTCAGCACCACCGAGCGGCCGGTCGCCTTTTCCGTGCCGACGTAGATGCCGCCGCCGTTGGAGAAGTGCAGCACCCGCTCGATCTCGTACGGCAGGTCGGCGATACTCACCGCGTTGCGGGCGGCGAGGTGCGGGGCGAGGAAGTCCGGCAGGGTCACCCACTCCGGCACGTGGAACACCGGGTCGCGCCGGTCCGGCACGAGGGTGCCGCTGGCGTCGGCGATGGCCGGCACGACGGTGCCCCTCGGCCCGACGCAGTAGCGGGCGGCGAAAGCGCCGTACCGCACGAAGAGGGGGCCGGCACCCCAGCGCAGGTCGCTCAGGATGTAGGGGTTGGGCTCGCCGTCGAGCTGCTCGCCAAGCTCGCGCAGGATCGTGTGGCAGGCGTCGTCGTCGACCGGGTAGATGGTGACGAGCTTGCCGCTGTAGCCGCGCGGCGCGTACTTGGAGACGCGGCCGAGCAGCGCGCCGGGCGAGCGGAGGAACTTGAAGTCGATGCCGCGGGGAACGCAGTAGTCCCAGACGGTGTCGAGGACGCGGTCCGCGTTGTCGAGGGTGGCGGAAACGTGGATCTTCCATCCCTGCGGCGGGAGGTCGGTCCGGCCGGAACCGCTACGACCCGGGGGTCGGAAGACCCACCAGTCGTCCTGCTCCTTGCGGATCCAGCCATCGGCGAGGGGGCGGTCGGCGGTACGAAACGATGCCTTCGTCGTGGAGTGGAGAACGTCGTAGAACAACGGACTCGCCATGCAGAACGCTTCGTATCGATCGTCCATCCGGCCACTCGCCTTCGTTCTTTCGTATTGGTGATGCTCATCCTGACGACTGAGCCGGGCCGCCTCTAGTGCAGACCGTCACCTCTGAACGATGAGGAAGGCGTTTGCTACTCGTGGGTTTTTCACACGCCGATAGTGGCATTCCCTATCACGCCAATAGGCGTTAGTCGATCAGATCCAGCCTGATTCCTGGGCGATTCGCACGGCTTCGATGCGCGTGCGCGCGCCGACCTTCGCCACTACGCGGGACAGGTAGTTGCGGACGGTGCCGGGCGAGAGGTGCAGCCGCGCGGCGATGTCCTTGGCCGGCGACCCGGTGGCCGCGATCTCCAGGATCTCGGTCTCCCGCTCGGTCAGCGGGTTGCTCCGGTTGAGCGCCGCGACGGCGAGGCGCGCGTCGGCGACCGGCTCACCCCTGGCCAGGCGACGCACACCGTCCACCACGCGCTGCGGCGCGACGTGGTCGCCGAGGAAACCGCACGGCTGCGCCTGCTGGCGTACCGCGGCCACGAGCCGCCGCGCCTGCTGCTGCGAGGCGAGGACGAGTGCCGGACAGGCGAAGCGGCGGTGCGGTCCCGCCATCACGCCGAGATCGGTGACGACCACATCGGGCCGGAGGGAGCGGATCAGGGCCGTGGCGTCGTCGCCGGTGTCACCCTCACCCACCACGTCGATATCGTCCTGCGCGGACAGGACGAACGCGAGCGCACCACGGACGAGCGCCCCATCGAGGATCAGCAATGTCCGAATCACGCATACCTATCTAGCACACGCACTTGACGACCGCTTGACAAGCGCACCACGCGTGCCTTTTCTCCCCGTTATCCCGCAGTTCGACCGCTACCGGGTTTCACGCTGAATGAAAGAGGCCCCGGGGTCTAAATACCCCCGGGGCCCCTTAAACAGGACGGTTACTCGTAGGCGATCGCCTGCAGCACGTTCAGCCGCGCGGCGCGCCAGGCCGGCCACAGCGCGGCCAGGACACCGGCGATCATCGCGACCACCACGAACACGATCAGGCTGACCCACGGGATAGCGACGACGGTGAGGAAGTCGCGGTCGATCAGCGCCGACGACAGCGCCGCGCCCAGCCCGACGCCGACGATGATGCCGAGCAGGCAGCCGAAGACGGCCATCACCACGGACTCGGTACCCACCATCCGCATCACGCCGCGGCGGTTGAGGCCGACCGCGCGCAGCAGGCCCAGCTCGCGGGTCCGCTCGAAGATGCTCAGCAGCAACGTGTTGAGGATGCCGAGCAGCGCGATGAGGATGGCGACGCCCAGCAGCACGTAGATGATGCCGAGCGCGATGTCGATGAAGCTGTTGAACTGGTCCAGCAACGCCGACCGGTCCCCCACCGTGACCAGCGGGTAGTCCGCCATGACCCGCTCGATGTCGCCGACCACCGTGTCCGGGTTCGCGCCGTCGCGCAGGCTGACGTAGCCCTGCAGCGCGAGCGGACCGGCGAAGCTGGCCACGGCGTCCTTCGGCAGGATCAGCGTGTCGGTCCAGATCGGCGTCGACTCGTAGACGCCGACCAGCCGGTACTGCTGCTCGCCGCCCTTGTCCAGCTTGATCGGGACGCTCTGCCCGACCTCCCAGCCGCGCGACTTGAACGTGTTCTCGTCGGTGACGAACTCGCCCGGCCCCAGCGTGCGCAGATCACCCTCGATCGTCTTCATCGAGAACATGTCGCGCGTCACGGCCATGTCGTCGGTCGAGAACGTGCCGCCGAACGGCGGCGCGCCGCCGTCGACCCGCGCTTCGAGGGAGATGTAGAGCGGCACGACCTCGGCCACGCCGGGCACCTGCCGCATCTGCTCCGTGGCGCGGTCGGGGAAACCGACCTCGCCGGGCGGGCCGGCGGTGGTGTTGGTCTGGACGATGACCTCGGCGCCGACCGAGGCGTTGATGGTCTGGTCGATCGTGCGGGTGAACGACTCGCCCAGCACGCTCGCCGCGCTCACCAGCGTCACGCCGATCATCAGCGCGGCGGCGGTGACCGCGGTGCGGCGGGGGTTGCGCAGCGCGTTGCGTACGCCGAGGCGTCCGCTCATGCCCCACCCGACCGCCTTGCCGATCAGGCCGGCGAGCGGCTTGGTCAGCAGCGGCGAGAGGATCACCACGCCGAGGAACGCCAGCACCGCGCCGAACAGCAGCGGGGTGAACGACGAGCCGATCAGGCCGAGCAGCAGCAGCGCGAGCCCCGGCACCGCGAACACGAGGCCGACGATCGTCAGTACCCGCAGCGGCTTGTCCGGGCGGTTGACCTCGCGCATCGCCGCGAGCGGCGGCACCGCGGAGGCCCGGATGGCCGGTACGAACGCGGAGACGACCGTGACCAGGATGCCCACCACGTACGCCAGGATCACCGGTGTGGCGCTCACCGTGATGCCCGCGCCCGGCAGCTGCGCGCCGATGAGCGCGGTCAGCGCGGCGCTGCCGGCGAGCCCGAGACCGATGCCGGCGAGCAGGCCGAGCGTGGAGCCGACCACGCCGACGAGCACCGCCTCGATCAGCACCGAGCCGGTCACCTGCCCCAGCTCGCGCCCATCGCACGGAAGAGGGCGAGCTCCGAGGCGCGCTGAGCGACCAGGATGTTGAACGTGTTGAAGATCAGGAAGACGCCGACCAGCAGCGCCACGATCGCGAACGGGCCGAAGAAGTACGTGGTGAGGGCCGAGAGCCCTTCCTGCACGTCGTTGGCCGCGTCCTCGTTCGCCTGGTCACCGGTCTTGGCCTCGAACCCGCCCGGCACCAGCGGCGCGACCTGCTCGCGCAACTGCTCCTGGGTGACGCCGTCGCGCGCGGCCAGGTACGCGCCGGAGAACAGCCCCTCCTGCCCGTAGAACGTGCGCTGCGCGAAGCCCTCCTCGAAGAGGATCAGCGTCTCGCCGGCGAGCGAGTCCCGGTCACCGTCGTAGACCACGGTGCCGGTGATGGTGAACTCGTGCGCCTCGTTCACCTCCGGCAGGAAGATCTTGAGGCGGTCGCCGGTGGCGGAGTGGGTCTGGTCCGCGGTGTACCGGGAGATCACGACCTCGTCGTCCGCGGACGGCCACCGGCCGTCCGCGAGCTGGACCAGCGCGAACGGGTCGTCGCCCTTGACCCCGCCGCCGATCTGCGGCGCGCCGGACGTGGTCGCCGGCTTGCCGTCCTCGCGGTCGAACGGGATGACACCCATCGCGCTCACGTCGCCGGAGACCGACTGGGCGCCGGGCAGCGCGCCGAGCGCGTCGATCTGCGCCTGGGTGAGCTTGGGCTGCGGGTCCTCGTCCTGGCCCTCGTCGTTGAGCGCCACCTGGACGTCGACGTTCTGGTTGATGCTCGTGAACAGGCGCTCGAAGCGCGCGCCGAGCGAGTCGGTCAGCACGAACGCGCCGGACAGGAACGACACGCCCAGCACGATCGCCACGATCGCGAGCGTGAGGCGCAGCTTGCGGGAGAAGAGGCTCTTCAGGCTGGCCCGCAGCATCAGACGCCGCCCGCCGTGACGTCGAGGTTCTTCAGCTTGTCGAGCACGCCCTCGGCGGTCGGCTCGACCATCTCGTCGACGACCGCGCCGTCGGCGAGGAAGACGACCCGGTCCGCGTACGACGCGGCGTTCGGGTCGTGCGTGACCATCACGATGGTCTGTCCGAAGTCGCGCACCGAGTTGCGCAGGAAGCCGAGCACCTCGGCACCGGAGCGGGAGTCGAGGTTGCCGGTCGGCTCGTCCGCGAAGATGACCTCCGGCTTGGCGACCAGCGCCCGCGCGCACGCCACCCGCTGCTGCTGGCCGCCGGAGAGCTGGCTCGGCCGGTGACCGAGGCGGTCGCCGAGGCCCACGGTCTCGATGACCGTCTTGTACCAGTCGGGGTCCGGCTTGCGGCCGGCGATGGAGAGCGGCAGCAGGATGTTTTCCTCGGCGGTCAGCGTCGGCAGCAGGTTGAACTGCTGGAAGATGAAGCCCACCCGGTCCCGCCGCAGCCTCGTCAGGCCGCTGTCGCTGAGCCCGGTGATCTGCGTGTCACCGATGAAGGCCTGTCCCCGGGTGAGCGCGTCGAGCCCGGCGAGGCAGTGCATGAGCGTCGACTTGCCCGACCCGGAGGGGCCCATGATCGCAGTGAAGCGCCCTTTCTCGAGCTCGACGTTCACCCCGCGAAGCGCGATGACCTGCGCCTCGCCGCTGCCGTATACCTTCCACGCGTCGACCGCCCGAGCGGCGATGTCCGTGGTCGTTGTCGTCATGCACACACGGTAAGGGCTGCTACGGTCCGATCCGTCCTACCTGAGGAGGGTGGTGCCCTCGGTCTGAGGAAGGTGGGCGACCCCCTCCTCGTGCGAACCCGGCCCTGTCTTTAGGCGAACGTGGCGGCCACGCCGGCCAGCAGCGCCACCGCGTTCGGCAGGTGCGGCTGGCGCGCCGAGAAGATGACCTGGTCGACGCCCTGCTCACCGAGCCGCCCCACGATCTCCTGGAGCTGGTCGGGCGTGGAGTCGGCGGTCAGCACCGAGAGGGCGGTCTTCTCGATGTCGCCGTACGGCCGGCCCTCCCGCGCGCAGTGCTCCCGCAGCACGTCCAGCTTGTGCGGCAGCTCCGGCGTGTCGAAGAGGTTGGTGGCGTCCGCGTACCGCGCGACGAGGCGCAGCGTCTTCTTCTCCCCGCCGCCACCGACCAGGATGCGCGGGTGCGGCCGGCTCACCGGCGGCGGCGAGTTGAGCGGCCGCTCCAGCTTGTAGTGCTTGCCGTCGAACGCGCTCTCGTCGCCGGCCCACATCTGCTTGGCCAGCCGCAGCGTCTCCTCCAACTGCTCGAACCGCCGCGCCACCGGCGGGAACGGCACGCCGAGGCCGGCCGACTCCTCCGCGTTCCACGCGGCGCCGACGCCAAACCAGGCCCGCCCGCCGGAAAGGACGTCGAGGGTGGTCACCGTCTTGATGAGGATCCCGGGGTACCGGTACACGACGCCGGTGACCATCGTGCCGAGCGTGATCCGCTCGGTGATCGCCGCCGCGTACGCCAGCGCCGAGTAGCCCTCCAGCATCGGCTCCTCGGCCGCGCCCACACCGCGGATCTGGAAGAAGTGGTCCATCACCCACAGGCTGGCCAGACCCGCCTGGTCGGCCTCGCGCACGACGCGCGCGAACGTCGGGGCGATCTGCTCCTGACCGCCGGGGTACGTGAAGCTGGGAATCTGAATGCCGATACGCACCCCGCCAACCTACTCGCGTCCGCGACCGCGTCCACGCCGTCGTCCTCGCCCACGAAACCGGCCTGGTCCGTCCGCACCCGTTCTTACCCACGCTTTGGCCGCATCCCCTTGCCGCCGGCCGGGGACGCTCACACACTTCCCGGATGCCGGTACCCGGACGCGCGGCGACCGCGCTGGAGTGGTTGCTCTTCGAGCAGGACGGCGTCCTCACCACCGCACAGGCCGCGGCCGTCGTCGGCACCGGCCGGGTCCGCACTCTGACCGCGTCCGGGCGGTGGCGCAGAGCCTGTCGAGGCGTGCTGATCGCTCACAACGGTCCGCTCACCGCTGGCCAGGCGTTGTGGGTCGCGGTGCTGGCCGCGGGCAAGGGCGCGCTGCTCGGTGGACTCACCGCCGCCCGCGAGGGTGGCCTGCGCTGGCCCCGCCCGGGCCCGATCCATCTCCTCGTCCGTGACCCCGGCCGGGCCGCGAGCCTGCGTGGCCGGATGCCGCTCGACATGCCCGCGGTGATCGTGCACCGGACCACGGTCCTGCCCGACCACCACGTACAGGTCGGGCGCCCGATGCGGACGACGATGGCACGTGCCGTGGCGGACGCGGCGCAGTGGGCACGCGGCGACGACGAGGCCCGGACCGTGGTCGCCGCCACCTGCCAACAGCGGCTCGTCACGCCCGCCGAGGTCCGCGCGGTGCTGTCCGACCTGCCCCGCGCCAGCCGCCGCCGGCTGGTGCTGGAGACGTTGACGCTGGCCGAAGGCGGGGCCACCGCACTATCGGAGATCGACTTTGTCAATCTGTGCCGCCGGCACGGGTTGCCCGTACCCGACCTGCAGGAGCGGCGGCGCGACCGGGCCGGGCGCATCCGCTACCTGGACGCCTACTGGCGGGAGCAGCGCGTGCACGTCGAGGTGGACGGCGCCCACCACATGGAGGCGGGCCAGTGGGAGGCGGACATGCGCCGCCAGAACGAGATCTGGATCCGCGGTGACCGCGTCCTACGCTTCTCCGCCTGGCAGGTCCGTCACCGTCCCGCCGACGTCGCGCAACAGCTGAGCGCAGCACTCGCCACGTGAGATCTCCCCCTCGTCGCGGTCCGCGACTGCCGATCAGCTGCAGACGGTGTGAGCTTCGAAATCTTGGCGAGTTAGCGCGTTATATCGACGCTAACCTGCCAAGATCTGCCGGGGCGGCTCCTGGGTTAAGCTGGGCGACCGCGGAGGGTGAGGCGGCAACCCGCATGGGTCTCCACTGTGGAGTGCTGCGCGGAGGTTGATGTGCGTCAGCCGGCGTGGACGGCGGACTCCATCAGTGCGCGCAGCTCGGGGCGTTCCAGGTCGGTGACGGCGCGGAGCTTGACGTGGCGATGGACCTTGCCCTTGCCCTCCATCAGGCCGGCCGGGTCGGGCAGCGCGGCGCCCCGGGCGATGCCGAGCGTCACGTGCGCGCGGTACGCGGCGACGGTGAAGTGCAGCCCTTTGTAGCCGGGCGCGGTACCAAAACCGACAAGGTCGTCGTCGACGGTCACGACCGGGTCGGGCAGCACGTCGGTGACCAGCGCGCACGCCCGCCGGGCCAGGTCGGCGGTCGCCGGCTCGGCGGCGGCCAGCCACCGCTCCAACTCATCGTCCATGTGCGCACTATGCCAGCGCGGCCCCCAACCCGACGTCCGAAACCCGCCAGCCAGGGGCGCGCTCGTCGGCCACCGTTGAGGCATGACGTACGAAATCCACGCGCTGCCGGCCGCCCTCCTCGACACCGTCCGCGCGAGCGGGCTGGACGCCTCCGGCAACCCCGTCGAGCGGGTGACCGCGACCGGCGGCGAGCCGGTGCGCTGCTGCCTGCGCGACGCCGCGGCGGGCGAGGAGCTGATGCTGTTCGGGTACGAGCCGCCGCTGCCGCCGAGCCCGTACCGCGAGGTCGGCGCCGTCTTCGCGCACGCCGAGCGCTGCGCGGGCCCGGACGCCGGTGGGTACCCGGAGGGCTGGCGGGGGCGGTCGCAGGTGCTCCGGGCGTACGACGCGCGGGCTGGATCCACCCGGCCACGCGCGTGCACGACGGCAGCGACCCGAGGCCGCGATCGCGAAGGTGCTCGCCGCGCCGGGCGTCGTGCGGGTGCACAGCCGCAACGTCGCGTACGGCTGCTACATGTTCACGGTCGTACCAGCGGTATAGGCCGCCTTCGACCTAAGTCGGCGCGCGGCCGACCGACGGCCCATGCGCGGCGGCGTGGGCGGCACCGACCATCGTGGACATGATGAGTCGAGCGGAGTTCCTGCGCGGCGCCGCGGCGGCCGGGCTGCTGGCGTCCACGGCCGCGCTGGTGGGCGGGCCGGCCGAGGCGGGGCCGCGAAAGCGCGGTCTCACGTACCGCGGCGTCACGTACGACACCGGCACCGCGTTCCTCGGCGCGCTGACCCGCCCGTGGTGGAGCGGGTCGATGCTCGCCCACGACCTGCGCGCCATCGACGAGCGGCTGCACTGCAACGCGGTCACGGTCTTCGGCACGCACGTGGGGCGCCTCGTGCAGGCCGCGACCGGCGCGCTGCGGCGCGGGCTGCAGGTGACGATCCAGCCGCGCCTGTTCGACCGGCCGCAGGAGGAGATCCTCGCGCACCTGGCCCGCACCGCGCGCGAGGCCGAGCGGCTGCGGCGGCGGTACGAGCCGGAGGTGATCCTCGCCGTCGGCTGCGAGTACCTGCTCTTCGCGCCCGGCATCGTGCCCGGGGACACGTTCCTGGACCGCATCCGGTACCTGCACGAGGAGGAGTACGACTTCGCCGTGTTCCTCCAGCGCCTCGACGCGCTGCTGGAGAGCGCGGCGGCGGTGGCGCGGCGGCACTTCGGCGGGCGGATCACGTACGGCGCGATCGCCGGCGTCGAGACGATCGACTGGACCCGCTTCGACATCGTGGGGCTCGACTACTACGACTACCACGAGGACGCGGCCGACCACGCCGCCGCGCTCGCGCCGGCCCGCCGGTGGGGCAAGCCGATCATGATTCTCGAGTTCGGCTGCTGCACGTACGAGGGTGCTCCCGAGCGCGGCGGCGAAGGGTGGGACATCGTCGACTGGGAGTCGCCGGTGCCGACGATCCCCGAGGGGTACGTGCGCAGCGAGCGGGTACAGGCCGACCACCTCGCCCGGATGCTGGACGTGTTCGAGGCGGAGGGCTTCCTCGGCGCCTCGCCGTACACGTTCGTCATGGCCGACTCACCGCACTCCCCCGATCCCCGGTACGACCTCGACATGGCCGGCTTCGGCCTGGTCAAGGTGATCCGCCGCGACCACCTCGACCCGGCCTCGCCGTACCGCTGGGAGCCCAAGCTCTCCTTCCACGCGGTCGCCCGGCACAACCTCACTCGGCGCCGGTAGCCGGCACGAGTTCGAAGTGGACGGTGCGACCGGTCCTGGAGCGGGCGAGCCGGTGCGTCAGCGGCACGAAGAACCCGTGCAGGAACGGGTGCTTGGCGCGCAGCATCCGCGCCGCGTGCCGCTCCTCCTCGCCGTGCAGCAGGCGCATGCGTGCCGGTACCCCGTCGCCGGTCACCCGGCCGCGGCCGGTGGACGGCGCGATCACCGCGCGCGGGTCGCGGCGCAGCCGCCGGGTCTTGAGCGACTTCTCGAAGCTCCGCACGAACGCGCGCTCGCCGTCGACCGCGATGCTCACCGGGCTGGCGCCGGGGCGGCCGTCGCGCCGGTACGTGGTGAGCCGCACCGTCTTCTGCCGCACGAACGGGGTGAGGGCGGGGCTTGCCGCCACCGACACCTCGCCGACCACCCATCCCAGCTGTCGCAGGCGTACCACCAGCGCGGCGCCGACCAGCACCGCCATCGCGCCGATCAGCCACGGGTCGGAGTCGCGGCCGCCGAGGTCGAGGTCGCCGGCGTGGTTGACGGCGTGTACCGCGTTCGCGACGAAGAAGCCGCCCAGCGCGGTGGCGAGCCCGTCCGCCCAGGTCAGGGCGAGCAGCAGCGACACCGCGAGGCCGAGCTGGAAGGCGCCCAGGTCGTGGACGAAGTGCGCGTGCCGCGGAAACTCCACGAAGTCGGCGAACGAGCCCGGCGCGACGAGGCACCACACGGCGGCCACGCCGGTGAGCACGGCGCCGAGGAGTGTGACGAGCGTGACGTACAGGCTTCTGGTCATGCGGGGTGGACGTACCGCGGCGGCGGATCGTGACAGTGCGCGTCCGGCCGGCGGCTAGGGTGGTCCGGTGACTAGGCCGGACTGGGCTCCGTACGGCGTTGATCTCGACCGGCCGAACGCGGCGCGGGTCTACGACTACTACCTCGGCGGCGCCCACAACTTCGCCATCGACCGCCAGATGGCCGCGCAGGCGCTCGCGGGGTGGCCCGAGCTGCCGCTGATCATGCGGGCCAACCGGTCGTTCCTTCGGCGGGCGGTGCGCTTCCTGGTGAGCTCGGGTGTGCGGCAGTTCCTCGACCTGGGCTCCGGCATCCCGACGGTGGGCAACGTGCACGAGGTGGCGCGGGCGGAGGACCCGGCGTGCCGTGTGGTGTACGTCGACATCGACCCGGTCGCCGTCGCGCACAGCCGGGCGATCCTCGACGGTGACCCGCAGGTCACGGCCGTGCAGGCCGACCTGCGCTCGCCGGCGAACGTGCTCGATCTCGCCGAGAAGGAGGGCGCGCTCGACCTCGACAAGCCGGTCGCCGTCCTGATGGTGGCGGTGCTGCACTTCGTGCCGGACGCCGACGACCCGGCCGGCGTGATCGCGCGCTACCGGCAGGCCACCGCCCCGGGCAGCGCGATCGCGGTGTGCCACGCCACCGCCGACGGGCAGGGCGGCAGGGCCGACGAGCACCGCGCGCTCTACGCGCGCACGCCCACCCCCATGACCATGCGCTCGCGTGCCGAGGTGGACCGGCTGCTCACGGGGTACGACCTGGTCGAGCCGGGCCTGGTGTACATGGCGCAGTGGCGGCCGGACGAGGACGAGCTGCCCGAGCGGCCGGAGGACTACCCGGGGTACGCGGCGGTCGGGTTCCGCCGGTAACCCCGATGGAACTCGCCAGGCCTCGTGACCGACTATCCCTATGTGGGGTGCGATGAGTTTCGCGAGGCGCTGTCGGCGCGCCTCGACGGGGAGGACGATCCGGCCGAGCGCGCGGTGACCGACGCGCACCTGGCCGGCTGCGCTGCGTGCCGGCAGTGGTGGGACGCCGCGGCGCGGGTGACCCGCGTGGTCCGCACCAGCGTGGTCACACACGAGGTCACGGTGAGTGACGAGGTGCTCGCTGCCGCGCCCGGTCCGGCCCGCGGCCGCCTGGTCCGCGCGGTGCGGGTGGCGCTGGGCGCGCTGGGCGTGGTCCAGTTCCTGCTCGGCGCGGCCCAGATCGGAGGCTTCGCGGCCGGGCGGCACCTGCACACGTTCGGCGTGGGTCCGGACCACCTGTGGCACGAGTCCGCCGCCTGGAACGTGGCCATCGGCGCCGGCTTCGCCTGGATCGCGTTCAGCCGCGGGCCGGGCTCGGGGCTGATCCCGACGCTGACGGCGTTCGTGGCCGCGCTCAGCCTGCTCACCGCGAGTGACGTGATCGCCGGCCGGGTCGACCTCGACCGGGTGCTCAGCCACGCGTTCATCCTGGTCGGGTACCTGCTGGTGCTCGTGCTCTCCCGCCTCCAACCGGCCCGCGGCGGCCCGGCCGGCGGCCAGCGCCCGCCCCGCCCGGCGTGGCGGGCCCGCTTCGACGAGCTCGACCAGCCGGCGAGCCGCCCGGCGCTGCGCCTGGTCCGTGACCGCCCGGCTCAGGCCCGCCGCGCCGCCTGACCCGGCCCGGCGGTCCCTGCTCGGAGCGGGGAAACCGGAACCCCCCGGCCGAAAGGCCGGGGGGCGGCTCGCCCGACGCGGACGGTGAGGCCGCGGGAGCGACGGTCCGGACCACGACGGGCGTCGCGGTAGCTCACCTCTCTGTCTTGAATGGACGGTACGCGCGCTAGCGCAGTCCGAAGTGGATGGTGCGGGTGAGGGTGGCGCTGTCGTCGTCGCCATCCAGTGACCACATCATGGCGCCGCCCAGCCCGCGGGTGCGGATGTAGAGGACCTTCTGCAGCACCAGCGCGGGGTCGTCGTACGTCCAGAACGTCGTGCCGTCCCACAGCCACGCGTGCCCCGCCCGCAGGTCGCGGTGGACCGTGAAGCCGGCCGACGGCAGCGTCTTCAGCTTCTTGTAGTCCTCGCTGCCCGCCTCGAACGTGGCCGGCGCCGGGCCGGTCGCGGTGCCGAAGAGGCCGTTCTGCCCGCCGGTGACGCCGGTCCAGCCGCGGCCGAAGTAGGGCACGCCGAGCACGAGCTCCCTGCGCGGCGCGCCGCGGTCGACCCACGCCTGGATGGTGGAGTCCACGGAGAAGTCCGGGTTGTCGGGCGCGCCGGCCGGCACCCGCAGCGCGGACTGCTGGTTGGCGCGCTGCTCCCAGGTGCCGTGGAAGTCGTAGCCCTGCACGGTCGCGAAGTCCAGGTACTTGAAGATCTTCTTGACCTCGAAGCCGGCGTCGATGGTGGCCGGGTTGGCGGGTACGAACGCGGTCAGCTCGTAGTGCTTGCGGCTGGTCCGGCCCAGCGCGTCGAGCTGCGTGCGGAACTCGGCGAGCAGCTTGGTGAAGTTCTGCTTGTCCTCGGGGCGCACCACGTTGCCCGGCTCACCGTTGGAGCCCGGCCACTCCCAGTCGAGGTCGACGCCGTCGAAGACGCCGGCGAGCGAGCCGGGTCCGCCGGCGCTGCCGTCCGGGTTGGGCAGGTTGCCCTTGAGATAGAGGTCGATGCAGGATGCGACGAACTTCTTGCGCGAGGCGTCGGTGAGCGCCGCGTTCGAGAAGTACGTGGACCAGCTCCACCCGCCAAGCGAGATGAGCACCTTCAGGTTCTTGTGCTTGGCCTTGAGCTTCTGCAGCTGCCCGAAGTTGCCGTTGAGCGGCTCGCCCCAGGTGTCCGCGACGCCGTCGACGCTCTCCTCGGCCGGCACCGGCCGCTGGTAGTCCGCCCACGCGTCGCCCTCGCCGGGTCCGCCGTCCACATAGCAGCGACCGTCCTCGGACACGTTGCCGAACGCGTAGTTGATGTGGGTGAGGCGGCTCGCCGCCCCGGAGGTGTCGAGCTTCTTGACCGGGAACGCCCGGCCGTAGATACCCCATTGGGTGAAATAGCCGACCCGGACGAAGCCGTCCCGGTGGGAGCCGGCGCTGGCGGCGGCCGGAGCGGCGGCCGCGCCGGCGAGAACGGTGGTTATGGCTATGGCGATGCCGAGCAGTCTCCGCATGGGGGAACAGTAAAGAGTCCTTCCTGTTCTGGCAAGAGTGATGGATTTGAGTCCGGCGAGATCCACGCGGATCAAATACATTAACTCTCACGTATCGGTGCCGACATCAGTACCTGGGGAGTAACGATGACGAACCGCATAAAGCTCCACTCCGGAATCTCCCGCCGCGGCCTGCTCGGACTCGGCCTCGGTGTCGCCGCGGCGCCCGCGCTGACCGCCTGCGGCGGCGTCTCGACCAGTGGCGCCGACGGTGGCGAGGGCGCGGTCAACTTCCTGTCCACGCAGTTCACGCAGGTCGAGGAGAGACAGCGCTTCGAAAAGATCCTCGGCGCCCGGGTGAGCAGTCCGAAGGTGGCGTTCAACCCGGTCGACGCGCCGACGTTCGCGACCACCGTGAAGTCCCAGTTGGACGCCGGAAAGGTGCAGCTCAGCCTGCTCGGCGGCCTGCACGGCGACCTCGCCCCGCACGCCGAGCGCCTCACCGACCTCGGCGACGTCCTCGGCTCGCTCGGCGACCGCGGCTTCTCCTCCGACCTCACCGACCTGGCAAAGCTCTCCGGCGACACGACGAGGTACGTGCCGTGGATGCAGGCCACCTACGTCCTCGCCGTCAACAAGAAGGCGCTCGAGTGGCTGCCCAGCGGCGCCGACGTGCAGAAGCTGACGTACGACCAGCTGCTGTCCTGGATGACCTCGGCCCGCCAGGCCAACGGCAACAAGCCCGTCTTCGGCTTCCCGGCCGGCCCGAAAGGCCTCTACCACCGCTTCTTCCAGGGCTTCCTGCTGCCGAGCTTCACCGGCGGGCAGATCACCACGTTCCGCGGCCGGGACGCGGCGGTCGCGTGGGACTACATGAAGCAGCTGTGGGCGCAGACCGTGCCCGCCTCGACCAACTACGACAGCATGCAGGAGCCGCTGCAGCGCGGTGAGGTGCTTGTCGCGTGGGACCACGTCGCCCGGCTGCGCGACGCGCCCGGCGACAAGCCCGACGACTGGCTGATGGTGCCGGCGCCGAGAGGCCCTCGCGGCCTGGGCTACATGCTCGTCGTGGCCGGCCTCGCGATCCCGGAGGGCGCGCCCGAGGCCGACAAGGCCAAGGAGGTCATCAAGGCGCTCACCACCGGCGAGGTGCAGGCCGACGTGCTGCGGGAGAACGCGTTCTTCCCGGTCACCGGCGCCGAGATCCCCGCCGACCTCCCCGGCGCGGTCAAGCTCGAGGCGGGCGCGGTGAAGGCGCAGCAGGAGGCGGACGGCGCGATCGTGTCGCTGCCGCCGGTCGGCGTCGGCGCCCGCGACGGCGAGGTGGGGCAGATCTTCAAGAACGTGTTCAAGGAGGTGTGCCTCGACGGCAAGCCGGTGCAGGGCGTACTGGACGCGCAGGCCACGCAGCTCAACGCGATCCTCGACGAGCTCAAGGTGCCGTGCTGGCGCCCCGACCCCGGCGACAACCCCTGCCGGGTCGTCTGATGCCGCGTAGGAGAGCCCGCGTACCGGCGGCGGTGCTGCTCATCGCGCCGTCGCTGGTCGTGATGACCGCGCTGTTCGCCTGGCCGCTGCTCGTCGGCGTCAGCCAGGCGTTCAGCGGGCCGGACGGGCCGACGACGTCCTATGTGGAGCGGATGCTCGACGACCCGTACTTCTGGCCAGCCGTGCGCAACACCGCCCTGCTCGTCGTGGTGCTGGTGCCGCTGCAGTTCGCGTTCGCGCTCACGATGGCGCTGCTGCTGCGCGAGCGGCCGCGCTTCGCCGGCGTCCACTTCTTCATCTGGGTGATCCCCCTGGCCATCAGCGACCTCGCCGCCGGCCTCGTGTGGCTGTCGGTCTTCGCCGACCGCGGCTACCTCAACTCCACATTGGACCGGCTGGGGCTCGACGGGTACGCGTGGCTGTCGTACGAGAACACGACCTCGATGTTCCTCACCGTGGTTGTCGCCGAGCTGTGGCGCTCCACCTCGCTCGTGCTGGTCATCGTCGTCGCCGGCCTCCAGGGCATCCCGAAGGACTACGACGAGGCGGCCGAGGTCTTCGGCGCCTCGTACTGGCAGCGGCTGCGCCACGTCGTCCTCCCCCAGCTGCGGCCCAGCCTGCAGGTCGCGCTGATCCTGCGCACGATCCTGGCGCTGGAGACGTTCGCGGTGGCGCAGGCGCTGACCGGGCGCAACCTGCCGCTGCTCGTGGGCGAGACCTACGAGTGGTACAACGTGCTGCAGAACCCCAACGTCGCCAGCGCCATCGCGCTCGTCGTGCTGGCCGTGTCGATGCTCGCCGCGATCGGCTACCTGCGGCTGCTGCGCGACCGGACGGTGGCCCGATGAACGCCCGCCGTCGTGGCAACCGCGCCGCGGTCCAGGCGGCCTGCGTGGCGATCACCCTCTTCATGGGGGTACCGCTCTACCTGATCACACTCGCCGCACTGTCCAGCCGCGACTCGCTCAACCGCTTCCCGCTCCCGCTGCTGCCGACCGACCCGTCGACCGAGACGATGTCGACGTTCCTGCGCTCCACGGGCGTGACCGGCGGCTTCATCAACTCGGTGACCGTGGGGCTGGGGACCGTCGTGCTGGCGCTGCTCGTGGGCGTGCCGGCCGGGTACGCGGTGGCCCGGTACGCCTTCCGCGGCCGGGACACGTACCAGCTGTTCCTGCTGCTCATCCGCGCGCTGCCGATCGTCGTGCTGTCGGTGCCGCTGGCCCGGATCTTCCTGGACGTGGGCATGTACGACACGACATACGCCGTGATGCTCATCCACACCGCGCTGGCCCTGCCGACCACCGTGCTGATCACCGCGGCGATCTTCGTGGGCGTCTCCCGCGAGCAGGAGGAGGCCGCGATGATCTTCGGTGCCTCGGCCCCGCAGGCGTTCCTGCGCGTGGTGGCGCCGCAGGCGCTGCCGGGCATCGCGGCGGCGGCGATGTTCGCGTTCATGCTGTCGTGGAACGAGGTGCTCGGCGCCACCGTGCTGACCCTCAACCAGCGCACGCTGCCCGCGCAGGTGCTCACGACGCTGTCCGACTCGCCGCTGGCGTACCGCTTCGCCGGCGGCCTCGCCCTTGTCCTGCCGGCCGTGGTCTTCATCGCCGTGATGCGGCGCTATCTGCTGAACATGTGGGGGACGACACTGCGATGAGTGCTGTGGTGATGGAAAGCCTCGTGAAGACGTACGCGTCGGGCGGCAAGCGCGCCACCGACGAGGTGTCGCTGGAGGTGGCCGACGGCGAGTTCCTCGTGCTCGTCGGGCCGAGCGGCTGCGGCAAGACCACGCTGCTGCGCATGGTGGCCGGGCTGGAGACGCCGGACAGCGGTCGGGTCAGCATCGGCGGGCGGGACGTCACCGACCTGCCGGCCCGCCAGCGCGGCCTGTCGATGGTCTTCCAGTCCTACGCGATCTTCCCGCACATGAAGGTGCGGCAGAACATCGGCTTCGGCCTCACGATGCGCAAGGTGCCCAGGGACGAGGTCGAGCGGCGGGTCAAGCACGCCGCGGAGCTGCTGCACCTGGAGGAGTACCTGGACCGCTACCCGGCCCAGCTCTCCGGCGGCCAGCGGCAGCGGGTCGCGGTGGCCCGCGCGATCGTGGTGGACGCGGACGTGCTGCTGATGGACGAGCCGCTGTCCAACCTGGACGCCCTGCTGCGGCTGCAGTTCCGCGCCGAGCTGAAGCGCATCGTCGGGCAGCTCGGCACCACCACGCTCTACGTGACGCACGACCAGGCCGAGGCCATGTCCCTCGGCGACCGGGTGGCGGTGATGCGCGAGGGCAAGGTGGCACAGCTGGGCACGCCGCTCGCGGTGTACGACCGTCCGGCCGACCGCTTCGTCGGCGGTTTCCTCGGCTCGCCCCCGATGAACTTCCTGACCGCCCATGTCCGCGACGGCGCCCTGGCGGTCGGCGACGCCACGCTGCCCGCCCCCGACGAGCTGTCCACGTGGGAGGGTCGCGACGTGCTGGTCGGCGTCCGCGCGGAAAACATCCAGGTCGACGCGTCCGCCCAGCCCGGCTGGGTGCCCGCGCAGATCGAGGTCGTCGAGCCCACCGGCGCGGCGCTGCTGCTGACCGCGAGGCTCGGCGACGAGCAGGTCAAGGTCCAGGCTCCCACCACGTTCCCGGCCGAGCCCGACCAGCACGTCTACCTGCGCGCCGCACCCGAGTCCCTGCGCCTGTACGACCCCGCGACCGGCCTCGCCCTCGCGACCTGACCTCGCCGGTTGATCAGGGACTTCGTGGCGCGGCGCGCCGCCCGACACGCCCACCAGGTCCCTGATCGACAGGCGGGAGGAGCGCGCGAAGGCCGGCCACCACGGTGCGGCGCTCGGGCTCGCCGGTCAGCAGCCGCTGCACCGCCCACCCGGGCACCAGTGCGAACAGCGCCGCCCCCACGGCCGCCACGTCCGCGTCGGGTCGCAGCTCGCCGCGGTCGCGGGCACGGCGGGCGAGCGTGACGAAGCTGTCCCGCATCGGCGCGTACCGCGCGGCCATCAGCGTGTGCAGCGCCGGGTCGCGGGCGGCGCCGGCCCACACCTCGACCGCCAGCGGGAACGCGCCGCCCGGCCTGGTCTCCATCTCGGCGCTGGCCAGCGCGCGGTCCATCGCCTCCAGCAGCGGCACCGGCGCCGGGTCCGCCGCGACCCGGGCGAACGCGCCGATCACCCGGTCGGTGGCGTCCTCCGCAATCGCCGCGATGATCTCGTCCTTGCCGCGGAAGTAGCGGTACACAGCGCCGACAGACAGCCCCGCCTCCTCGATCACCTCCTGCATGGACGTGGCGTGGAACCCCTTGCGCAGGAAGCACGTCCGGGCGGCGTCGAGGATCTGGCGCCGGCGGGCGGCGAGGTGGGCTTCGGTGCGGCGTGGCATGGCACACATCGTAAAACGAATGCTCGTTCTTGACACCGGACGGCGGTCGATGGCAGCCTGATTGCAAGAGAACGAGTGTTCGTTTTGAGGAGTTGTCATGGCACAGCCGGGAGTTGGCACCACCCGCCGCCGCCCCTCGCCCGCCGCCCTCGCCCTGGTGATCGCGGTCGGCGTGGTCGCGCTGCAGGCCCTGCTCGTACCGCTTTTCAGCGCCCCCGCGGCCCACCTCGAGCCGCGCGACCTGCCAGTGGTCGTCGCCGGCCCCGCGCCCGCCGCGCAGGGCTTCGCCGGCCAGTTGGAGGCCGCCCGGCCGGGCGCGTTCGAGGTCACCACGCTCGCGGACGCCGCCGCGGCGGACGAGGCGCTGCGCGACCGCGACGCCTACGCCGCGTTCGTGGTCGGACCCGACGGGCTCACGCTGCACACCGCGCCGGCCGCCAGCCCGACCGTCGCGACGCTGCTCACCCAGGCATCCGCCCAGCTCAACGGCGGCCAGCCCGTGCGCACGGTCGAGGTCGTGCCGCTGGACCCGGACGACGCGCGGGGCACCGGCTTCGCCAGCGGGTTCCTGCCGCTCGCGATCACGTCGCTGCTCGCCGGCGCCGCGATCTACCTCACCGCCCGGGGTCGCCGCCCGCGCCTGGCCGGCCTGCTGGGGTTCGCGGCCCTCGCCGGCCTCACCGCGGCCGCGGTGCTGCAGTTCTGGCTCGGCGTGATCCCCGGCACCTACCTGCTGAACGCGGCCGCCATCGGCCTGTTCACCCTCGCCGTCGCCTCCTCGGTCGCCGGGCTGGGCGCCGTGCTCGGCGAGCGCGGCCTGGCGCTGGGCGTGCTGGTGGTCTTCCTGGTCGGCAACGCGCTCTCCGGCATCGCGGCCGCCCCGGAGCTGCTCCCCAGCCGTGGGGCGAGGTGGGCCAGTGGCTGCCGGTCGGCGCGGGTGGGACACTGCTCCGCTCGACCGCCTACTTCGACGGGGCGGGCGGCTGGCAGGCCGCTTGGATCCTGGCCGGGTACGGCATCGTCGGCCTCGTCCTCGTGGCACTCGGCCGCTCCCGGGTGAGCCCGGCGGCGACCGGGACGCCGGCCGGGACCGCGGAGCCGATCCCGAGCACTGTCTAAACGGGAATGTCACCAGTGGATCCCGCCCCGGCCCGCGCCGGGGCGGGATCTTGGCTGCTCATGGTCAGGATCCGTCCAGGCTGCGCCGGTCGCCGTCCGGGACCGGCGCGGCCCGGCAAGATTTTTCGAAACGGTGCCCAGCGCGACATGATGTAGCATCGGGCCGCTTGGGCAGTGCGTGACAACTCCCCTTCTGATAGTTGCTGTTTCGAGGAGGCTCGATGCCGACGGGCCGGCCGGCACCCCCACCCACCGGACGCTCGCCGACGCCGCCACCGCGCAGCTGCACGAGGCGATCCTGGCCGGCGATCTCGCCGCCGGGTCTGCGTTGCGCCTCACGGATCTCGCTGAGAGCCTCGGCATGAGCATGATGCCGGTCCGCGAGGCGATCCGGCGGCTGGAGTCGCTCGGCCTCGTCGAGGTCGTGCCGCACAAGGGCGCGTGGGTGCGCGAGCTCACCCTCGACGACGCGCACGACACCCACGAGATGCGGCTGCTGCTGGAGATCACCGCGATCGAGCGGGCGGCGCCGCGGTTTACCGACCGCGACACCGAAAAGGCGCGCGCCGCGCTCGACCGCCACGTCAGCGCCAGCCAGCTCGGCGACCAGGCCGCGGCCCGGCAGGCGCACACCGACTACCACTTCGCGATCTACGCCGCGGCCGGCTCGCGCTGGCTGCTGCGGGCGCTGGAGCCGGTGTGGCAAAACAGCGAGCGGTACCGGTTCGCCGGCACCCGCAGCCCCGAGGCGGCCGCCGAGCGCCACCGCGAGCACCAGGCGATCCTCGCGGCGTGCATGGCCCGCGACGCGGTGGCCGCGGCCGACGCGCTGCGCGTGCACATCCACAACTCCCGCTCCCGCGTCATCCAGAAGATGACCCGGCTGGACGACAAGGACGCGTAGGTGACGGAGCAGCAGCCCGAGCTCGGACCGGTCGGATACCGCATCATCCTGGAAAACGACCTGGTGCGGGTGTGGCAGGTCATGCTGGGCCCGGGCGAGACGCAGGCGCTGCACCACCACGAGCACCCGTACCTGGTGATCGCCGTCGAGGGCGCCATCAACCTCGTCGAGACCGTCGACGGCCAGCTGCGCGACGCCCCCGAGCCGACCGGCAGCGTCGTCTTCCGCCCCGCCGGCGACACCCACACCCTGACCAACGTCGGCGAAACCCGCTACGTGGCCCGCATAGTCGAGCTCAAGACCGCTTAGAGCCGCGCGCGGGCCCGCGCGGTCGGCGCCCGCCCGGGGGCGGGCGCCGCGCGGTTGATCAGGGAGTTGGCGGGCGTGCCGCCCGGCGTGTCCACCCACGAGGTCCCTGATCAACGGGGCGAGGCGGCCCCGATAGCGCTCAGGCCAGCGCGAAGTAGAGGAACGCGCCCACCAGAGCCGCGAAGGCTAGCAGCAAGCCGCCCACCAGCAGGGTTTCGCCCGCGCCGCTGCCTTCTCCGCTGGACTTCCGGTCGCTCACGATTCCACTCCAAGGTTTGATATCTGATCAAATCTCGGTTTCGGAGCATAGCGGGCTGTTGCGATCTTGGGAAGGCCGGCACCGGGCGGGTCGTGTGCGGGCGGAACTGTCGAATTTCGGCCGTACTTGACGGCGTGTTGGAGCCTCTTGTGTATAGAAAAAGTGTCATACCTGAAGGCGACACTCTGGTTGACGGAAGGGTCATGACGGAAGGCGCATTGGTGGGAAGTAGCCATGTATCAGGTGGATCTGGCATGCAGGTGCGAGGCGCTCTTCGCATCTGACCTCCAACACTCACAGCACCCCAATCCGATCGACGTGCGCGCGGCCGTGGCGCGCACCATCTCCCGGCTCGGCGAGACGGCATGCCTGGCCCGGATGGCGCAGGAGTTCGGCGACCACCCGGAGGCGGCCGCGGCGCGCATGCGCTGGGCCCGCGAGGCGGTGGAGTCCGCCTTCGCCGAGTCACGCGGCATCCCCACTCCGCGCGGCCCGCTGACGGCGGCCACACCCTAGCGGCGCAGGAGCACGGCCGCTAGCGGTGGCGGAGGATCGCTAGCGGTCGACCTGCGACGGGGCTGCGACGTCCTCGAAGCGAGTCAGCCCGGGCTCGGGCTCCACGCGGGCGGCGCGCACGATGAAGCTGACCGCGTGATACCAGCCGCAGAGGGCCAGCAGGTCCAGCAGCTGCCCCTCGTCGAAGTACACGAGCAGGTCGGCCCAGAGCCGGTCGTCCACATCGGAGTCGTGGTGGAGCTGCTCGGCGAGCTCCATCAGCAGGCGGTCGCGGGGCTCGTCCCAGCAGGCGTCCGCGCTGGAGCCGTGCGCGATCGAGCCCATCTGCGCCTCGGTGAAGCGGGCCCGCTCCGACCAGACGGCCATGTGCAGGCCCCACTGGTACTCGCATCCGCACAGCGCGCAGGTCCGCCCGATGATGATCTCGCGAGCCCGCAGGTCGACGCTGAGGGCGGTGCTCAGCTCGTACCCCATCCACTCGGTCATGGCATGCGCCATCTGGCGGTTGCGGGCCATGGTGCGCAGCACCCGCAAAGGCGGCAGCCCTGGCGGGATCATGCGCGCGAACAGGGCCTCGATCTTCGGTGGATACGGCTCCTCCACCGGCGCGATCCTCACCAAACCGCCATCGCCTCCCAAGGACCGCCCGGCATCAGCGGAAACATCCAGCTATGACGATATACCCCTAGGACCCCCAAGAGCCCTAACGTTCACCCCCATAACCACCCTCGGCCGCCAGACCACGCACAACCGCCGAAAAGATCCTCTAGGGTTTGCGCCATGGCGAGCTGGGAGGACGTGCGGCGGCTGGCGCTGGAGCTGCCGGAGACCGACGAGCACGAGTCCGGCGAAGGGCACCTGACCTGGCGGGTGAAGGAGAAGGGCTTCGTCTGGGAGCGGCCGCTGCGCAAGAGCGACCTGGCCGCGCTCGGCGACGCCGCCCCGGACGGTCCGGTCCTCTGTGCACGCGTGCCCGACGAGGGCGCCAAGCACGCGCTGATCGCGGACGACCCGGCGGTGTACTTCACGACGCCGCACTTCAACGGCTACCCGGCCGTGCTCGTCCGGCTCGACCACATCGAGGTGGCCGAGCTGGAGGAGCTGGTGGTGGAGGCGTGGCTGACCCGGGCGCCAAAGCGCCTGGCCAAGGAGTATCAGGCGGGTTCCGGAACGTAGAACTTGGTCGTGGCCTCCACGGCCGCCGCCACCCGCTCCGGCTCGGCGCCCGAGGCCAGGTGGGCCTCACCCCACGCCGCGGCGCTGCGCCGGCTGAACTCGCGGGCCTCCGGCGACGCCTCGAACTCGCTCGCGTCCTTGATCTCGGCGCCGACCAGGTGCTGCGCGAGGCCCATGAGGGCGAGGTCCCAGCCCACGCCGGTGGCGCCCGGCCCGTACGTCGCCATGAACTCCTCGTCGACGATCGCCGTGTGCGTCAGCGCGAAGTCGGTGCCGCCGCCGGCGCCGGGCGAGAGCCGCACCTCGACCTCGCTGGTACCCCGCTGGGCGTCCTCGCCGTAGAGCCACGAGACCCGCAGCAGGCGCGGCGGCTGGCACTGGAGGATCTCGCCGGCGGCGTTGCCCTCCAGTTGGTACGTGCCGCCCAGCCGCAGGTCACCACTCACCGGCAGGAACCACCGGCCCACCCGCTCCGGGGTGGTGATGGCGTCCCAGACGTCCTCGACGTCCGCGTCGTAGTGGCGTCGCAGCACGATGGCGTCGCCCTCGCCGGCCGGGAGCGGCCCCTTCCCCACTTCGCGGTGCGTGGCGGCGAGCTCGTCGAGTACGTCCGTCATGTCTCATCCTTCCGGAGGCGCCGGCCCGGCTGCCTCAAGACCCTTGCAACACCGAGAGGACATTGCCAGCCGGGTCGGTGAACCACGCGATCAGCGGGCCTTCGCCCCGACTGATGCCCTTCTCGTCCTGCGGGAAACCGTCGTAGCGCGTCATGGACACGCCGCGGGCGGCCAGCCCGTCCACGGCCTTGTCGATGTCGTCGACCGGGAAGTTCAGGATTGTGAACGTCGCCGGGGTGTGGTTCTCCTTCGGGTACACGAGGATGTCACCGCCGCCGTCGATGTGCAGCGTGAGCATGCCGTGTTCCTCCGTGACCCGCAGGCCGAGCGTGTCGGCGTAGAACGCCTTCGCGGCCGGGATGTCGTCGACCGAGAAGCCGCTGAACGCCGTCGTGCTCCCGAACATGGTGAGTCCCTCCTGCCAATGTGACCTATCTTGCCCCGGATGGGGCACATGTGCTCCGGGATCCGTACAGCTGGTCCACGACGCACCTCGCCCACCGCATGCGCGGGGCGGCGGTCTCGGGGTGGTCGCCGTACGCCTCGGCCACGTCCGCGGCCACTCCACGTGTGCCCCCGCGTGCACGAATCGCGGTACGGATGGCCGCGTCGACGTCCGCGTAGGACGGGTTTCCGGCGGCGGACAGGTGGCTGGTGAAAAGGGCCTCGGCGCGGGCGGCGGTCAGCAGGTCGGCGGTGCTTTTCATCGGTCTCTCCTCCTCGCGAACGTGCCTTTGAGGAGTAGGACCGCCCGGCCGCCGAGAACTCATCGGACCGCGCGATAAAAAGTCGACGGAAATCCGACGGTCATTCATGGATCTATCTATTCGCCTCCGTTGTAGGTAGGGTCGCCGGTGCCGGCGGGGCGGGGGCCACGCCGGTCCGATTTTCGGGCGCTGCTCACGCGTCGCGCACACGCGAGGCCGCGTGCGGCGCCGGAAGACCTCAGAGGGGGAACCATGCGTCGAACCATCGCGATGGTTGCTGCCTGCTTACTGGCGGCGGTCACGATCGCACCGGGCGGTGCGTCCGCGCGGGCGAAACCGGACGTGGACACCAAGAAAGCACTCTCGAACGGGCTCCAGGTCGCCCCCAAGGCGACCGCGAAGAGCAAGACGGCGAACGCCAAACCGGCGGGCGCCAACCCTTACCTTTCGCTGCTGCCAGACCCCGCCGCGGCGGACCTGTCCGGCTGGGACCGTTACCTGGCAGCGAAGGGCAAGGAGCGGGCCAAGGCGCGCACCACCCAGCAGAAGGCCCTGGCCGTCCAGCCGCTCCTCGTCGACGAGGACGAGCCGGTCGGCGTGCGCGGCTCCAACGACACCGCCGCCACCGCGCAGCGCGTGCCGGGCTTCGGGACGAACACCGGCCAGAACCCCAAGGCCCGCGTGCTCGGCACCCTCTCGCCCGAGCGTGTGACCGCCGTCGACACCGAGCCGAACGCGGAGGACGACGGCTCGATCCCCCTCGCCGGCGAGACCGGCATCGGCGAGACCGTCGACGGCATCACGACGACCGGCGTCGTGGGTGACGGTCCGCACGGCAGCGCGGGCTCGGGCTCGGGCGACTTCGACGTGTACAAGCTGACCGCGCAGGCCAACGAGAGCCTCACGGTCGACATCGACACCCCCACCGGCAGCGAGCTCGACTCGATCCTGCTGCTGTTCGACGCCGAGGGCGAGCTGATCGCCACCGCGGACGACGACGGCGACAGCCTCGACAGCCTGCTGACGTTCCAGTTCAGCGAGGCGGGCGACTACTACCTGTTCGTCACCGGCTTCCTGACCCTGCCGAACGACCCGTTCGACTCCGCCAGCGGCACCGGCGCCGAGACCGAGGGCCCGTACGGCGTCACGATCACCGTCGGCGCGGCGGACGTCGACTTCTTCGCGGTGCGCCTGCGCAAGGGTGACGTGCTCGGCGCGACCGTGACCGGCGCCGCGACGCTGCTGTCCGTGTGGGACACGGTGCCGCGCGAGGTGCAGGGCTCGGCGCAGGACGCCTCGTACCTCTTCCCCGCCACCACCCCGCTTCCCGGCGGCGGCAACGCGGTGGTCGACCACGTGGCCGAGAAGGCAGGCTGGCACTACGTCGCGGTCTCCTCCGGCGGCGGCTCGTACGACATCACCGTCGAGGCGTACCGGCCGGCGCTGGAGAGCGAGGCACCCCCGGTGCAGACGCTCTTCCTGGACTTCGACGGCGCGCGGCTCAACACCGCCATCTTCGGCGGTCCGGGCGTGCGGACGCTGAGCCCGTTCAGCGCGTTCCTCGGCCGGTGGGGCCTGACCCGCGCCGACGAGGACGCGGTGATCGACGCCGTGCTCGCCACCGTCGAGGAGAACCTCAAGACGGACCTTGTGGCCAGCGGCCTCAACGGGCGCTTCCGGATCCAGATCAAGAACAGCCGCGACCACCGCGACACGTTCGGCCAGACGAACGTGAGCCGCATCGTCGTCGGCGGCACGATCGACGAGTCCGGCATCCCCACGATCGGCGTCGCGCAGACCATCGACCCCGGCAACTTCGAGACCGAGGAGAGCGCGCTGGTCCTGCTCGACGTGCTGAGCGACCCGGCCGGCGACGACGCCTCGCTGAACACGTACATCACGCCGGCCAGCGACAAGGTGGCCTTCGTCGGGCGCGCGCTCGGCAACGTGATCGCGCACGAGGCGGGGCACTTCTTCGGCGACTGGCACGTCGACCAGTTCAACGACGTCCCGAACCTCATGGACCAGGGCGGCAACTTCCCGGTCATGTTCGCGGTGGGTCCGGACAACATCGGCGGTACCGGTGACGACATCGACGTGGACTTCGGCGAGGACGAGTTCAACCCCGGTGAGGGCTTCACCGGCACGGAGGACACGCAGAGCCGCGTCGTGCTCGGCGTGACCAGCTAGCCCATCTGTCGGGCCCGGACGGCGTCGCGGTGGACGCCGTCCGGGCCCGCACCTTGTCCGCCCCCGGTCCGTTGCTCCCCGCGGCCGGCTGCATCGGGCCTGTTGTGTGACCGCGCCCACGGCCCGGCAGGTGTGACCGACCGGTCCAGCCGCCCACATCGGTCACCGCGGCGCACACCGCGTCGTCCGCGATCACCAGCCGCGGCCCGGACCGGCAGCCCCGGCTCGGCGACAGCTACCCACACCGTATCGACGACCACAGCCACAGTGCCTACACCGACCCCCTGGCGGACCGCACCCAAGGGTCGCGATCTAGGTATACCTAGTGGCTCCTTACGCCCCTCACCGGCGCCGCCTAAGCCCCTCTGAGCGGCCAAGATACGAAAGCGCTCCCGATGTGGCGGACCCACCTGCCGGCCGACGATGGACACATCGCAGGGGAAACCACAAGGGAGAGAACAATGTTGATGCACCCGGATCTCGGTCTGGCCATGGCGAACGACCGCCACCGCGAGCTCGTCGCCGAAGCTGACCGTGAGCGTCTGCTGGCCACCGCGCGGCGGTCGTGGCGTGCGCGACGCGGGCCGAAAGCGGCGCCCGTGCGCGGCCAACCCGCCGGTACGCTGGCCTCGTGCGAGCCGTCCGTGGCAGTGCCAGCCCGGTGATGATCGGGCGCGAACGCGAGCTGCGTCGACTGGCGCAGCTCGCGTCGGCGCGCGTGCCGGCGGTGGCTGTCGTCGCGGGCGAGCCCGGCATCGGCAAGACGCGGCTGGTGCAGGAGTTGCTCGACGCGTTGCCGCCCGAGACGGTGGTCCTGGTCGGGCAGGCGGAGCCCGGCTCGCTGTCGCGGCCTTACGAGGTGCTGCTGGACGCGATCGACGGGCGGGCCGAGGTCGACGATGAGCATCTCGCCGCGCTCGCCGACCCCAAGCGCAGCCCGGTCGAGCGGCTGCACACCGGCCTCGCGATCCTCGCCGACCTGGTCGGCGACGCGCCCGCCGTGATCGTGTTCGAGGATCTGCACTGGGCCGACTCGGAGAGCGCCGCCCTGTTCGAGCGGATCGCCGACCAGCGCGGGCCGCGCCTGCTCGTCGGCACGTACCGGCCGGACGAAGTGACCCGCCGCCAGCCGGTGGCCGGCCTCCTCGCCCGCCTGGAGCGGCGGCACACGGTCACGCACGTGCGGCTCGACCGGCTCAGCACCTCGCAGACGGCGGCGATGCTGGCTGCCGCGACCGGCGGCCCCGTGCCCATGCGCGCGGCCACCGCGCTGCACCACCGCACCGGCGGCAACCCGTTCTTCCTGGAGGAGCTGCTGCGCAGCATGCCCGGCTGCCAGCTCGACGACCTCGTCGACCAGCCGCTGCCGTGGAGCCTCGCCGACCTGCTGCGCCGCCAGACCGACGACCTCGACCCGGTCAGCCACCGCGTGGTGGAGGCGGCCGCGGTGCTCGGCCACCGGATCCCGTTCGACCTGCTCGCCGGCGTCACCGGCGCCAGCGAGGACGAGCTGATCCGCGTGCTGCGCGACCTCGTCACGCGCGGTGTGCTCGTGGAGTCCGGCGAAGACGAGTTCGCGTTCCGGCACGCGCTGTTCCGCGAGGCGATCGCCGACCAGATGCTCGGCCGCCAGCGCCGCCGGCTGCACGAGGCCGCGCTCGACGTGCTCCTGCACGGCGGCTCGTCCGACCCGGCCATGGTGGCCCACCACGCGCGCGGCGCCGGGCGGTACGACGACATGGTGGCCGCCACCCGCCGCGGCACCGCGCTGTACCTGTCGATCGGCTCCGCCTACCAGGCCCTCCAGCTCGCCGAGATGGGCCTGGAGGAGGTGCCGGACGACCCGGAGCTGCTGTCCGCCGCCGCCCGCGCGGCTTGGCTGGCCGGGCTGCTCGACGACGCCGTGCGGTACGGGCGGCGCTGGCGCGACGGCGCCCCCACCACCACCGACCGCGCCGAGTCGCACTACCTGCTGGTCCGCCTCGCGTGGGAGTCGCGCGAGTGGGACGAGATGGCCGACCTGACGCGCGGCATCGAGGCGCTGATCGAAGAGCTGCCGCCCGGCGCCGACCAGGCCCGCGCGATGACCGCGGTCGCGCAGTCCTCGATGCTCCGCGACGACCTGCCGGCCACGCTGCGCTGGACCGAGCGGGCGATGGCGCTCGCCGACGAGTTCGACCTGCCGCAGGTGCGCCTCGCCGCGCTGGTGGAAAAGGGCTCGGCGCTCGTCGAGGTGCCGGCCCGCGCGGCCGAGGGCGGGCGATCCTCTCCGGCCTCGTCGACGAGGCGGAGAAGGCCGGCGAGTGGGTGCTTGCCGCCCGCGCGCTGAGCAACCTCGTGCAGGGCGAGCCGCCCGAGTCGCCGGCCGAGTTCGCCGAGGTGCTGGAGCGGATGCGCACCGACGCCGAGCGGGCCGGTTTCGAGTCGCTGGCCGTCGCCGGCTACTTCCAGGGGCGGGCCCGCCTCGCCATGCGCGCCGGCGACCTCAAGGCCGGCATCGAGGCGCTGGAGGAGGGGCGGGAGCAGGACCGAGGCTTCCTGCGGCGCGGCCGGTGGGCCGACTACCACGGCGTCTTCCTGGCCGGGCTGTACCTGGAGGCCGGCGAGCTGGACAACGTCGACCGGGTCGTCGCCGAGCTCGCCGCCGTGCCCGGCGTGCCGCGCACCTCGATGCTGGGCCTCAGGTTCCATCTGGCCTGCCGCCGCGGCGACCGCGCCACCGCCGAGTCCACTTTGGACCTGCTGCTGACCGAGACGGCCGAGCAGGGATGGCGCAGCGGCTCGATGGCGCACGACCTGATCTCCGCCGGGCTGGAGCTGGGCCTCCCGCTCGAACGGCTCGACCAGATGGCCGCCGGCCTGATCGACGACAGCAGCTGGGACGCCTACCGCACGCTCGTCGACGCGCAGCTCGCCGAGGCGCGGGGGCGGCACGCCGAGGCCCTCCCCGCGTACCTGTCCATCGTGGACGCCGACATCCTCCCGCCGCCGACCCGCGGCACGGTGCGGCTCGGCGCCGCCCGCTGCCTGCTCGCCGCCGACCGCCGCGACGAGGCCACCGCACAGGTCGACGCGGCCGCGGGGGTGCTCGCCGGGTGGGGCGGGTGGCGGGTGGCCCAGCTGGAGCAGGCGCGGGCGATGCTCGGCCTGGCACCGGCCGACGCGCCCGCGGCGGTCACCGGGCCGGCGGCGCTGACCCCGCGCGAGCGCGAGGTGGCACTGCTGATCAGCGACGGGCTGACCAACAGCGAGCTGGCCCGCCGGCTGTACATCTCACCGAAGACCGCCGCCGTGCACGTCTCCAACATCCTCCGGAAACTGGGCGTGTCGTCCCGGACGGAGGTGGCCGACGTCGTCGGCCGCGCCGGGTAGCCAGTCGTCGCTGGTGACGTCGATGCCACGCCGCCGGCGCGGCGCGGGCGGCGTGGGTGCGGCGGCCGGCGCGGCCGGCTTGGACTTGGGCTTGCGGGTCGCGGCGAAGGCGGCGAGCGCTGTCGTGATCGGCACCGCCGCGATCAGGCCCATCGTGCCGACCACGCTGCGCACGATCTCCTGGGAGAGCATCTGCGACGTGAGCGACTCGCCGAGGCGCGCGTTGCCGGCGGCGAGCAGGATCAGCAGCGGCAGCGAGGCGCCCGCGTACGCCAGCACCAGCGTGTTGATGACCGACGTGATGTGCGCCCGCCCGACGCGGGCCGCCGCGCGGTAGAGGCGGGTCGCCGACAGCGCCGGGTTGGCGTGGGCCAGTTCGCTGACCGTGACCGCCTGGGTGACCGCCACGTCGTCGAGCACGCCCAGCGAACCGATCAGGATGCCGGCCAGCAGCAGCCCCTGCATGTTGACGTCGGAGTACGCGATCGTCAGGAAGTTCGTCTCCTCCGTGCCCACCCCGGTCAGGTGCAGCGCGGCGGTGGCGGCGGCCGCGAGCAGGCCGGTGAGCGTGAGGCTGGCGAGCGTGCCGAGCACCGCCACCGTCGTCGGCACCGTGAAACCGTGCGTCAGGTACAGCACCGACAGCATGATCGCCGTCGAGCCGACGACGGCGACAAGCAGCGGCGAACGCCCGTCCAGGATCGCCGGCACGATAAAGAACAGCAGCACCCCGAACGTGATCGCCAACCCACCCAACGCCGCCAGCCCGCGCAGCCGCCCAAACGCGACGACCGCCAGCGCGAACGCCACCACCAGCACCCACAGCCCATTGCCGCGCTGGTGGTCAAGGATCTGGTAAGCCACGCCACTGGCCGTACCCTCGGTGTGGATCAGCGTGAGATGGTCACCCTCACCCACCTCCGGCGAGCCCGGGCCGCGCGGCTTGTCCGTCTCGATCTGCTGCCCCTTGTCGGGCCCGGACGTGAGCTTGATCGTGACGGTGCCACACTCCTGCGGCCCTCCGCGCGGCACGACCTGCGGGCTGTCGGGCAGCTCCGGGCAGGGCGTGATGGCGACCGCGACCACGTCGCCCGTGACCTGCGCCTCCCCCGCCGCCTGGTCGCCGCCCACGTCACCACGCGGCCACAGCAACGCCATCGCCGCGACAGTCGCCGCCGCCGCGACGGCGAGCACGATCAGCGCCGTCCGCCCCGCCCGCTGGTGGTGCGGCCGGTCGCCGCCGTGCGTGTGCGAGTGGGCGTGGCCGCCGGGTCCGAGATCAGCCATCGCGCAAAACTATCGTCCCGCGCCGGGGTGAGGCCGCGGGGTCGGCGCCGGGCCGCGTTCCTTTGCGGGTATTTTGCCCCGGTCCGTGCCAGCTGCGGACCGTTCGCTCCCGCGGGCACCGCTCCGACCGGCGGCGAGCTTGGCGCTCGCCGAGACCCCCGGCCTCCACTGCCAGCCCCGCGCGACAAGACCCCACGCGTCGCCGGCCTTGCTCGCGCCACCGAGCGGCGGGGTGCCTGCTTTCGCGAGTGAGATACGGGGGTGCGCCCGGTCCGTGCGCGGGTGTAGGCGCCCGCGGAGCGAGGTGCGGTTGCCGGCTGCGGTAACCCCGATGCCGTCGGTGTCGAGGTCGGTGGGCCCGTTCACGGCGCGGCAGGTCGCACCCCGGGCTGGGCACGGCCAAGGCGCCGTCGAAGATCTCCCGAACGGTTACCGCCCCGGGGCCAGCATGAACAAGATCTAGACCAGCACCACGACTCGGTCTGTCCCCGCGAGCGCTGAGGAGTGATGCGCTCCGTTGCACGGTCTCGCCACTCGTCCTTCGCCGTCGCCCCTGGGGGCTTCGGCCTGGCTCAGCGCGGGACGCGGCGCGCGCAGCACCCCAGCAGATTCCTTGATCAGCGGCGGCGCAGGAGGGAATCGAAGAGATCGTGGACGGCCACTGCCCCTCCAGGGGCAGCTAACGACCACGATCTCGACGCAACGGCCTCGATCAAGGAAGTGGCACGCGGTCCACGGCTGGGTCTGTCCCCGCGAGCCCGGCAGCGCAGGTGGTCCGGTCCGGGCCGCCGGTAGGCCGACAAGCTCACCAGGCCGACCGAGTCCTCACATGTGATCATGGTTAAGCAAGAACAAATCACCCAAACTGCCGCGCAGGCCATGGCCGACGCAGCTGAGGCCATGATCACGCCTGGGCGGCTCGCATCGAGAGGTGACGAGGTGTGCGAGGGCGGTCAGCGCAGCGAGGCCACGCAGGGGCAACGGTCTCGGTGCGGTGACCGGGGATGTGGACCGTGGTGGCCACCGCACCAGGCCCTTTCGAGAGTCCCGTGCCGGGTTGTGCCAGGCCCGGCAACGGCTGTGGCGCGCCCGTTGGAGCAGCGGCTAGTCGCGGTGGTCGCCGGTAGCGCCGTCCAGCAACTCGCGGACGATGTCCATGTGGCCGGCGTGGCGGGCGGTCTCCTCGACCATGTGGAGCAAAGCCCACCGCATCGTTACCGCCTCGCCGAACCACGCCGTGCCGGTGTCCTCCAGCTCGACCTCGGCGATCACCTTGTCGGCCGCGGCCCGGGCGCGGGCGTAGAAGGCCAGCACGTCGGCGGTGGTCTCCCCCGGCTCGATCCGCAGGTCGGCCTCGGGGTCGGCGTCGTCGAACGGCAGCGGCTCGGTCTCGCGCCCGAAGGTCTCGCAGAACCACGCGTACTCGTTCGCCGCGAGGTGCTTGACGAGGCCGAGCAGGTTGGTGCCCGACGGTGTCAGCGGGCGCCGCAGCCGCTCGTCGTCGAGGCCCTCCAGCTTCCACAGCACGACCTCGCGGTGGCGGTCGAGGCTCGCCTGGAGGCTTTCCTTCTCACCGCCGGTGAACGGCACACGGATGACCATGCCGCGGACCGTAACACCCCCGACGACACTCTCCCGCGGGTTTCGTGGTGTGACCCGCCGCTCACCGCCCGTACTCCATCGATGCACGTCGCCCCGTGCGGGGCGCGGGTCGCGTACCATCTGCCGGCGTGACCCAGCCACCGAGACAGTTCGCCGACGAGGCGCCGACCGTGCAGTTCGCCCGGTTCGGCGGTCCGGCCGCGCCGGGCGGGGCCGACCCGCTCGGCCCGCCGCAGGCACCGGCCCGGAGCCGGAAGCGGATCTTCCTCGCGGGCGGGATCACCGCCGCCGTCCTGGTCGCCGTCGGCGGTTCGGCCGCTTACGGGTACGCGGGCGAGGTGCCCCGCGGCACGACCGTGCTCGGCATCGAGCTGGGCGCGAAGAGCAAGGCCGACGCCGCCTCCGCCCTCCGCGCCGGCCTCGCCGGCAAGTCCGACCGCCTGGAGGCGCCGCTGCCGGTGCGCCTGGGCGAGCGGGTCGTGGAGGTCAAGCCGGCCGACGTGGGCCTCACGGTCGACGTCGACGCGACGGTTGCCGCGGCGGCGGACAGCGGTGGCGGGCCGTTCAGCCGGCTCTTCGGCTCGCGCGAGGTGGCGCCGGTCGTCGCCGTCGACGCGGCCAAGGCCGACGAGGTGCTGCGCGGCGCGCTCGGCAAGGACGCGCAGGCGATGAAGATGCCGGCCGTCACGTTCTCCGGCACCACGCCGAAGGCGACCTACCCCAAGCCCGGCAAGGGCCTCGACGCGGAAAAGTCGGCGCAGGCGCTGCGCGAGGGCTGGTTCGGCATCCACCCGGTGGCGGTGCCGCTGGTCGAGGTGCACCCCGTGACCACGTCCGAAGAGGTCGACAAGCTCGTCGCCGACCTGGCCCGGCCGGCGGTCGCGGGCCCGGTCACGGTGACGACCGAGCGCGGCGCGGTCACGATCCCGGCGAGCGCGATCGCGAAGAGCCTGGTGCTCACCGCCGACAAGAGCGGCAAGATCAACCCGAGGGTCGACGAGAAGAAGCTGCGCGCCGCGCTCGCCGGCCCGCTCGCCAAGGTCGAGGTCGCCGCCAAGGACGCGACCATCGCGCTCAAGGCGGGAAAGCCCGCGGTCGTGCCGGGCGTCGACGGCCACCGACTCGACACCGCCGCGCTGAGCAAGGATCTGCTGTCCGTGCTGCCCAAGGCCGACGGCCGTACCGTCGCCGGCACGATGACCACCGCGAAGCCGAAGGTCACCGAGGAGGCCGTCGCCAAGCTCGGGGTCAAGGAGAAGGTCTCGACCTTCACCACGAAGTTTCCCGGCGGCCTCTCCTCGCCCCGCAGCCAAAACATCGTGCTGGTCTCCAAGGAGACCAAGGGCGCGTTCGTGATGCCGGGCGCCACGTTCTCGCTGAACACGCACACGGGCGAGCGCAGCTACCCGCAGGGGTACAAGGACGCGCCGACGATCGTGGGCGGCAAGCTCGTGCCGGGCGCGGGCGGCGGGGTGTCGCAGTTCGTGACCACGCTGTTCAACGCGACGTACTACGCGGGCCTCGAAGACGTGGAGCACAAGCCGCACTCGTACTACTTCAGCCGCTACCCCGCGGTCATCGAGTCGACGATCTACCCGCCGCACCTGGATTTCCGCTTCCGCAACAACACGCCGTACGGGGTGTTGATCGACACGTCGTACACGTCGAGCACGATCACCGTGTCGATCTGGAGCACGAAGATCTACGAGAGCGTCAAGACCGAGTGGGGGCCGCGGCGCAACATCACCCAGCCGCAGACCAAGTACCTGGAGCCCGGCCCCGACTGCATCGAGACGAGCGGCCTGCCCGGCTTCAGCCAGGACGCGTGGCGGATCTTCCGCAAGGACGGCAAGGAGACGAAGCGGGAGAAGTTCAGCTGGACGTACCAGGCAGAACCACGCTTTATCTGCGCCAAACAACCCGGTTAGACCATATCGGACATACGCTGAAATAAGATCTCCCACCGTGACGATCCACTCGTCCGGTCTTCAAAGGGGGATCCATGGCCCGCCGCCGCCTGGTCGCAGCCGCCGCCATCGCCGTGCTCGTACCGCTGTCGGTCCTTCCCGCGGCGGCCGGGCCGGCGCGTCCTGAGGCGAGCCCCGGGGTGCCGGCGGGCAGCGACGTCCGGGAGCTGACCCGCGAGGACTTCACGCTCGACGGCCGGCCGGTGCGCACCCCCGGCCGCTACGACGCCAAGGCCCGGGCCCGCTCCGGCACGAGGCCCGCCGCGGACACGCCACCGGTCGGCACCCGGCGGCAGTGGCTGGGCATCGACGACGTCGAGGGCAAGATCTACCGCAAGGACTACACGCTGCGCGGCGTCGGCCGGCACATCGAGGTGTGGGTCGCCGACGACCTCGCCTTCCCGGACGGCGACTGCCGCGCCCGCGTGCCGGGCAGCACCGAGGTCACCGGCGCTCAGGTGGCCGACCTGGTCGCGCGGTTCGACACGAACATGTACCCGAAGGAGACCGCCGCCTTCAGCACGCCGCCGGACCGCGACGGCACCGCGCCCCGCCTCGGCCCCGACGCCAGCGGTGACGGCGGCGTCTACACCGGCGCCGGCGACCGCACCGTCACGCTCGTCGACAACGTGCGCGACGCCAACTTCTACGACTTCCCGGCCGCGCCCACATACGTCGCCGGCTTCTTCTCCGCGCAGCTCAACGACCTCTTCGACCGCAACGTGATGACGATCGACGCGTTCGACTGGGCACACCGCACCGGTGCCAACCCGCCGAGCGCGCCGACCGGCGACCTGTGCACCAGCCGGCCGGCCCGCCCCCACCTGTACGAGGGCACGTTCGCGCACGAGTGGCAGCACCTGCTGCAGCACTACACCGACGCGGTCGAGAGCACGTGGGTCAACGAGGGCCTCTCCGACTTCGCGCAGACGCTCACCGGGTACGCGGACGCGCGCGCCACCGTCGCCCAGCGCGGCGCCGACGGCCACATCTTCTGCTTCCAGGGCTTCGGCACGGTCCGCACCGACTTCAACACCAACCCCCGCGACTGCGGCGGCCCGGAGAACTCCCTCACCCTCTGGGACGAGAGCCCGAACCCGAACGCGACGCTCGCCGACTACGGCAACGCGTACTCCTTCATGCTCTTCCTCCACGACCGCTACGGCACCGGCTTCATCTCGCGGCTGCACCGCGACGGCGAGCGCCAGGGGCTGGCGAGCGTGGCGGCGGCGCTGAAGGCCGAGGGCGTACGCGACCTGTACGAGGTCGTGCACGATTACCAGTCGATGGTGCTGCTCGACCGGCTCGTGCCGCGGTGGCGGGTGCTCGGCGTCGCGAAGAGCCGCGTCACCACCCGCGGCCTCCGCTCGACCGTCAACACCGCCAACCCGGCGATCAACGCCACGCCCGGCGCCGCGCCGAACGGCGCCGACTACGTGCCCCTCACCGTGCCCGGCCGCGACCTGCGCTCGGTGCGCTTCGAGGGCGCCCGCACGCTCCCGCCGCTCCCCCTCACCTGGAGCGTCGTCGGCGATGCCCCGGACCGGCCGGGCGACGCGGTGCTGTGGTCGGGCGACGGCGACAGCCTCGACAGCGCCGCGGTCACCCGGGTGAAGGTGCCGGCCCCCGGGGCGACACTGCGGCTGCTGGCCAAGTACGGCGCCGAGAAGGGCTTCGACCACGGGTACGTGACGGTCTCCACCGACGGCGGGAAGACGTACACGCCGGTGGCCGGGGACAAGACCGTCGAGGGTCCGCTGGGGCCGGCCTTGACCGGGACGACCGGCGGCTTCGTGCCGCACACGTTCGACCTTTCCCGGTACGCCGGCCGCACGGTGCTGCTCGGCTTCCGCTACGTCAGCGACGGCGCCGTCGACGAGGGCGGCCTGCGCATCGACGACGTGCGGCTCGGCGGCGCGTTGGTCAGTGACGGCGCGAGCGTGGCCGGCTTCGACTCGCCGACCGAGGTGCGGGCGACCGCCGTGCACAACTGGAACCTGCGCCTGATCGGCCTCGACGGCGAGCGCGAGATGGCGGTGCAGCTGGAGATCGACGGCCGTCACTCGGTCGACCTGGACCCGGCGCGGCTCGCGGCGCTGCGGCCGTTTCCGCGGGTGGTCGCGGTCGTCGCGTACGACGAGCCGACGGAGCGGATCGGCCAGTACGCCCCGTACACGCTGACGGTCAACGGCGAACGCCAGCCGGGCGGCCAGAGCGCGGCCGGCTAGCTACTGGTCGGCGGCGCGGCGGTCGTACGCAACGCGGGCCGCGGCGATCTCCTCCTGGTGCTCCTCGGTCCAGGTGACCAGCGACTTGATGGTCTCGTGCAGCGTGCAGCCGAGGTCGGTCAGCGCGTACTCCACCTTGGGGGGCACCACCGGGTAGACCGTGCGCTCGACGAGGCCGTCGCGCTCGAGCTGGCGCAGCGTGACGGTCAGCATGCGCTGGCTGATCCCGTCGATCTTGTGGCGCAGCTCCGTGAAGCGCAGCGTGCGCCGCTCCAGCAGCGCGATCACCAGCAGCGACCACTTGTCGGCCACCCGGTCGAGGATCTGGCGGACCTCGCAGTCCTCCCGGGTGTCCCACTGGAAGGGGTCGGAGTCGCCGGCGTCGTCGGTGACCTCGCAGCGACTGAGTGACTTCAAAGTGCCTTCTTCCACGACTCCTGATGTTGCCGCAGGATTCTCATGGTTACAAGAGGGAACCGACAAGCATTCGAGTAACTGGGAGCGGGACACGTGACGACACAACCGACAAGACGGGCCTGGGCGGTCCTCTTCGTCCTCTGCGGCGCCATCTTCCTGGAGGGCATCGACGTCTCGATGCTCGGCGTCGCCCTCCCGTCCATCCGCGCCGACCTGGGCATGTCCACCGGCGCGCTCTCCTGGGTGGTCAGCGCCTACGTCCTGGGGTACGGCGGCTTCATGCTCCTCGGCGGCCGCGCGGCGGACCTCTGGGGCGCCGGAGGGTCTTCCTCGTCTGCCTCGGCGTGTTCATCCTCTTCTCCGGCCTGGGCGGGCTGGCGCAGGAAGGGTGGGTGCTGATCACCGCCCGGTTCGTGACCGGGGTCGCGGCCGCGTTCATGACGCCGGCCGGCCTCTCGATCATCACGACGACATTCGCGGAGGGGCCCATGCGAAACAAGGCCCTCCTCGTGTACGCGGGCACCGCGGCCGGCGGCTTCTCGCTCGGCATGTTCGTCGGCGGGCTGCTGACGGCGGCGAGCTGGCGGTGGGTGTTCTTCGCGCCGGTGATCCTGGCCACCGCGATCCTCGTCGCCGGTGTGCGCCTCATCCCCCGCGTCGCCGCCACCCGCGGGGACCGGCGCGAGGGCTTCGACCTCGCCGGCGCCGTCACCATCACCGCCGCGATGCTGCTGGTGGTACTCACCGTCGTGCGCGCGCCGGACGTGCACCTCGGCTGGACGGCCACCACGCTGGGCGCGAGCGCGGCGCTGCTGCTCGCGTTCGTGGCGATCGAACGGCGCTCCGCGGCGCCTCTGGTCCGCCTCGGCCTGCTGCGCTCCGCCCCGCTGGTGCGCGCCAACCTGGGTGCGATGGCGCTGACCGGATCGTTCTTCGGGTTCCAGTTCGTCACCGTGCTGTACCTGCAGGAGCTGCGCGAGTGGTCCACAGTGGAGACCGGCCTCGCGCTGATGCTCGTCGGCATCGACTCGGTGCTCGCACCCACGCTCACGCCGCGGCTGGTCGAGCGGTGGGGCAACGTGCGCGTGATCTTCGGAGGCTTCCTGCTGGCGGCCGTGGCGTACGCGCTCTTCCTGCCGCTGGGCACCGACTGGACGTACCCGATGATGCTCCCGACCCTGATCCTGACCGGCCTGGCGTTCGCGCTGGCCTACGGTCCGCTGACGATCGCCGCCACCGACGGGGTCGCGGAGGCGGAGCAGGGCGTGGCCGGCGGGCTGCTGAACTCGTCCTTCCAGTTCGGCAGCGCGCTCGGCCTCGCCCTGGTCACGGCCGTCAACGTGGCGGTCACCGAGCCCGGCCGGGAGCTCGACGGGTACCGCGCGGCCCTGGTCGTGCCGGTCGTGGCCGCACTGGCCGGCGCGGCCGTCATGGCGGTCGGGCTGCGCCGCCGCGCTCCCCGCACGCAGGAGGAGCGGGAGGCGGTCATGGTATGAGCAGCAGCTTTCCGGTGGTGCGCCGGGACTCGAGGTCGGCGTGGGCCCGCGCCGCCTCGGCGAGCGGGTAGCGTGCGCCGACGGTCACCTTCAGGGTGCCGTCGGCGACCCATCGCAGCACGTCGCCGGCGCGGCGGCGCAGCTCCTCCTCCGTGGCGACGAAGTGCATCAGCGACGGCCGGGTCAGCGACAGGGAGCCGCCGGCCTGCAGGCGGTTGACGTCGAAGGGTGCGGGCGGGCCGCTCGCGTACCCGAACAGGACCAGCGTCCCGCGCACCCGGAGGCTGGCCAGGCTGTCGTCGAAGGTGTCCCGCCCCACCCCGTCGTACACGGCGGCGACGCCGGCGCCACCGGTCAGCTCGCGGACCCGCTCGGCCACACCCCGGTACCCGATGACCTCCGCGGCGCCGGCGGCGCGGGCGAGCTCCTCCTTCTCGGGCGTGGACACGGTGCCGATCACCCGCGCGCCGAGGCTGGTGGCGAGCTGGGTGAGCAGCAGACCCATGCCCCGGCGGCGGCGTGCACCAGCACCGTGTCGCCGGCCTTGACCGGGTAGCTGTCGTACAGCAGGTAGTGGGCGGTCATGCCCTGCAGCAGCACGGCCGCCGCCTGCTCGTCGGTCACGCCGTCCGGGACCCGCACGGCGCGATGCGCGGGCGCGAGCGCGAACTGGGCGTAGGCGCCGGCGAGGTTGGTGGAGACCACCCGATCGCCGATCTTGGGCTCGGTGACGCCCGGCCCGACCGCCTCGACCACGCCGGCTCCCTCCGAGCCGGGCACGAGCGGCAGCTGCACCGGGTAGAGGCCGCTGCGCTGGTAGATCTCGACGAAGTTGACGCCGACCGCGCTGATGCGCACCAGGACCTGACCGTCGCCGGGCTCGGGCGTCGGCAGCTCAGTCGGTGTCAGCACCTCGGGCCCGCCCTGCGCGGCCAGCTGGATGGTGTCCATAGTGGTCAGCCTAGTGACGCGGCGACGCCGAGAGCGCCCGCGACCGCGGCGGCGTGCTCCTGCGCCCAGGCATCCGCCAGGTCGCCCGCGCCACCGTTGGCCGCGAGCGCCGACTCCAGCACCGCGAACGGCGGCACCGGCAGCCGCGCACCGAGCTCGCCGAGCAGGTCGGCCAGGGCGGCGGAGACCGAGCCCAGGTGCGCCGGCGACGCGGCCACCGCGACCGGCACGGCCACGGCACCGGACAGCGCGCCCGCGGCGAACTGGTCGAGGAAGACCTTGAGCAGGCCGGTGTAGGTGCCCTTGTACGCGGGTGTGGCGACCACGAGCAGCCGCGCCTCCCGCACCACCGCGAACGGGTCCTCGACCGCCCCCGACCCCCGCGCCGGCTCCGCGGTGAACGTCACGCCGACCAGGTCGGCCAGCTCCAGGACGGCCCGCCCGGACAGCGGCGCGAGGCGGGCGGTGAGGGCGTCGGCGGCGGCCTCGGCCAGGGTGCGGGTCCGCGACGCGGGGCGCGGATTGCCGACGAGAACAACAAGCTCAGCCATGCTACTTACTCTATCGGATAGATAGGAGATTCGAAGAGGCGCGCCACCGACCTCCAGCCTGGCCGGACCGCGGTCCTAGGCTGTACCGCGATGCGCAAGCCCGACGTCGCCACCGAGGCGGTCCCGGCTGGCCGCTCACCGGGCAGCACCCGGACCACGGCGCGTACCTCGTGGAGTTCCTGCCGCGACCGTGGCCCGGCCCGCTCGGCGCGCTTTTCAGTGACGGCACGCTGCGCGCGATCGAGGCCCTGATCGACGAGGAGCGGGGACAGCCCTTGCCACACGCCGTCCTCGCGCACGGCGACTTCGACCCGACCCACATCTTCTGCGCCGGCGGCGGCTACAGCGGCCTCATCGACTTCGGCGAGATCCGGGGCGCCGAGCCCGCGTTCGACCTGGGCCACTTCCTGCTGTACGACGAGGCGAGCCTGCTGCCCGCCCTGCTGCGCGGCTACGGCCGGGTAGAGCCGCTGCCCGACGGCCACGGGCGGTCCATCATCCGCAGCGCGGTGCTGCTCGGCCTGCGCCAGCTGTGCCGCTGTCTGGGCCCGCCCCGGCACCGGCCCCTCGACGCTCCCGGCGTGCTCGCGCGGGCCCGGCGCCTCACCGCGCTGGTCGGTCAGTCTTCGGCGGAGCCGGGCGGGCGCATGCCCTCCCACGGGTCGTAGTCGACCTCCAGCGGCTCCTGCTCCGGCCGCTCCCCCTCCGGCACGTGCTGGAGGTTGACCCGGATCCGGTACCACAGCGAGCTGCGGCCCCGCATCCCGTCGACCAGCACGTCCGCCGGCTCCAGCTTGTCCACTGTGGACCGGTGGCGGGCCTTCCACCGCTCCAGGCCCGCCAGGGCCTCGTCCTTCGTCTTGGCGCGCGCGATCTCGATCAGCGGCATCGTGGACTGGCGGCGGCCGGTGCCCTTGGGCGGCTTTTCCGCCGGTCCCAGCCGCTTGGCGAGGTCGAGCAGGCCGTCGAGCCTGCCGTACGCCGTGTCCATGCCCTGCCACGGGTCGCCGCCCGCCGCGAACCGCTCGCGGACCACCGGCAGCGTAAACCGCTCCGGCCGGCAGTCCGGCACCTCCTCCCAGGCCAGCGGCGTGGAGACACGCGCGTCCGGCACGGGGCGCACCGAGTACGCCGAGGCGACCGTGCGGTCCTTCGCGTTCTGGTTGAAGTCGACGAAGACGCCCTGCCGCTCCTCCTTCCACCACTTGCTGGTGGCCAGGTCCGGCGCGCGGTTTTCCACCTCGCGGGCCACGGTCTCGGCGGCGAGGCGGACATCCCGGTACAGCCAGCGCGGCTCGATGCGGGCGTTGATGTGGAAGCCGCGCGAACCCGACGTCTTGGGCCAGCCGGTCAGCCCGTGGTCGGACAGGACCTCCTTGACCACCATCGCCACGTCGACGATCTGCCGCCACTCCACGCCCGGCACCGGGTCGAGGTCGATGCGCAGCTCGTCGGGGCGGTCGAGGTCTTCGGCCAGCACGGGGTGGGGGTTGAGGTCGATGCACCCGAGGTTGATGACCCAGGCCAGGCCGGCGGCGTCCCGGACGACGACCTCCTCGGCGGAACGGCCCGAGGCGTACTTGAGCTCGGCCACCTCGATCCAGTCGGGCCGCTTGGTCGGCGCCCGCTTCTGGAAGAACGCCTCCTCGTCGATGCCCTTGACGAACCGCTTGAGCACCATCGGCCGGCCGAGCACGCCGCGCAGCGCGCCGTCGGCCACGGCGAGGTAGTAGTGGACCAGGTCGAGCTTGGTGTGGCCGCCGGCCGCGAACACCACCTTGTCGGGGTGGGTGATCGTCACCTCACGGCCGGCGACCTCGATGACCTCGGGCTTCGCCATGTCACCACTCTCTCAGAGCGGGACGGAGGACTTCGCCAACTCCGCGGTCAGCGTCAGGCCCGAGATCGTGACCTCCTGCTTGACCAACCCGAAGCCGGGCTTGAGCCAGAACGTCCCGCTCGCCGTCGTCACGCCCGCGAATCCCTTGCCGAGGTCCAGGTCGAGCGTGATCGCGTACGCCTCGGTGGTGCCGGCCGGCACGGTGACCGACTCCGTGCCGGTGCCGGTCACCGTGTACGACACCTGGTGCTCGCCGGCAAGTCCCGGCCCGCTGACCTCCACCGAGGTGCGGCCGGTGCCCTTCTTGCCGGCGTCCAGGTCGGCGACCGGCGGCACCGCCACGTCTTCGCCGCTGCCCTTGACGGTGAGGCCGGCGGCCGACGCGCCGAACGCGCCGACGTCGACGATCAACCCGCCGTCGCGCCGGGTCACGAACGTCCGCTCGGCGGCCGGCCCGCTCCCCTTTTCGGTCACGGTGACGGTGCGCCCGCCCTCGCCGTCGGTGACGCTGTCGACGGTCACCGAGTTCGTGCCGGTGACCAGGCCACCCAGCGTGTACTCCAACGTGGCCCCCTCCACCGGCGGGTAGAAGTAGAGGCCGGTGTCGGCGGGCGCGGCCGCGGACGGGGGTGCGGTGGTCGTGACCGGCTGGTTGCCCGCCGGGGCCTGCTCGGCCGAGTCACACGCGGTGACCGGCAGGGCCAGGACCAGCGCGGCCGGCAGGGCCAGCCAGCGCCGTGAGGGCTTGAACACGCCGCATCCTCCGTACGCGAGGGGCTCCGGACTCAGGCAAGGCTACAGCTGGCGCAGGTCGACCGCCTCGGCCAGCGCGCGCATCCCCGCGTCGTTCGGGTGGAGGCCGTCGCCCGCGTCGAACTCCGCGCGCATCCGGTCCGGGTCGGCCGGGTCGGCGAGCGCCCGGTCGAAGTCGAACACCGCGTCGTACTCACCGCTGGTGCGGATCCAGTGGTTCAGCGTGTCCCGCACGCTCTCGCCGCGCGCCGTGTCGTACCCCGGGTAGGGGCAGCCCTTCGTCGGCGTGACCGTGGCCCCGATGATCCGCACCCCGCGCCAGCGTGCCGCCCGGATGAGCGCCTGGTGGCCGGCGATCAGCTGCGCGGCGGTGACCGGGGTACCGGCAGCCTCGCCGGCGCCGATGTCGTTGACGCCTTCGAGGACGATCACGGTGCGCACGCCGGGCTGGCCCAGCGCGTCCCGCCGGAACCGCTCCACCGCCGCCGCGCCGAAGCCCGGCATGCCGGTGAGCACCTTGTTGCCGCCGATGCCCGCGTTGACCACGCCGGTCGGCCGCCCCGCCGCCACGAGCCGCTCGGCGAGCTCGTCCGGGTACCGGTTGTCGGCGTCAAGAGTGGTGATCGCACCGTCGGTGATGGAGTCGCCGAACGCGACCACCGTGCCCCCGCTCCCCTTCGTCGGCCCGCTGATGTCGAGGCCGGACAGGAAGTAGGAGGCGGTCGAGGTCTCGCCGTAGGCGGCGCCGTCGGTGTCGAAGCGGTGGTCGCCGCCGGCCCGGTACACCGTGGAGAGGGCGAGCGGGTGGAACGCGACCGGCCCGGTCGGCCCGTCGAAGTAGAGCGTCACCGTCAGCCGCTCCAGCGGCGAGACCCGCAGCCGCACCGCGTCCGACGCGGCCTCCCGCCCGGCCGGGATCACCGTGGAGCGGTGGCCGCGGAACGTCAGCGGCCGCACCGACCCGGCCCGCACCGCCGCGCCCTCCGCCGCGCGGCCGATGGTGGCACCGGTGAGCCGCAAGGGCCCATCACCATACACATTGGACAGCCGGATGCGGACCGTCGAGCCGCCGCGGCTGACCCGCACGACCTGGCGCACCGAGTGGTTGTCGAAGCCGCCGGACCAGTTCGGCTCGCCGAAGAAGTCCGGGAACGGCGCGATGAGTGAGGTGCCCCACCCACCGGCCCACCGCACCGGATCGCGCTGCTGGTGTGCGGCGGTCGCGGGTGATGCGGCGGCGGTCGTCGCGAGCACTGTCGCGACCGCGGCCGCCGGCAGTGCCCGATAGATACCCCGAAACAACATGCCGCCCAGATTAACGAGCACCACCGTCAATACGGCGTCCTAGGAGGCTAGGCCTAATGGCCGAGCAGGGCGCGCACCTCGGCGCGGCTGGAGATGCCCAGCTTGGCGTACGCCCTGGCCAGGTGGTTGTTCACGGTCTTGACCTCCAGCCCCAGGCGCTCGGCGATGTGCCGGCTGCTGTGGTGAGCGGCCATCAGCACCACCTCCCGCTCTCGGGCGGTCAGCAGCTCGGCCACCTCGTCGTTGACCAGCAGCGGCGTGCGGGCGGTCGCGCAGCGGGCGCGGGGTGCCGCCGAGCGGCCGCGTACCAGATGCGCCTGCCCCCGGCGTCCCGCGCGGCGGAACAGGCGGGCGGCGGCCGCGCCCGCCTCGGCGGCCAGCAGGTCCTGGCCGAGGCCCTCGAACAGGTCCGCCGCGCGGGCCAGCGGCGTGCCGTCGGCGCGGGCGAGCCCCTGCCCGGCCAGCGCCAGCGCCTCCGCGAACGGCGTGGACAGCCGCGCGGCGAGCGCGTCCAGGCGCTTGCGGTCCACCCGGCCGCCCAGCCGCGCGACGTCGTAGAGCGCGGCGGCCTCCACGGACGGCAGCCCAGCCTCGCCGGCCAGGTCGGCGGCGTGCCGCGCGGCTTCCACCGCGTCCGCCTGCGCGCCGCGGGACATGGCCACCCAGGCTCGCGAGAGCTCCAGCCACGGCCGGAAGACGCGGTTGGGTCCGGTGCCCGCACCGTCCACTTCGGACAGCCAGGTCGCGGCCTCGTCCGGTTCGCCGGCGAGCGCGCAGACGGCGGCGAGCGCGGCGGCGCAGTGGCGGCGGAAGCGGAACGTGTCGTTCTCCTCGAAGCCGGTGACCGCCTCGCGCAGCAGCGCGCCGGCCGCGTCGAGGTGCCCGCGCGCCGCGGCGACGAGGCCGCCGAACAGAGCCCAGCCGCTGACCATCATCGGCACGCCCGCCTCGACCGCCTGCCGGTAGCCCCGGTCGGCGACCGCACCGGCGCGCAGCAGGTCACCGGCGGCGAGGTTGGCGAGGCAGTCGGCGATCTCGATCTCGTAGACGCCCCACGGCATCGGCGCCTGGTGCGCGTACGCCACCGGCAGGCCGCGGTCGCGGATCGCGGCCGACTCCGCCAGCCGGCCGAGGAAGCCGGCCGCCGCGGTGCCGCCGGCCGCCGCCCAGATGACGCCCTGCGGGTGCGCCTCCCGCTGGGCGAGCACGCGGCCGGCGGCGTCCAGGGCCTCGACGCACCGCCCGTCGAACATGAGGATCCAGGAGAGCGTCCCGTCGGCCAGGTCTCCCCGCCCGGCCAGCACCCGCTCCGCGGCGGCCGCGCTGCCCAGTCCCCAGTAGAGGGTCTCGGCGCGGGTCACCGCCCACATCACCGGATCGGGGGTACCGGGCGGCGGCTCGTCGGCCAGCAGCGCGATCGCCTCGGCGCTCTTTCCGCGGTACTCCAGGATCTCGGCGAGCAGCACGTCCGCCTCGGTGCCCGGCTCGGCGTCGCGGGCGGCCCGGGCCAGCCGCTCGGCGAGCGCGAGGTCCGACCAGCCGATTGCCTGGCGGGCGCCCACCCGCACCACGTCGGGCCGCACCACCTCGCCGCCGTCGACCTGCCACTGCGCGGCGCGGAGCGCGTCGCCGCGGCGGCGCATGGGCGTGGCGAGCAGCGCGCCGGCGAGGCGGCGGCGGACCATGCGGGCCCGGGTCAGCGGGAGGCCGGCGCGGAGCACCTCGCCGTACAGCGGGTGGGCCAGCCGCGCCTCGACCCGCGCGCCCGAGCGGCACACGAAGACAAGGCCGCTGTCCTCGGCGGCGCGGACGGCGGCGGCGTCGGCGAGGCGTTCCAGCGCGGGCAGCGGCACCGGCTCGCCCTCGGCGACCAGCTCGACGACCAGCCGGGTCGCCGGGTCCAGGCCGACGAGGTGCTGCGCGACGAGCTCGGTGACCCGGGTGCGCGGCTGGAAGCCGGGGTCGAGGCGCCACACACCGTACCTGGTGCGCAGGGCACCGCCGGACAGTCCACCGTGGACGAGCTCGCGCAGCGCGAGCGGGTTGCCCGCGGCCGCCTCCGCCATGCGCCGGCGGGTGAGGCCGTCGACCCGGCCGGGCAGCGCGCGGTCGAGCAGCCGGTCGACGTCCTCGGCGGGCAGCCCGGCGAGGTCGAGCCGCTCGGCCCGCTCCTCCTTCCAGAGCGCGGTGACCGCGTCCGGCACCTGCTCGCCGGTCCGCAGCGTCAGCACCGCGAACGCCAGCCGCCCGGCCACCAGGTGCGCGACGAGAGCCGCCGAGGAGTCGTCGAGCAGGTGCGCGTCGTCGACGCCGAGCGCCACCCGGCGGCGGCCGCCCCAGCCGCCGACGTGGCCGGCCACCGCGCGCAGCACGCCGAGCGGCCCGCCGGCCGGGCGCCACTCCGGCGGTACGAGCTGCGCCACCGCGCCGAACGGGATGCTCGCCGCCGCGCGGGTGCCGGCGGCCCACTCCGCCCGGCACCCGGTGCCGCGCAGGCGTCGCAGCGCCTCGCGGGCCAGCGCGGTCTTGCCCACTCCGGCCGGCCCGGCGACCACCACGGCGTCCACATCGGACCCCGCGAACGCACCCTCGATCGCCGCCAGCTCCCCGTCCCGTCCCACAAACGGCCACGTGTCCATCCCCGTCACCCTCCCAGTCAAGGCACCCATAGTTCGCCGCCGCTCCCGGACGGATTGGTGCCCGTGAGCGTCAGGAACCGGACTTCACCCTGACTACACCCCGTCTATACATGGTGCGTATACACGATGGTGTACAGTCCTCGGCATGTCGATCGGCCAGACCTTCCTGGGGTTGCTGGAGTCCAGCCCCCGCCACGGTTATGACCTGAAGCGGGAGTACGACGAGCGGTTCGGGCGCAGCCGCCCGCTGCACTTCGGGCAGGTGTATGCCACGCTGTCCCGCCTCCTGAAAAACGGCCTCGTCGAGGTCGACGGCGTGGAGCCGGGCGGCGGCCCGGACCGCAAGCGGTACGCGATCACCCACGCCGGCGTGACCGACGTGTCGCGCTGGCTGTCCGAGCCGGAAAAGCCCGAGCCGTACCTGCAGAGCACCCTGTACGCCAAGGTCGTGCTCTCGCTGATGACCGGCCGCAAGGCGGCGGACCTGCTCGACAGCCAGCGCTCGGCGCACCTGCGGCTGATGCGCGAGCTGACCCGGCGCAAGGCCGGCGGCGACCTCTCCGAGCAGCTGATCTGCGACCACGCACTCTTCCACCTCGAGGCCGACCTGCGCTGGCTGGAGCTCACCGCCGCGCGCCTCGACGACCTGGCCCGGGAGGTGTCGGCATGACCGGGAGTGAGGCCGCGGACCTCGGCGGCGGACGCGCGCCGCTGCTTGTCGCGGAGGACCTGCGCAAGTCGTTCGGCGCGACGTCCGCCCTCGACGGCGCCTGGCTGGAGGTCGACGCGGGCGAGGTGGTCGCCGTGATGGGCCCCAGCGGCTCGGGCAAGTCGACGCTGCTGCACTGCATCGCCGGCATCGTGCGCCCCGACTCCGGCCGGGTCTTCTTCGACGGGCGCGAGGTTTCGCTGATGGGCGACGCCGAGCGCAGCGCGCTGCGGCGGGCGCAGTTCGGGTTCGTCTTCCAGTTCGGGCAGCTCGTGCCGGAGCTGACCTGCCTGGAAAACGTGGCGCTGCCGCTGCGGCTGGAGCGCACGCGCCGGCGCGAGGCGGAGCGGCGGGCCGGCGAGTGGCTGGAGCGCCTCGAGGTCGGCGACGTGGCGGGCAAGCGGCCGGGCGAGGTTTCCGGCGGGCAGGGGCAGCGGGTCGCGGTGGCTCGCGCGCTGGTCACCTCGCCCAAGGTGATCTTCGCGGACGAGCCGACGGGGGCGCTCGACTCGTTCAACGGCGAGCGGGTCATGCGCCTGCTCACCACGGCCGCACGCGAGTCGCACGCCGCGGTGGTGTTGGTGACGCACGAGGCGCGGGTCGCGGCGTACTCCGATCGCGAGGTCGTGGTCCGCGACGGCCGCACCCGCGACATGGCCCGGACGGCGTCATGATCAGCGACCTCCTGATGGGGGCGCGGCTGGCGTTCGCCGGCGGCCGCGACGGGTGGACCCGGGCCGTGCTCACCGCGCTCGGCGTCGGGATCGGGGTGGCCATGCTGCTGCTCGCCGCATCGGTGCCGGGCGCGCTGGACGCGCGGCAGGCGCGCGGTGACGCCCGGGATGCCGCCAGCGGGCCGCCGCGGCCGGCGGGCCCGGACACGCTGCTGATCACCGCGGCGGAGACCGAGTTCCGCGGGGTGCCGGTGCACGGGCGGATCGTGCGGGCGGAGGGCCCGCGAGCGCCGGCGCCGCCCGGCCTCGCCGCGCTCCCCCGCGCCGGCGAGGTGGTGGTCTCCCCCGCGCTGCGCGACATCCTCGACTCCGGGGACGGGCCGCTGTTCGCGCCCCGGCTGGGCGGCGCCCGCGTGACCGGCACGATCGGCGACGACGGGCTGGCCGGCCCCCGCGAGCTCGCCTTCTACCTGGGCAGCGACACGCTCGACGAGGAGCGCGCGAGCCGCGTGGCGGGGTTCGGCTCCCACGTGCCGGGCGAGCCCTTCGGTCCCCTGCTCATGCTGCTCGTCGTGATCATCTTTGTGGTGCTGCTGCTGCCCATCGCGGTCTTCCTCGGCGCGGCCGTGCGCTTCGGCGGCGAGCGCCGCGACCGCCGGATGGCCGCGTTCCGGCTGGTCGGCGCCGACCGGCGGATGACCCGGCGGATCGCGGCCGGCGAGGCGGCCGCCGCCGCGCTGCTCGGCGTGGCGGTCGGCGGGCTGCTCTTCGCGCTCGGCCGCCAGCTCGTCCCGCTGGTCACCCTCTGGGACCTCAGCGTGTTCGCCGCTGACGTCCGGCCCGGCCTCACCGCCGCGCTCGTCATCACGCTCGCCGTGCCCACCCTCGCGGTCGTGGTCAGCATGATCGCGCTGCGCCGCGTGGCGATCGAGCCGCTCGGCGTGGCCCGCCGCGCCACCGGTGCCCGCCGCCGGCTGTGGTGGCGGCTGATCCTGCCGCTGCTCGGCCTCGCCCTGCTGTACCCGCTGCTCGGCAACGTCCGCGACTCCGGCAGCGACCACCAGTACCAGGTGGCGGCCGGCGCCACGCTGCTGCTGATCGGCGCGGTCACCCTCCTGCCGTGGCTGATCGACCTGGTGGTACGCGGGATGCGCGGCGGCGCCGTCCCGTGGCAGCTCGCCGTCCGCCGGCTGCAGGTCGACAGCGCGACCTCCGCCCGCCTTGTCAACGGCATCGCGGTCGCGGTCGCCGGCACGATCGGCCTGCAGATGCTGTTCGCCGGCGTGCAGCACGAGTACCGGCAGGACACCGGCGCGGACACCAGCCGCGCGCAGGCGTTCGTGCAGGTGATGACCGGCGACGGCGCCGGCACGATCGCGCGCCTGGCCGCCTCACCCGGCATCGAGGCGGCGAGCGGCACCCTCCAGGCCGTCGCCACCCCGGCCGGCGCGGCCGACCGCATCGTCGAAGTCCACATCGGAGACTGCGCCGACCTCGCGGAGCTGGCCTATGTGGACGGTTGCCGGGACGGCGACGCCTTCGTGAGCGACGCCGACGTGGCACCGGGTGACCGGCTGTCGTTCGGTTCGGACGATCGCGAGTGGACGGTCCCGGCCGGCGCGCGCCGCGTCGAGGTGCGCGAGGACCCGGCCGGCTGGGTCCGCGGCGGCGTGCTCGCCACCCCCTCGGCGCTCGACACCGGCCGGCTCGGCACGCTGACGGCGAACGTGTACGTGCGGCTCGACCGCGACGACCCCGACGCGATCGAGCACGTCCGCAACGCGGCCGCGACCGCCAGCCCGTTCGCGTACGTCGGCACGCTGTCCGAGACCCAGGAGGCGCGCCGCTTCACGAACATCCGGCGCGGCCTCTACATCGGCGCGGTGGTCACTCTCCTGCTCGTCGGCGCGAGCCTGCTCGTCGGCGTGCTGGAGCACCTGCGCGAGCGCCGCCGCCTGCTGGCGATGCTTGTCGCGGTCGGCACCCGCCGCGGCACGCTCGCCTGGTCGGTGGTCTGGCAGACGGTCGTGCCGGTGGTGCTCGGCCTGGCCCTGGCCGTCGTGTTCGGGCTGGCGCTCGGCGCGGTGCTGCTTCGCATGGTGAGCGTGACGATCTCGGTCAGCTGGTCGGTGGTGGGCCTGTCGGTCGCGCTCGCCGTGGCCGTGATGGCCGCGGTGACGCTGCTCAGCCTGCCCCCGCTGTGGCGCCTCATGCGCCCGGACGGCCTGCGCACCGAGTAGCCGCCGGAAAGTCGTCCGCCGCGGACGCAACCGCGCGTACCGGCCCGTGCATCTGTGACGGGTGTAGGGCATCGCGGGGCAGACGGAGGAGGCGCGGTGGCGGTCGACGAGGCCAATGCGGCGGTGGCCGAGGCGTACCGGGCGCACTACCGGCGCCTGGTCGCCGTGGTGTACGCCGCGACCGGCGACTTCGCCGAGGCGCAGGAAGCCGTGCAGGAGGCGTACGCGAGCGCGCTGGACCGGCCGGCGCGGTTTCTCGGGCTGACCGATCCGCAGGCGTGGCTGCGCACGGTCGCGCTGAACGTGGCCCGGCAGCGGTGGCGCCGGCGGCAGATCTTCGACCGGCTGGTCCGGCTCGGCAAGGTCCCCCCGCACCGCCGAGACCGTGCCGGAGCTGAGCGGCGAGCGGGTCGACCTGGCCCGGGCGCTGCAGCGCCTGCCCCGCCCGATGCGCGAGGCGATCGTGCTGTACCACCTGCTCGACCTGCCGGTGGCCGCCGTCGCCGAGGAGCTCGGCGTCCCCGAGGGGACCGTGAAGGCCCGCCTCTCGCGCGGCCGTGCCCTGCTGGGCAGCCACCTGGACGCCGACGCGCAGCGCGCGGTCACCGGCGCCGTCGAACGGTAGAGGAGACCGTCATGCCTTCCGTACAGCTGGAGCAGTTCACCAGCGAGGTCATGGAGCTGGTACCCCAGCCGGAGCTGGACGTCATCGAACGGCGCACCGCCCGGCGGCGGGTGCGGCGCAGGGCGGCCGCGGCCGCGTTGAGCGTGGTCGTGGCGTCGTCGGCGGCCGCGGTGTCACTGTCCACATACGACAAGGGCGGGCCGGAGCTGTCCGCGTCGGCGGTCCCGGCCGCCTGCCGCGTGACCGGCCAGCTGGCCCTTCCGGCCGGGTACGAACAGGTCGGCGTCGCCGCCGCGGACCGCACCGGCCGCTACATGGTCGGTACCGGCTTCTTCCCGAAGGACCGGACCGTCCACCTCGTGTGGTGGCACGACGGCGTGCCCCGGACGGCCGGCGTCGCCGCCTCCTTCCTGATGCCGATCGGCGTGAACACGGAGGGCACCATCGCCGGCCACACCCGCTCGATCGGGTCGACCGACGAGGGCGCCGCCTGGGTGTACCGCGACGGGCGGCTGCGCAACCTGCCGACGCCGGCCGGCCTCCACTCGGCCTCCGCGGCGGGGATCAACGAGCGGGGCGACGTGGCCGGCGTCGCGCGCGACGCCTCCGGCGCCGGCGTCGCGGTCGTGTGGCCGGCGGCGACCCCCGACCGGCCGCGGGTCCTTGCCGCACCGGGGCCGGTGCACGTCGACGGGATCGGTGACGACGGCACGGTCATCGGCCGGCTCACCGACGGGCGGCTGCTGTTGGCGGACGCCGGTCGCGGCTACGTGTGGAGCCCGGACGGGCGCGGCCGCGAGCTGGCCGTGCCGGACGGCTGGACCCGCGCGCAGGCCGTGAGCATCGAAGCCGGCTGGATCCTGGGGTACGTCGACCGCGAGGGCGCGGTGGCGCTGGCCCGCTGGCGCCTCGACGGCGGCACGGTACGGGTGCTGTCCCGCGTGCGGGGCGACTTTGTGGGTACGACCGCGAACGGCTGGAGCGTCGTGTGGGGACGGACGCCACTACTGGCCGATGTGGACGGTCGGGTGAAGCAGGTCACCGGCCACGACAAGGCGACGGGCGACCGGATGATCCTCGGCGGCGGCGCGGTGTGGGTCGTCGGCGGCGACGGCGGCGGCCTGGCGGTGGTCGGCAACGCGCTGTCCGCCGCGGGCGCGATCCGGCCGGTGCGGTGGCGGTGCGGGGCGTGAGCGGGACCGCGCCCGGGGACTACAGGGCGTGGGTCCAGACCGGCAGTGGCGGGTCGTCAAGCGGTGCGGGGTCGTCGACGGTGAGGTCCAGCTCCGCCGGTACGGCCGCCTTGGGGTCGCCGAGCAGGTAGCCGGCCACGATCGAGGCGAGGTCGCCGGTCAGCCGGTACTCGCCGCCGAACGGGAGGTCCGCCGGCCGGCGCGACGTGATGCCGCAGCGGAGCTGGCCGGCACGGTCGTCGTGCCACACGTAGAAGATCGCGGGGCGGTCCACCCGCTCGCGGAGCGCGGCCACCGTGGCGTGGAAGGCGCGCACCACCTCGGAAACCGTCAGGATCGCGCGCTCGACCGAGGGTGCGTCGAGCCAGTGGGTGTTGCGGGCCTCGGCGTGCGGGTCACCGGGCGCCAGCGTCACGTCGCGGCGGGCGATCTCCGCGATGGCCTCCAGCAGCACGGGCGGCTACGTTACCGCCTCCGCCTGTACGTCGGGCTCGTGCCGCACCGGGAAGTTGACGGAGCTCGCTATGAAGCAGTCGCGGTGGGCGTCCTCGTGCAGCCGTACCGCGGCCTCGACCATGTCCGGCGACGCGACCGTGATCCGGGGCCGGAGGACGACCTCGGTGAAGCGCCCGCCGTTGCCCTCCTGCTCCATCGTGCCGAGCGCGGCGTCCGTGTACCCGGTGACGACGACGCCGCTGACCGCGCAGTGGTGCAGGTAGGACAGCAGGTGGCACTCGGAGAGGGCGGCGACCAGGAGCAGCTCCGGGTTCCACCGGGACTTGTCCCCGCGGAACGCCGGGTCGGAACTGCCCTCGATCCCCGGCCGGCCGTCGGTCTCCACGTCGTGGTCGCGCCCGTAGTCGCGGTATCCGCTGGTGCCCGTGCCGCGGTTGCCGGTCCAGCGGACCGCCACCTCGTACGTGTGCGTGCGTCCCAAGGCCATGCGCAGATCCTAGGCACGCGCCTCAGCAGGTCGGCGGCGCGCAGCTCTCGTCGTCCTGGTTGCCGGGGCGGCCGGCGGCGCGCAGGTTTCCCAGCACCGCCTCAGCGATGTCGGCGAGCGCGTCCTGCTGCTCCTTGGTGAGCTGCTCCAGCAGCCAGCGGCGCACGTGCTCGGCCCGCTGCGGCCCCGCGCCGTCGATCGCGTCCCGGCCGGCCGGGGTGAGCACGATCTCGGCGCCGCGCGGGGCGTCGAGGCAGGGCTGCCGGGTCACGAGGCCGCGCTCGACCATGCGGGTCAGGTGGTGGTGCAGGCGGCTCTTTTCGAAGTCGGTGACCACGCTCAGCTCGAACGGCCGCATCCGCCCACCCGGCGCGGCGGCCAGCGCGGTCAGCACCGCGAAGTCGGGCTCGGACAGGCCGGTCTCCCGCGCGAGGTGGTGGCTGAGCCGACGCCAGAGCAGCACCTGCATGTCGTAGAACGCCTGCCAGGTGCGCTGCTCTCCCTCGTCGAGCCACTCGGCGGTGCCGGTCACGTGACCAATCCTACGGGCTGGTTGATACATCAACCGAGGTGTGCGTAGAGTGCCGGGTGACACGTCAACCCGACGCCACCGAGGGGCGGACCCACATGACCAAGATCGGCATCATCATCGGCAGCACCCGACCCGGCCGTAAGGCGGAGACCGTCGCCCGCTGGGTGCACGGCATCGCCAGCCAGCGCACCGACGCCGAGTTCGAGCTGGTCGACCTCAAGGACTTCAACCTCCCCCACCTGGACGAGGAGATCCCCGCCTCGCGCGGCGTGTACGCCAACGCGCACACCCGCGAGTGGGCGCGCGCGGTCGACTCCTACGACGGGTACGTCTTCATCACGCCGGAGTACAACCACTCGACCTCCGGCGCCCTCAAGAACGCGATCGACTTCGTGTACCAGGAGTGGACGAACAAGGCCGCCGGCTTCGTGTCGTACGGCGCGGTCGGCGGCGCCCGGGCCGTCGAGCACCTCCGCCTCGTGGTCGGCGAGCTGCAGATCGCCGACGTGCGGGCGCAGGTGGCGCTGAGCCTCTTCACCGACTTCGAAAACTTCACGGTGCTCACCCCCTCGCCCTTCCAGGAGCAGCAGCTCGACGCCATGCTCGACCAGGTCGTGGCGTGGAGCACCGCCCTGAAGGCGGTCCGCCAGCCCGCCGTCGCGGCCTGAACGCACGCCGAGGCAACGGCCCCACCGGTACGGTGGGCGGCGATGGACGCTGCCCTGGAGCTCGTCCGCCGGTGGGGTGCCGCCGCCCAGCTGTGCGTCATCCAGGACGGGCGGGTCGTCATCGACGAGGCGGTCGGCTGCACATCGGACTCGCTCTTCTGGATCTTCTCCACCAGCAAGCCGTACGTGGCGCTGCTCGTGCACCGGCTCGCCGAGCGGGGCGCGCTGTCGCCGGACGAGCCGGTGGCCGCGTACTGGCCGGAGTTCGCCGAGCGGGGCAAGGGCGGCATCACCGTGCGGCAGGTGCTCCAGCACCGCGCGGGGCTGCCCGTCGCCCGGAGTGTCGCCCGCGACGCGCTCGCGATGACCGACTGGCGGCACTCGGTCCGCGCGCTGGAGCGCGCCCGCCCCCGGTACGCGCCCGGCGAGGTGCCCGCGTACCACCTGCTCAGCTACGGCTTCCTGCTCGGCGAGGTGGCTAGCCGGGTGGGCGGCGCGCCGGTGGAGGTGCTGCTGCGGCGGGAGCTGCTCGACCCGCTCCGGCTCACCGACACCCACCTCGGGCTCCCCGACCGGCTGTGGCCACGTCGGGTACCGGTCCGCGGGATGGGTGCCGCCCGGGTCAGCGCCGCGTACGTCAACCGCCGCGCCACCCGCCGGGCCGTCGTCCCCGCGGCCGGTGTCTCGGCCACCGCCCGCGACGTGGCGCGCTTCTACCGCATGCTGCTCGACGGCGGCACCCTCGACGGGGTGCGGGTGCTCGCGCCGGAGACCATCCAGACCGCCCGCCGCCCATCCAGCGAGGGTGAGGTCGACCGCTTCCTGCGGCTGGCGATGCGCTGGTCGGAGGGCTTCCAGCTGGGCGGCCCCGCGGACGACCCGGCGTCGAGCCGCCCGATGGGCCGGCTGAGCAGCCCGCTGACGTTCGGCCACAACGGCAGCAACTGCTGCCTGGCCTGGGCCGACCCGACCCGGCGCCTCGTGCTCGTCTACCTGACCAACCTGCTCCTGCCCGGCCACGACGGCGCCCGCCACCAGGCCGCGGTGAGCGACGCCGTCCTCAGCGCCGCCCCACCCGTTGATCAGGGACCTCGTGGGTGGACACGCCCGCCGACACGCCCACCAACTCCCTGATCAACCGCGAGGGCGGCGGCGGTGGCGGTGGCGGCGGTGTGGAGGGCGTCGGACACCAGGCGGGCGGCGGGGCTTGGCTCGTAGCGGCCGCGGCGGTGTACCAGTTCCAGGCGGCGGACTCCGGCGCCGGGAGCGGGGAGCACGCTCACCGCGGCCTGGTCGGCGGGGAGGGCCAGGGCCGGTACGACGCCCGCGGCGAGGCCGGCCGCCACGATCGCGAGCACCGCCGGGAACTCCAGGCACTCGTGCGGGCGGTCGAGCACCGCGTCGTGGCGGGTGGCGAGCCGGTCCAGCGCGCGCCGCATCGCGGAACCGGGCGGGCCGTCCACCCACGGCCGGGACAGCAGCGCCTCGATGCCGGCGACCGGGCCCCAGGCGGCGGGCACGACCACGCGGTACGGCTCGTCGAGCAGCCGGACCGCCCGCAGCCCCGCCGGGTCGCGGTGGGTGTCGGCCGGGTCGCCCTCGCCGACGAACAGGTCGAGCTCGCCGGCCCGCAGCGCCTCGCGCCCGGGCTCGAGCTGGCGCACGCGGACCCGTACCCCCGGAGCGGTCGTGGCCACCGCGGCGGCCGCCGGCGCGACGAGGTGCCGGACCGCCGTGGGGATCGCGCCGACCGTGACCGGGCCGCTCACCTGGCCGGTCAGGGCCGCGAGGTCGCGCTCCGCGGCCGCCAGCACCTCGGCGAGGCGGCCGGCGTGCCCGGCCAGCAGCCGCCCGGCGGCGGTGAGCCCGGCGGAGCGGCGGCCGCCCAGCCGCGAACGGTCGAGCAGCGTCACGCCGGTCTCCGCCTCCAGGCGGGCGATGTGCTGCGAGACGGCCGAGGGCGTGAGGTGCAGCGCGGCCGCGGCGGCGAGGACACCGCCGGCGTCCGCCACCGCGCGGAGGACGGCCAGCCGCCGCGGGTCGATCGGCATTCGGCCACGCTACATGCCGCATCCAGAAACCTTCGATACCACTGAACGCCGCCGCGGGCCACGATGCGGTCATGGGCTTGGTCACCGAGGTCGTGGGGTGGGGCGGCGCCGGCTGCCTGCTGCTGGCGTACGCGCTGCTGTCCGCCGGCCGCATCGCCGCGGGCGCGCCGTTTCAGCTGCTCAACCTCGCCGGCTCGGCCGGGCTGCTGGTCAACGGCGCGGTGCACGGCGCGTGGCCCTCTGCCGCGCTCAACCTCGTGTGGCTCGCGGTCGGCGCGCTCGCGCTGGAGCGGGCACGGCGCGAGCCTGCCGGGCTGGAGCGGGCGCGGCGGGAGCCTCCCACGCCGGGCTGAGCCGCGACGGGCCCCGGGCGCGACGCGCGCGCCCGGGGAGAGCCGTCAGCTGCCGGTCGGGCGGAGCGAGATGCCCTTGAGGAACGCCTCGCCGATCTGCGCCGGGTCGGCCGCGATCAGCACGCCGCCACCGGTGGTCTTGGTGATCTGGTCGAGCGCGCCCCGGTTCACCTTGTCGCCGAGGCCCAGGATGATCACCTGGATCGGGCGCTTCGGGTCCTTGAGCTCCTCCAGCCGGTTGAGCAGCGCAGGCAGCGAGAGGCCGCCCTCGGGGTCGTCGTTGCCGATGCCGTCGGTGAGGATCAGCACCGAGTTGACCCGGCCCGCCTGCCAGCCGTCCTGCACCGTCTCGTACGCCGCGGCCAGCGTGTCGTAAAGCCCGGTGTCGCCGTTCTGCTTCGGCTGTATCGTCCCGATCGCCTGGACCAGCTGGCTGCGGGTGCTGGCGAGCGGCCCGATCGGCGCGATCTCCCGCCAGTCCCGGCCGCCGCCGAGGTTGGTGGAGAAGACCCAGACGCCGACCGCCCAGTCGTCGCCGAAGAGGCCCAGGCCCCGGCGGGCCGCTTCCTTGGTGACCTCCATACGGCTGGCACCGCCGGCGGTCGGTACCGGGCCGCGCATGGTGCCGGAGATGTCGAAGACGGCGAGCATCCGGGCCGGCGCGGTCACTGTCGTCCAGGTGGCCAGCGCGCGGTCGACGACCGCGGTGTCGGGCGCGCCACCCTTGCCCGCCGCGGCGGGTGAGCCGGCCTTCGCCGGACCGCCCGCGGGCACGGTGAAGCCGCTGCCGCCGGCGCCGTCCGGGCCGCGCAGGCCCAGCGCGCCGAGCCGGTCGCGGAAGCCGGACCCGTTGAGCGCCTCGTGCAGTGACGCGGCCGCGGCGGTCTTGTCCGGGTCGGTGCCCGGCATCACCGCGAACGGGTAGTCGAGCGGGATCGGCGCCGGGTCGAGGTAGACCGCGGCCAGCGGTACCGGCGGCTTCTTCGCGTTGTACCGGATCACGCCCTCTTCGGACAGCGCGGCGACGCTGAGGCCGGAGGTGAGGGAGGCCTGGTCGGCTGCCTGCGGAAACTTCGCCGTCAGGTCTTCGCGCACCGCCGACTTGCCGGAGGCGAGCGCGCGCAGCGCCGCGGTCTGCGCCTGCTGGGCGTTGCCACCGGTCTGTCCCGCGGCCGCGGCGAGCGAGAGCAGGCCGGACATCCCGGCCGCGTCGCGGGTCGGCTCGACGATGCCGGCGCGCAGGCCCTGGCTGCCGGTGAGGATCTCCTTGAGCAGCCCGGGCAGGTCGGGCTTCTTGTCGGGGTACCCGAGGCTCTTCGCGATCGGCTCGGGCATGGCGAGCACCACCGGGCTGAGCGCCACGGACGCGCCGTCGGTGGGCGTGAAGCCGGGCGCGGCCGCGCGGAGGCGGTGCAGCCAGAGCGAGGAGTCGGCGATCCACACGTCGGGGATCGTGGTGCTGCCGCTGGCGCCGCCGACGCCGGTCAGCGCCACGCCGTGCTTGGCGGCGAGCGCGGCCGCGAGGTCGACCGGGTTGGTCTCCTCCACCTCGACGCCGACGCACACCCCGTTGGCCGAGGCGCCGTCGGCCACCCAGGCGTCGGCCGTGTCGCGCACGTCATCCGCTATCTCGGGTGGCGCGGCGACGGCGAGCTTCACCTGCCCGCTGCACTTGTCGCCGGAAAGCTCCCGGTATCCGAAGTAGGACCCACCCACGACAACTATGAGCGCCACCGCCGCCGCGATGGCGCCCGCCGCGGGAAAACGTTCTCGCATGCGATGACGGCCAGGCACGCGCTCCATCCTGCTGAGCTGAACGGTCTGTTGCCACGTCCATTCGGTGGAACGTTACCGAGAGGAAAGTTTTCACTAAGCTTCGGTGACTGGCGGTAGTCGCCGCACTCCACGGTGTACGTGAAGGTTTGGAAAAGTGGCGGGACGGTCAATGTCTGGCCATGTCCCGCTCCCCCCTTACGGTCCTTACCCGGGCCGGCTTCATCGGGTACGGCCTCGTACACCTCCTGTTCGCCTGGCTGATCCTCCAAGTCGCCTTCGGCAAGCCGACCGAGGAGGGCGACCAGTCCGGCGCACTTCGTACTCTGGCCGAACAACCACTGGGTAAATTCCTCGTCATCGCGGTGGGCGTCGGCCTGGCCGCGATGGCTCTCTGGCAGGCATACGAGGCGGCCGTCGGGCACCGCGCCGACCGCGGCAACGAACGCACGCTCGAACGGGTCGCCTCCGTTGGCCGGGCCGCCGTCTACCTGTACTTCGCCTGGACGGCGCTCAAGGTATACAAATCGGCCAACTCGTCCAGCGCCGACAAGCAGCAGCAGCTGACGACCGACCTCATGAACTCCTCCGGCGGCCGCTGGCTCGTGGCGCTCGCCGGCATCGCACTCGCCGCGCTGGGCGTGGGCCTGATCTGGTACGGCGTGGTCAAGCGCTTCGAGAAGCACCTGCTCATCGGCCAGATGAGCCCGACGGCACGCAAGGCCTCCCGGCGGCTGGGCGTCGTGGGCTACATCGCGAAGGGCGCCGCGTACGGCATCGCCGGCATCCTCTTCACGGTGGCCGCGATCACGTACGACCCGGAGAAGGCCCGCGGCCTCGACTCCACGCTGCATACGCTGCGCGAGCAGGCGTACGGCACGGCGCTGCTGGTCCTGATGGCGCTGGGCGTGGCCGCGTACGCCGCGTTCTGCCTGATCCAGGCGAAGTACCGCAAGGTGGACGCGCCGGACGTCACGTCGGCCGTCCGCTCTAAGGTCTCCGCGTGACCCCACGCATGACGATCACGGGCGTCGTACTCGGTGCCCCGGACGCCCGCGAGCTGGCCGCCTTCTACGAGCGGCTGCTCGGCTGGCCGCGGAAGGCCGACGAGCCCGACTGGGTGCAGCTGGCCAACCCGGACGGCGGCACGGGCCTGTCGTTCCAGACGGAAGAGGGCTACGTGCGGCCGGTGTGGCCGCACGGGCCCGGCGACCAGCAGATGATGGTCCACCTGGACATCCGGGTCGACGACCTGGCCGAGGCCAGCGCGCACGCCACGGCCTGCGGCGCCGAGCCGGCCGCCTTCCAACCCCAGGCCGACGTGCGCGTACACCTCGACCCCGCCGGCCACCCCTTCTGCCTCTGGGTCGAGCCCTAGGCCTAGAGCGGGAGCGTCACGAAGGTCTTGCCGGCGGTGTTCCGCACCTCGATGGCGACCACGTCGTCCATCGCGACCGCGGCGCTGCCGTCGAGGTTCGTGCCGTTCTGCTCGCCCTGCTCGGAGACGATCCAGCCGCCGGCGATCTCCCGCTCGCCGCCGCTGCCGACCACGATCAGGCGGCAGTCCTCGCCGGCGGGGATGCCGGCCACCGTCGCGTTCACCCGGACCCAGCCGGCCGCGGGCACCACGCGGGTGGTCATGCGGACGCCGGTGGACGCCTCGACCTTGCTGCCGACGAAGGTGTTCGGCGGAAGGGGCGAGGCCGTCGGCGCCACCGAGGCGGGCGGCACCTGGGCCACCTGGTCGGGCGCGGTGCCCCGGCCGAGCGCCACGCCCGCGCCGAGCACGCCGGCCACCAGCACCGCGGCGGCGGCCACGGCCGGCACCCAGCGGCGGCGGGTGGCGCCGGCCACCTCCTGGCGGACCTGGCGCAGCGTGCGCTGCAGCACAAGGTCGGCGTCGGGTGGGCCGTGCTGCAGCAGGGCCTCCGGCGGAATGTCCTCGAGCAGGTCCTTCATCGCCTCAAGCTCCACCAGCTCAGCCCGGCAGATCTCGCACTCGGCAAGGTGGGCATCCACATCCCGCCGCTCGTCGGGGTCGAGCGTCTCCAGGACGTACGCGCCGAGCAACTGCGCGTCATGCGCCTCGGCACTCATCATGCCGCCCCTTTCAGGGCGGCCGACCGCCCGACAAGCAGCTCTCGAAGGTTTTTCAACGCGTTGTGGGAACGGGACTTCACCGTCCCGGCCGGGATGCCGAGCTGCTCGGCCGTCTCGGCCACGCTGCGCCCCTGGAAGTAGATCTCCACGAGGACGCGGCGGTGGTCTTCGGACAGGTGCTCCAGCGCTTCCAGAGCCACCATGGAGTCGACCACCCGGTCCGCGTGGTCCCGCTCCACCGGCCCGGTCGAGGCGCTCTCCGCGACCTCGATGGGACGGATGGCCCGGGCGCGGGCCTTGTCGGTCATGACGTTGCGGGCGACGGTGAACATCCAGCCCCGGATCGAGCCGGTCTGCTCGGACAGGGTTTCGGCGTGCCGCCAGGCACGGATGAGGGTCTCCTGCAGCACGTCCTCGGCCAGCGCGCGGTCACCGGTGATGCGGCTGACGTACGCGAGGATCGCCGCACCGTGCTGCTCGTAGAGCGACCGGACCAGCGCCTCGTCGCTGGAGGTCGGTGGCCGTCGCCTTGCCATCCGCCGTCCCGCCCTTCACTTGGAGAGTCACCAGCACTACGGACACCGGGCCGCAAAGGTTCACGCGCACTCCGCGCCGGTGTTGAGGCAGCGCACCACGCGGGACATGAGCCGCTCCGGCATGAGGTTGACGAAGAACGCGTGGTCGGTCTGCGGCGCGTTGCGCTGCGGCGGGAAGGAGTCGATCGCGAACCGGTCGCCGTCCGGCCGCGGGTACTCCACCGCGAGCCGCAGCCGGGGCACCGCGAACGTGGCCGCCGGGCAGACCCCGCTCGCCGCCGGAAAGACCAGGTGGGCGCGGTGGTTGGGGCTGTCGACGCGGCGACCGTCCCAGCAGCTCGGAAAGTCGAAGACCCGCATGAGCCGGTCGCCCCGGCGGCAGAGCGGGTACCTGTCGGTGCGCCGCTCGGGCGCCCCGGAGCAGGTCCAGGCGCGGGTCGCCTGCCCCTGCGGCATGGTGGCCGTGTTGGCGTCGCCGACCGTGCCGCGCAGCAGCGGCGGCATGGCCACGACCGGCGCGACAGGGTTGCCGAATACGGTGACGGTCACCGCCACCGGCCCGGCGATCTCGCCGTGGCGGCTGTCCCCCGCCCGGGCGCCGGTGCGCAGGACCGGCCAGTAGTACGTGGACAGGTCGCCGTTGGGGCAGCTGGTGGTCGCCGCCGCGAGACTGTCCTCGGTGGAGTCGACATCCGTCGAGAGGTTGCCGATGTACTCGTGGACGTGGTGCGGCGGCCCGGGCACGCCCGGAGCGACCACGATGTTCGCCGTGTTGCGGTGGCCTTCCTGGTTGTGGCCGCAGGACCACGCGAACGCCCGGGTGGCCGGCACCACGGGCGCGAACTGCGCCTCGGCGATCGCGACGTAGCCGGCGGCCGGCGGGTCGGAAGTCCACTGTGGAACGAGGACGGTGGTCGCGACGAGCAGCAGCTCCACACCGACAACCAGCAGGTAGAAACGGCCGGAGGAAAAGCGTGTGAACCGCGGGGCTCCACTCGTCGTATAGGAGCCAACCAACTGAATCACCGCCCCTGGCAACAGCCTCACCGAAATGAGCTGTGCCCGGGAAATGCCGCTGCGCTCCTGCCAAGAGCCTCGCAATCCCATCAATCCCAGTCGCTCCTGCTGACTATGCCAGGCGCGGCGATCGACCGCAATGCCGTCGAATCTCGCTGAGGAGACAGTCCAATGAGAACCTCCCGATTCCTCGCCGCGCTCGGCGGTGTCGTCGCCGCCGCAAGCCTCTCCGCCTGCTCCCTGTCCGCTCCGAAGGCCGAGCCGGTCTTCCACGCCCCCGCCTCGCCCACTCCGACCGCCTCCGCGGAGTCGGGTGAGGCGGCGGGCGCCGAGGCGCCGGCGACGACCGGGATCCGGCAGGTGCTGAAGATCGCCCAGCTGGCCGGCCTCGCACCGCTGCTCGTCAACGCCAAGGGCCGCACGATCTACCGCTTCGACGGCGACTCGAACGACCCGCCGGCCACCGCCTGCGTCGAGGACTGCCTGAAGACCTGGCAGCCGGTGCTGGCACCCAACGGCGTCGAGGTGGACGCCGGCATCGAGGAGGACCTGGTCGGCACCGTCGAGCGCCCGGACGGCAACAAGCAGCTCACGCTCAACGGCTGGCCGATGTACTACTTCCACGAGGATCTCAGCCTGGGCCAGACCGCCGGGTACGGAACGGGCGACGCGTGGTTCCCCATGTCACCGACCGGCGGCCGCGCGGAGAAGGTCAACGACGACCCGGCGCCGGCGAAGAAGCCGCAGGTGCTGCGGATCGCCGAGGTCGACGGTCTCTCCCCGAGATCGTGGTGAACGCCAAGGGCCGCACGATCTACCGGTTCGAGAAGGACGACAACAGCCCGTCGCGTACCACCTGCGCCGGCGAGTGCCTCAAGACCTGGCAGCCGGTGCTGGCACCCAACGGCGTCGAGGTCGGCGACGGCGTCGACGAGGACCTGGTCGGCGTGATCAAGCGCCCGGACGGCAGCCGGCAGGTCACGCTCAGGGCTGGCCGCTGTACTACTTCCACAAGGACCTCCGCCTCGGCCAGATCGCCGGGCACGGCGTGAAGGGCCAGTGGTTCGCGATCACCGCCGGGGGCGGCAAGGCGCAGAAGAAGTCGACCTCCTCCGGCGGCACCAACTCCGAAGGGACCGGGACGTACTAGCGATCGGGGGATGTACCGGCCGGCGGCCGCCACCGCCGGCCGGTGCCTCGTGTCTACGGCAGCTCGGTCTCGACGGCCTTGACGAGTTCCGGGTCGTCCGGGGTGGTGCCCGGGCGGAAGCGGCGTACGACCTCGCCCCGCGCCGAGACGAGAAACTTCTCGAAGTTCCACTGGATGTCGCCGGCCTCGCCGTCGCCGTCCGGCACCGCGGTCAGCACGCCGTAGAGCGGGTGCCGGCCAGGCCCGTTCACCTCGGTCTTCTCCAGCAGCGGGAAGGTCACGCCGTACGTGGTCGAGCAGAACTCCGCGATCTCCTCCGCGGTGCCCGGCTCCTGCCCGCCGAACTGGTTGCAGGGCACGCCCAGCACGCTGAACCCGCGCGCGGCGTACGTCTCGTGCAGCCGCTCCAGGGCGGCGTACTGCGGGGTGAGGCCGCACTTCGAGGCGACGTTCACGATGAGCAGCGCGCGGCCGCGGTAGTCCGCCAGCGAGGCCGGCTCCCCGGACAGTGCGTGGACCGGGATGTCGTAGATCGTCATGCGCCCCATCATGACGCGGCGTGGGGCCGCGCGCGGCGGCGGGTCACGACCGGCGGGCGCGGCGCAGGCCGGCGAGGGCAAAGCCGGCGCCGGCGACGCCGAGGGCGGCGAGGCGGGCGGCGGTCCACCGCCGGTGGTGCCAGCCACCGTCCACAGCGGACGGGTCGTCGGCGGGTGCGAAGACGGTGCCCGACGTCGGCGCGGCCGGCTCGCCGCGGAAGGTTGTCCGGTCGGCGTACACGGCCATGACCCGCTCGTGGAGGCCGGGCGCGAGCCGCCACTGCCGGGCCAGCAGCGCGCCCACGCCGCCGGCGTGCGCCTCGCGACGCGGGTGTTCGAGCAGCCGGACGATGCGGCGGGCGACCACCTCGGGCGCGTACACGGGCGGGAGCGGCCCGACCCGCACGCCGGTGTGGTTGGCGGCGTTGCGGTACAGCGGGGTGCCGATGGAGGCCGGCAGCAGCACGCAGACCGAGATCTCGCGGTCGCCGGCCAGCTGCAGCTCCTGCCGCACGGCGCCGGAGAGCGCGCGCACGCCGTGCTTGGCCGTGGTGTAGCCGCTCAGGTAGGGGACGGTGACCTCGCCGAGCACGGAGGAGACGTTCACGATGACGCCGCCGCCGGTGGCCCGCAGGTGGGTGATGGCGGTGCGGGTGCCGTACGCGACGCCGAGCAGGTCGGTTTCGATCACCCGGCGGAACTCGTCGATCGGCTGGTCGGTGAAGGTGCCGTACGCGGCGACGGAGGCGTTGTTGACCCACGCGTCGAGCCGGCCGAACTCCTCGACCGCCCGCTGGGCGAGCGCCTCCACGGCGGCCGGCTCGGTGACGTCGACAGGTACCCCCAAGGCGCGGCCGCCCTCGGCGCGGCAGGCGCTGACCACCTCGGCCGTGGCGCCCGGACGCCGGGCCCCGACGACCACCGCCGCACCCCGGCGGGCCAGACGCAGCGCGGTGGCCGCGCCGATGCCACCCGACCCGCCGGTGATCACGACGACCGAGTCGGCGAGATCACGGGTGAGAGGCACGCGGCCTCCCGGTCGCCGGGCGCGTCGCGCCGGTGCCGCCCAGCGAGCTGGGCGCGTTCGGGTTGGCGTCCTCGTGCACGCCGATGCCGAGCCGGTCGACGAGCTCGCCGCCCAGCCACGCCGAGGCGCCGCCGAGCGCCACCGCGATCACCTGGAGGGTGAAGGCGCCGCCACTGGGCGCGTGGTTGACGTTGTTCAGCCGGACCAGCCAGGAGATCAGGAAGAGCACGAGCACGGCCGCGTTGAGCGCGCCGTGCAGGGCGCCCACCCGCTTGGCGCGGGTGTCGCGCGGGATGCTGGTCCAGTCGGCGAAGCCGGTGAGCGCGGCGAGCACCGCGCCGATGAGGCCGGCCGAGATCATCCAGAACCCGACCTCGGCGAACGTGCCGTTGTCGCTGATCAGGTGGATCAGGTCGAAGATGGTACCGGTGACGAAGAGCCCGAGCGGGAACACCACCAGCATCTGGTGCACCGGGTGCCCGAGGGCTCGCACGCGTGTCTGCACTGGGTTCTCCTGCCTCAGAAGTCAGGTAAAACGGTCTTTTCGGTGACCCGCCGCTCGGCCAGGTCGGCCAGGCGGCGCAGCGACTCCCGGTTGCGGCGGTGCAGGACCAGGTCGTTGATCTTGGTCCGGGCACCGCGCAGCGGCCCCGCCCGGAAGTCCTCCGCGATCCGCACGGTCGTGTGGCCCGGGTCCAGCTCGGTCAGGGTGATCACGACCTCGGCCTCGCCGAGCGGCCACAGCCGGGGACGCAGGCGCAGCTCACGCAGGTCGTCGCTGCTGATCACGCTCGTGCTGTCGTGGATCGAGACCGGCCACGGGCCGGCCTTGTGGTGGATCTCGGTGCCGGGCGCCGGCCAGCCCGGGTCGACGTCCCGCACGTGGGCGGTGCCCACGACCCAGTCGCTGTACGTCCACCCGTCCGCCAGTACGGCCCAGACCCGGTCGGGAGTCGCCGCGACGGTCCGTTCCACCACTGCCATGACATGTGACTTGCCCGGTGGCGGCGGACTTATGCCTCGCCGCCCCAGGTGTCGCCGCCCATCCGGGTGCGCAGGCGTACGACCGTGCCGGAAGGACCGCTGTCGATCTCCATGGAGTCGCTCATCTGCCGGGCAATCCACAGCCCCATGCCACCGTGCACGGACGGGACGGGCCGGTCGAGACGGCGCAGGTACGGCTCGGCAGCGAAACCGGGACCGTGGTCCCGGACTTCGCAGCAAAGGTCGCCGTCCAGCCAGATGCGCAGGTCACCGGTGCCCCCGCCGTGCCGGACCGCGTTTGCCATCAGCTCGTTGACGGCGGTGACCCAGTCGCTGGCGCGATCGGCCGACATTCCGCACTCGCGCGCGATCGCCTCCACCTGCAGCCGCACGGCGGGCAGGCCGCCGGGAGCGATCGGAACAGCGAGCAGCGACCGCATGCCGGGGACCAGACGACCATCCGGCTGGCGCCCAACCACAGCGGCCCTCCCCATTCCCGTTGTCCCTTTCCCATGACATGGATCACTGCACGGAGGAATGTACCCACTCGCGAGAAACCAAACCCGTCCCTCCGGACCGCGGTGTGGTGGGAACGCGTGGGCGCGGCCACGGGGACTACGCTTCTGCCCGTGGTCGAGGCGCTGGGTGGAGGGAGCGACGAGCGGCTGCGCCGGATCGAGGCGCTCACCGACACCTCGCTGTCCCAGCTCGACCCCGACGACATGATCAACGAGCTGCTCGACCGGGTACGCGGCGTGCTCGGCACCGACACCGCCGTGCTCCTGCTGCTCGACACGCACGCCCAGCAGCTCGTGGCGACCGCGTCCAAGGGCCTTGAGCAGCGCCTTTGGGAGGGCGTCCGGGTGTCCGTCGGCCGCGGCTTCGCCGGCCGGATCGCCGTCGAAAAGCGGGCGCTGGCGCTTGACGACGTGGGGCCGGGCGACCTGGCCAGCCCGCTGCTGCTGGAGGCCGGCATCCGGGCGCTGCTCGGGGTGCCGATGTTCGCCGCCGGCGAGCTGATCGGGGTGCTGCACGTGGGCTCCCGCACCCCGCGCAGGTTCACCGACGACGACATGCGGCTGCTCAAGCTCGCCGCCGACCGGGCCAGCGCCGCCGCGCAGGCGCAAGCGCGCGGCATCGACCGCACCGCGGCGCTCGCGCTGCAGCGCAGCCTGCTCCCCACCCGCCTGCCCGAGGTGCCCGGTGTCGAGATCGCCGCCAGGTACGTGCCGGGACACGACGCGGGTGTCGGCGGCGACTGGTACGACGTGTTCACCCTGCCCAGCGGCTGGCTCGGCGTCGTGATCGGCGACGTGTCGGGGCACGGCCTGCGCTCGGCGGTCGTGATGGGCCGGCTGCGCAGCGCGCTCCGGGCGTACAGCCTGGTCTGCGACGACCCGGCCGACGCGCTCACCCTGCTTGACCGCAAGGTGTACCACTTCGAGGCGGGCAACCTCGCGACCGTGATGTACGCGATGGTCTCCCCCGACGCCACCACCGTCCAGGTGTCGCTCGCCGGCCATTTCCACCCGGTGCTCGCGGTGCCCGGCCGGCCGGCGGTCTTCGCGGAGGCGCGGGTCGACCTGCCGCTCGGCCTCGGCGGACGGCACGGAAAGCGGCACCGCACGGAGCTGCCGCTACCGCCCGGCTCGGTGCTCGTCTGCTACACCGACGGCCTGATCGAACGCCGCGACGAGGTGATCGACGTCGGACTCGAGCGCCTCCGCGCGTCGGTCACACCCGGCCCGGCGGAGCAGGTCTGCGCCGCCGTGATGGCCGCCGTGGCCGAGGAACGTCCCGGCGACGACATCGCCATGCTCGCTATCCGCCGCACCTGACGTATCGGCCCCCGCCGGGCCGAAGGTCCCGTCCCGTGGGGACGGTGTGGCCCTACGCGCGTCCGTCCCGCACCGGCAGGCTCGAGACGAGCGACGGTCAGGGAGGTCACGAGGATGAGCACGAGGGAACGCACTGCCCAGGCGGCACTCGCGGAGGCCGCGGCCGCCGCCGGGCAGGCGCCGTCGGTGCACAACACGCAGCCGTGGCGGTGGCGTGTCACCGCCGACGCGCTGGACCTCTACGCGGTGCGCGACCGGCAGCTCGACGCCGGCGACCCGGAAGGCCGGCTGCTCACGCTCAGCTGCGGCGCCGCGCTCGACCACGCGGTGGTCGCGCTGGCCGCGGAGGGCTGGGCCACGCGCGTCTCCCGGCTGCCCGACCCGGCCGACGCCGACCACCTGGCGCGGATCACCGTGACCGGCCGGGTGCCGGTCACCGCCGCGGCCATGCGGCGCTTCCAGGCGGTACGGCTGCGCCACACCGACCGCCGGCCGGCCGGTGACGTGCCGGCGGCACCGGAGGCGGTCGGCGCCATCGCGGCGGCGGCCGCGGCGCACGGCGTCGACCTGCACCTGCTCACCCGCGACCAGGTGCTCGACCTCGCGGCCGGCGCGTCGCGGGCGGACCGGGTCGAGGCCGGCGACGACGCCCAGCGGGCCGAGCTCGTGGCCTGGACCGGCGGCGACCGGCCCGACGGCACCGGCGTGCCCGACGCCGTGATCCCCGAGCGGGCGCCGGAGACCACCGTGCCGGGTCGCGACTTCGCGCACGCCGGCACGCTCCCGATCGGCGACGGGCACGACAAGGCGGCCACCTACGCGGTGCTCTACGGTCCCGGCGACGAGGCCGCCGACTGGCTCCGCGCGGGCGAGGCACTCTCCGCGGGATGGCTCGCCGCGACCGCGCAAGGGATCGCCGTGCTGCCGTACAGCTCGGTCGTCGAGCAGCCCGCCATCCGGGCCGCCCTGCGGCACGCCATCGCGGACGTCGGGTACCCGTACCTGGTGCTGCGCCTCGGCACCGCCGACCCGGACGCCGCCGGGCCGCCGCACACCCCTCGGCTGCCGGCTGGCCGGACCGTGGAGGTCGCGGATGGATAGGATCCGGACGTGTCGAGCGAGGACGAGGAGGCGTGGGCGTCGCCTTCGCTGGGTTTGAGCCCGCTGTCCCGGGTGCGGCTCGACGAGCTGCTGCAAGAGCTACTCGACCGGGTCGGCGAGGTGGTCACCAGCCGGGAAAGGCTCCGTTCCCTGCTGGACGCCGTCGTCACCATCGGCAGCGGCCTGGAGCTACGCGGCGTACTCACCCGGATCGTCGAAGCCGCCTGCTCACTGATCGGCTCCCGCTACGGCGCGCTCGGCGTCATCGGACCCGACCGCACACTCGTCGAGTTCATCACCCACGGCATCTCCCCCGACCTACACGCCAAAATCGGCGACCTGCCACACGGACGCGGCCTGCTCGGCCTACTCATCGAAGACCCACGACCAGTCCGCCTCCCAGACATCACCAAGCACCCCAACTCCTACGGCTTCCCCCCACACCACCCACCAATGCACAGCTTCCTCGGCACCCCCATCCGCATCCGCGACCAAATCTTCGGCAACCTCTACCTCGCCGAAAAACAAGGCGCCGCCGAGTTCACCCAAGACGACGAAGAAATCGCCGTCGCCCTCGCCGCCGCCGCCGGCGTCGCGATCGAAAACGCCCGCCTCTTCGCCACCGCACACCGCCGCGAACGCTGGCTCGCCGCCACCGCCGAAATCACCAACGTGCTACTCGGCCAAGTCAACCGCACCAGCGCCCTACAACTCGTCGCCCGCCGCGCCCGCGAAGTCGCCGAAGCCCAACTCGTCCTCGTCCTACTCGCCGACGAAGAAACCGGCCAACTCACCGTCGAAGTCGTCGACGGGCCGGCGCCCGAGCTGGAGGGCGCTGTCGTCCCGGCTTCCGGTACGGCTTTCGCGCGCGCGATCACCGGTACGGACCACGTGGTCGTCGACGACCTCGGCAAGGCCGCCACCTGGCCGGCGCCCATCACGACCGGGCCGGCGTTGATAACGCCGCTCGCGGCCACCGACACGCTGCACGGCGTGCTCGTCGTCGCCCATCCCTCCGGGGCGGCCAGCCGGCCCGAGGACCTGCCGATGCTGCACACGTTCGCCGGGCAGGCCGCACTCGCTCTCGAACGCGCCCGCGCCCAGGACGAACGCGAACAGCTCCTGCTGCTCGAAGACCGCGAACGGATCGCGCGCGACCTGCACGACGTCGTCATCCAACGGCTGTTCGCCACCGGCCTGCAACTGCAGACCGCCGCGCAACTCGCCACCAGACCGGACGTCGCCCAACGCATCAGCGGCGCCGTCGACGACCTCGACACCACCATCCGCGACATCCGCACAGCCATCTTCGAGCTGCGTACCCCGGCGAACGCCGCCCTGCGCACCGAGATCCGCGACCTCGTCGCGGCGGCCGCGGAGGCGCTGGGGTTCCGGCCGGAGCTGCGGCTCGACGGGCCGATCGACAGCGCGGTACCGGACGAGATCCGCCCGGATCTGCTCGCGGTCGTGCGCGAGGCGCTGTCGAACACCGCACGCCACGCCCGGGCCACCGCCGTGCGGATCACGGTCGAGGCCGTCAACCGCCGCCTCACGGTCACCGTTGTCGACAACGGCGTCGGCGCGTCCGGCGCGCAGCCCCGCGGCGGCCTTGTCAACCTGCGCGAGCGGGCCACCCTCCACGGCGGCGACTTCGCGATCGGTCCGGCCGAAACGACCGGCACCCGCGTCGTCTGGTCCGTCCCGATCTGAGGCAGTGCCTAGAGCTTGTGCTCGCCGAGCAGGCGGGTGGCCAGCACCGCGGCCTGCGTGCGGCGCTCCAGGCCCAGCTTGGCCAGCAGGCTGGAGACGTAATTTTTGACCGTCTTCTCGGCCAGGAACATCCTCGCCGCGATCTCGCGGTTGGTCAGACCCTCCGCGATGTACTCCAAAATCCGCCGCTCCTGCTCCGTCAACGACTTCAGCTCACGCGGCTCCTCCACACCATGCCGGATCCGCTCCAGCACCCGCGCCGTCACCGCCGGATCCAGCAACGACTGCCCCGCCGCCACCCGCCGCACCGCATCCACCAGATCCGTGCCACGAATCTGCTTCAACACATACCCGGCCGCACCCGCCATGATCGCCGCGAACAACGCCTCGTCGTCCTCGTACGACGTCAGAATCAAACCCTTGATCGACGAGTCCACCGCCCGCACATCCCGGCACACATCAATGCCACTACCATCCGGCAACCGACCGTCGAGAATCGCCACATCCGGCCGCAACGCCGGAATACGCCGAGCGGCCTCCTGCGCCGACCCGGACTCCCCCACCACCTCGATATCGCCCTCAGCCTGCAACAGATCAGCCAGACCACGGCGGACGACCTCATGGTCGTCGAGGAGGAAGACCTTAATCACCCCACCTTTGTACCGACCCGGACGCCGGATGTCACAGGGCCAAAGGTCCCGGCGCCCGCGGCGACACGGCCCTTGAGGCGCTGAGCCGGGCCGCGCTCGCCGGGTGCCCAGCCGGCCGGCGCCAACCGGCCTCGGACCCGATCCCGCCCGCCCGCGGGCCCGCGCGGAGGGGACCTCTGGCCCTGCCGCCGGCCGCCCGCGAGGGCGCACTGTGGCCGGTATGACCAGCACCGGCTACACCACCGCCCTCCTGGAGACGGCCGTCGCGGCGGCCATCCGCGCGCCGTCTCTGCACAACAGCCAGCCGTGGCGCTTCCGGCTGCGCGACGGCGGCATCGAGGTCCTGGTCGAGCGGGACCGGCCGCTGCCCGTCGCCGGCCACGGTGACCTGGGCGACTGGGCGGCGCACCTGGCCTGCGGCGCGGCCGTGTTCAACCTGCGGCTCGCGCTCGCCGCCGAAGGCGTGCCGCCGCGGGTACGGCTGTTCCCCAACCCGGACGACCCGGACGTGGTCGCCCGCCTGGAGCCGGACCGGCCGCGCCCGGCCACCCCCGCCGAGCTGGAGCTGCTCGCGGCCGTACCGCGCCGGCGCAGCAGCCGGCTGCCGTTCTTCCCCGAGCCGGTGCCGGGCGAGATCCGCTGGCGGCTCGTGGAGGCGGCCCGCGCCGAGGGCGGCTGGCTGGACCTTGTCGTGGGCACGGCGGCGGTGGACGCTTTCGGCGAGCTCGCCCGCGGCGCCAACCGCGTCCTGGAACGCGATCCCCGGTACCGCGCCGAGATCGCCGCCTGGACCCGCCACGGCCCCGCGCCGGACGGCGTGCCCGCGCGGGCCGGCGGGCCGGTGGCCGAGCCGCACGACCTGCTGCCGCAGCGGCCGTTCGGCGACCGCACCCGGGCACCGGGGCGGGACTTCGAGGCGGAGCCGCTGGTCGCCGTCGTCGGCGCGGCCGGCGACACCGCCGTGGACCGGCTCACCGCGGGGCAGGCCCTTCAGCGGGTACTGCTCACCGCCACCGGCGCCGGCCTCGCCGCGTCGATGCTCTCCCAGCCGATCGAGGTCGCCGCCGCGCGGGAGCGGCTGCGCACCGCCCTCAGCCGTTTCGGCAGCCCGCAGATGGTGCTGCGGGTCGGCTACGGCCAGCCCGCCTGGCCCACGCCCCGCCGGCCCGCGGCCGAGGTCATCGACATGGCCGTACGCAGCGGATAAAGGCTGTTCGGCGTGGCTCTCAGCGTTCGTTCAGGGAGCGGACGTAGCTTCGCTGGCGTTGCCTGCCTCGCACGCTGATCGGAGCCCCCATGTCGCACGTCGCCGGCACCCCAAAACGGCGGAAATATCCGCTGTGGGCGAAGCTGACGGTCATCGTGGGCGCGGTCCTCATGGTGACGAGCGGCACGGTGATCGTCGGCTCGCGGCTGCTGATCTCGCAGGTCACGTCCGACATCACCCAGACGACGCTGATCGACGGCGCGGCCGGCGCGGCGGCGCAGGCCAAGGGCAACAACATCGACGGGCCGGTCAACCTGCTGCTCGTGGGCCTCGACGAGCGGGAGGGCAGCGACGAGGAGGGCGCCCGCTCGGACACGATCATCATCCTGCACATCCCGGCCAGCCACGACCAGGCGTACCTCGTCTCCATCCCCCGGGACACCCGCGTGCGGATCCCCGCGTACCCCAAGAGCGGGTACCAGGGCGGCACGGCGAAGGTGAACGCCGCGTTCGCGGTCGGGTACGAGGGGCCCGGCACCGAGCTGGAGAAGCGGGCGCGCGGCTTCGACCTGCTCGCCAAGACGGTCAACTCGCTCACCGGCATCACGTTCAACGGGGCGGCGATCATCGACTTCCCCGGCTTCGAGTCGGTCGTCACCGAGCTCGGCGGCGTCGACATGTGCGTGGACACCCGCGCCGAGTCGATCCACATCGGCGTGACGAAGGACGGCAAGCTGGTGCGCGGCTGGTACAAGGAGGGCGCCGGCATCCAGGGCCTCCCGCCGGGCGCCAAGCCGCTCGTGCACGAAAAGGGCTGCCGCCGGATGTCGGCGATCGAGGCGCTGGACTACGCCCGCATCCGCAAGAGCCTGCCGGACGGCGACTACGGCCGCCAGCGCCACCAGCAGCAGCTGATCAAGGCGATCGGCAAGGAGGCCACGAGCACCGGCGTGCTCACCGACCCGGGCAAGCTCAACCGCGTGATCAAGGCGGCCGGCAAGGCGTTCGTGCTGGACACGCAGGGTGTGCCGGTCGAGGACTTCCTCTTCACGTTCCGCGGGCTGGCGGCCCACGACCTCATCCTGGTCAAGACCAACGCGGGTGAGTTCGCGTCGGAGACGATCGGCGGCCAGGCGTACGAGGCGCTGACCCCGGAGACCATGCGCATGCTCGCCGCTGTGCGCGACGGCACACTCCCCGACTTCCTCATGGCCCACCCCGCTTTCGTGGCCACCGGCACCTGACCGCACCCCGGCCGCCGCCCGCGGAACGCCGGAACCTGTCGGTGCCCCTGCATACGCTGGCCGGTATGCGATCTTTCGGGGGGCCGGTGTTCCGGCAAGGAGACGACGGGTACGACGCGGAGCGGACTGGGTTCAACCTCACCATCGACCACCGCCCGGAGGTGGTGGTCGGCGCGACCGGGCCGGAGGACGTGATCGCCGCGGTCGAGCTCGCCGCGTCGCGCGGCCTGGCGGTGGGAGTGCTGGCCACCGGGCACGGGCCGTCGGTGGCCGCCGACGGCCAGGTTCTGATCAACATGCGGCGGATGGACGAGGTCCGGGTCGACCCGGCCGCGCGCACGGCGTGGGCCGGCGGCGGCGCGCGGTGGTCCCACGTGATCCCGCAGACCGCGCCGCACGGCCTCGCCCCGCTCAACGGCTCCAGCGTCAACGTCGGCGTCGCCGGCTACACGCTCGGCGGCGGCGTGGGCCCGCTCGGCCGGCAGTTCGGGTACGCCGCCGACCGCGTGCGCCGCATCGACCTGGTCACCGCCGACGGGCGGCTGCGCCACGTCACGGCCGAGAGCGAGCCTGAGCTGTTCTGGGCGGTGCGCGGCGGCAAGGGCAACTTCGGCGTGGTCGTGGGGCTGGAGTTCGACCTGGTGGAGGTGTCCCGGCTCTACGGCGGGGGCCTGTTCTTCCCCGCCGAGGCGGCCGCCGACGTGCTGCACGCGTACCGCCGGTGGGCGCCCACCGCACCCGAGGAGATGTCCACGTCGGTGCTGCTGATCGACTTCCCGCCGATACCGCAGGTCCCCGAGGTGTTCCGCGGCCGGTACCTGGTCAACGTGCGCTTCGCCTACACGGGCACGGTCGAGGAGGGCGAGCGGCTCGTCGCACCGCTGCGCGAGGTCGCCACGCCGGTGCTGGACACGCTGGGTGAGGTGCCGTACGCGGAGGTCGGCGGCATCTACAACGACCCGACCGACCCCATGCCGGCGTACGACTCGAGCCTCTCGCTGCGCACTCTCGACGAGGGCGCGGTCGACGCCATCCTGGCGCAGGCGGGTCCGGACTCCGGCTCACCGCTGATCGTGGAGCTGCGCCAGCTCGGCGGGGCGTACAGCCGGCCGCCCGCGGTGCCGAGCGCGGTGGGCGGCCGCGACACGGCGTACACGCTCTTCGCCACGTGCGTCCTCCCGCCGGGCGGGGAAGACGGCGTGCGCGCGGTGCACGACCGGCTGCACGAGGCGATGCGGCCGTGGGACAGCGGCACGCTGACCTACAACTTCTGCGGCCCGCGCGACGCCGCGCCCGACCGGGTCAAGCTCGCCTTCACGCCGGAGGACTGGGAGCGGCTCGTCAAGGTCAAGGCGGCGTACGACCCGGACAACATGTTCCGCGTCAACCTCAACATCCCGCCGGCGGCCTAGCTCCTGGCCCGGGCGCTCTGGCGCAGGGTGGCGTCGACGGCCTCGCAGGGGTCGGTGACCGGCTCGATGTTGCGGACGTCGCAGGCCACCCGCCGCAGCAGGTGCCGCAGTGCCTGGCGCTCGGCCGGCTCCAGCGTGCCCAGCAGCGTGTCCTCGGCCTCGCGGACGCGGCGCTCCAGGTCCGTGTAGGCGCCCACGCCCTCGGCCGTGGGGACGACCCTGCGCTGGCGGCGGTCGGCGGGGTTGAGCTGGCGCTCGACAAGGCCGGCGCGGACCAGGTCGTCGATCAGGTAGGTCATCACGGTGCGGTCGATGCCCAGGTGGGTGGCGAGCGCCAGCTGGCTCGGCTGGTCGCCGCGGACCACGGCGGCGAGCGTCTGGTAGCCCCGCGGGCCGTGCGGGAAGTCGCCGAGGACCGTGACGACCAGGCTCTGGTATCCGCTGAGCAGCACCCCCAGATGCCACCCGAAGTCGCCGTCGTACGCGGGGCGCTCGGTCGTCATGACGGGAATCATACCGACCAACGTGCGGTTGCCACTATCATCTGCACTACATACGATCTGTGTCACCACTCATTGGCCGTCTGGAGAGTCCCCCGATGAACTACGGTCATCCGCTCGAGTTCGGCACCTTCATCACCCCCGCCGGCGACGACGCGGTCGCGCTCGCCACGCTCAGCGAAGACCTCGGCTACGACCTGGTGACGTTCCAGGACCACCCGTACCAGCCCGCCTTCCACGACACCTGGACGCTGATGTCCTGGGTCGCGGGGCGCACCGAGCGGATCCACATCGCGGCCAACGTGCTCAACGTCCCGCTGCGCCAGCCGGCCGTGCTCGCCCGCGGCGCCGCGAGCCTCGACCTGCTCTCCGGCGGGCGGTTCGACCTGGCGCTCGGCGCGGGCGCGTTCTGGGACGCGATCGGCGCGATGGGCGGGCCCCGGCTCGCGCCCGGCGCCGCGGTCGGCGCGCTCGAAGAGGCGATCGACATCGTCCGCGGCATGCTCGACGCCGGGGAGGACACCCCGTTGCGGTACGCGGGCGACCACTACCGCCTGACCGGCGCCGAGCGCGGCCCGCTGCCCCGCCACCACATCCCGATCTGGCTCGGCGCCCGCAAGCGCCGCATGCTGCGCCTCATCGGCCGCAAGGCGGACGGCTGGGTGGTCACGCTCGGTTACCTGAAGCCGGGCGACTTCCGCGCCGGCAACAAGATCATTGACGAGGCGGCGGCCGAGGCGGGGCGCGACCCGGCGGAGATCCGCCGGCTGGTCAACATCGCCGGTACCTTCGCCGCCGAGCGCCGGGGCTTCCTGCAGGGCCCGCCCGACGCCTGGGTCGACGACCTGCTCCCGCTCGTGGTGGAGGACGGCGTCGGCACGTTCATCCTCATGTCCGACGACCCGGCGACGCTGACACATTTCGGGCGCGAGGTGGCGCCGGCACTGCGCGCGGCGGTCGACCGGGCGCTGCCCGCGCCGCTGCCCGCCGGCCGGTTCCGCGCCGCGGCGGTGCGCGCCAAGCGGCGGCCCGGCATCGACTACGACGGCCTTCCGCGCGCGCTGGCCGAGACCGCGGTCGAGCCCGGCGACATCGACTTCCCGCGGGTACGCGCGAACTACATGCGCGGCGGCTCCCCCGGCATCGTGCTGCGCCCGCGGGACGCGGGCGAGGTGGCCGAGGCGCTCGCGTTCGCCCGCCGCCACCCCGACCTGCCGATGGGCGTGCGCAGCGGCGGCCACGGCATCAGCGGCCGCTCCACAAACGACGGTGGCGTCGTCATCGACCTCGGCGCGCTCGACACGGTCGAGGTGCTCGACGAGGCGACGCGCCGGGTGCGGATCGGGCCGGGCGCGCGGTGGAAGCAGGTCGCCGCGGCCCTTTCGCCGTACGGGTGGGCGCTCAGCTCCGGCGACTACGGCGGTGTCGGCGTGGGCGGGCTGGCCACGGCGGGCGGCATCGGCTTCCTCGGCCGCAAGCACGGCCTGACCATCGACCACCTGCGCGCGGTCGAGATGGTGCTCGCGGACGGCGCGGTCGTGCGCGCCAGCGACACCGAAAACCCGGACCTCTTCTGGGCGGTCCGCGGCGCCGGGGCAAACTTCGGCATCGCCACGTCGTTCGAGTTCGAGGTGGACGAGGTCGGCGAGGTCGGCTGGGCGCAGCTCGGCTTCATCGCGAGCGACACCGCGGGCTTCCTGCGCCGGTACGGCGAGGCGGCCTCGTCCGCGCCACGCGACACGACCACGTTCCTGGTGCTCGGACCGCCCAGGCGCGGCCAGCCGGCGGTCGCCCAGCTGTACGGCGTGGTCGACTCCGACGACCCCGACACGGTGATCGCCCAGCTCCAGCCGTTCGCGCAGGCCGGGCCGATGTTCCAGCAGCAGGTGGTGATCGCGCCGTACGCGGCGGTGATGGGCATGGCCTCCGACGCCGAGCACCAGGGGCGGGGGGAGCCGATCTCCCGCTCGGCGTTCATCCGCGAGATCACGCCGGAGTTCGCCGAGGCGGCGCAGCGGCTGCTGCACAGCGGCGTCGTCTACTTCTTCCAGCTGCGCACGGTCGGCGGCGCGGTGGCCGACGTGGACCCCGACGCCACCGCGTACGCGCACCGTGACGCCGGCTTCTCGGTCATCGCGATGGGCGTCGACCGCGAGCGGCTGGACCGCCTGTGGGACGGGCTCAGCGAGCACTTCGACGGCCTGTACCTGAGCTTCGAGACCGACCAGCGGCCCGAGCGGCTCGCCGACGCGTTCCCGCCCCGGACGCTGCGCCGGCTGCGCGAGCTCAAGGGGCGCTACGACCCCGACAACGTCTTCCGCGACAACTTCAACATCCGCCCGCTGACGGGTGGGGAGGAATCATGAGAGAGCAAAGCGAGCGAATCATTGGGCACAGCGCGCTTGGAGCCTCGTGCCCGCCCGCAGCGAAGCGAGGACGGGCATGAGCGACTATGGGCAGGACCTGCTGTTCGGGACGTTCATCACGCCGGTCAACCAGCCCGCCACGCAGGCCGTCGACCTGGCGGTGGCCAGCGACCGGGCCGGGCTCGACCTGGTGACGTTCCAGGACCATCCGTACCAGCCGCGCTTCCACGACACCTGGACGCTGATGTCGTACGCGGCCTCGCGCACCAGCCGCATCCACCTCAGCGCGAACGTGCTCAACCTGCCGCTGCGGCAGCCGGCCGTGCTCGCCCGCAGCGCCGCCAGCCTCGACCTGCTCAGCGGCGGGCGGGTCGAGCTCGGCATCGGCGCGGGCGGCTTCTGGGACGCGATCGAGGCGATGGGTGGGCGGCGCCTGAGCCCCGGCCAGGCGGTGGAGGCGCTCGAAGAGGCGATCACCGTCATCCGCGAGATCTGGGCCGCCGACCGGCCCGGCCCGGTGAAGGTCGACGGCAGGTACTACCGGGTGCACGGCGCCAAGCGCGGACCCAGGCCGCCGCACGACATCGGCATCTGGGTCGGCGCGTACAAGCCGCGGATGCTGCGGCTGATCGGGCGCGCGGCGGACGGCTGGCTGCCCTCGCTGGGCTACCTGCCGGGCGGTGCGGCGGACCTCGCCGAGCTGAACCGGCACATCGACGGCGCCGCGGCGGCCGCGGGTCGCGATCCCGGCCAGGTGCGGCGCCTGCTGAACGTATCCGGCCGGTTCGCACCGACCGGCCGCGCGTTTCTCGACGGTCCCGCCGAACAGTGGGCCGAGGACCTCGCCGGGCTGACCCTGGAGTACGGGATCACCGGCTTCATCCTCGGCACCGACGACGAGTACACGATCGAGGCGTTCGCGGCGGAGGTGGCGCCGGCGACGCGGGAGCTCGTCGCCGCGGAGCGCCAGGGCCTGCGGGTCACATAGCTGAAGAGGTCAGGGCAAGGGGCCGGCGGATGTTTCCGCCGGCCCCTTGCCGCTGTTGACATGACCATCGTCGATAGATACCCAGATCAAGCACACCGCTTCTCCTCGGTCACCGCCGACTCCAACGCCGACCAGGCGCTGCTGACCACCGGCAAGGCCGCGATGATGGTGCACGGCACGTGGACGTACGGGTCCATGGCCGGGGAGGGCGGCGACTTCGCCTCCGGCGGCCACCTCGGGTACATGACTTCAGGCCGGTCGACGGCGGCAAGGGCGACCCCAGCAACGTGCCCTTCCTGATGGGCTGGCGATCCCGCTCCGTCGTGCTGGCCACGCTGCCGATCGCCGTCCTGTACGCCCTCGGCCGCCGCCAGCTCCTCAGTGGACTCACCGTCGGCTTCAGCCGCTGAGCGCGTCCCGGCGGCCGCCGGGCTACGGTGGCGTCGTGGCGGTGAAGGGCAGGGTGCGCGGCGGGATCGCGCTGGTGGCGGCGGTCGCCGCGGCCGCCGCCCTGCTCGCCCACTCGCCGGTGGGCGCGCGCACGCCCGAGCCTCCGCCGGCGGCCGCCGAGGTGGCGTGGCCGCAGGCCCGGCGCGCGACAGTGCCGGGCACGCTCGACGACGGCGCGGCGTACACACCGGTCCTCTTCCTCGACGGCGGCGCGTCGGTCGGCACCGCGCTCGACGACGCCGGCGGCGTGCGCCTCGTGGTGCGCTCCCCGCGGGCGCGGTGCGCGTGCTGCGCCAGCCACCCGGCGGCGCCGGCCGGTCGTACGGCGGCTTCACCCGCGCCGGCGACCGCGTGGTGTGGGCCGAGTCGGCGGCGGGGCGGGACGGCACACCCGCGTCGGAACTGTGGGAAGCCGGCCTCGGTGGCGGCGCGCCCCGCCGGATCACCGCGGACACCGGCTGGCTGACGCTGGGAAACTCCGAGCACGCGATGGTCGTCGAGGCCGGCCGGCTGTACTGGACCGCGCTCGCGCCCGGCGCCGAGCGGGTCACGGAGGTGCGGTCGGTACCCCTCGACGGCGGGCCGGTGCGGGTGAGCACGCTGCCCGGCACGTGGGCGCTGGCCGGCTGGCCGTGGCTCGTCGGCACCGGCGGCGGGCCGCGCGGGCCGACCCAGCTGCACGATCTGGCCACCGGCGCGACGGCGACGGTCGACCTCGGCGACGGCGACGAGGACGTGGACCGGTGCGGGCCGGCGTGGTGCCGGCTGTTCGTCCTGTCCGGCGACGCGCCGGTCCGCACCGTCCTGGTGCGCCCGGACGGCAGCGACCGCCGCACCGCCACGAGCAGCGGCGCGACCGCCGCGATCGAGGACGTGGCGGTGCTCGACCGCTTCGAGGTGCTCGCCGGCGACTCCAGCGCCCTAGCCACCGCGGTCGGCGGCCGGCGGCTGCTCGTGTACGACCTGCGCACCCGCCGGCTGGTCGCCGTGGCGGACGCGGCGAGCCGGGTGGCGTACCGCGACGGCGTCCTGTGGTGGTCCACCAGCGGCGGCGGCACCACCTGGCACACCCTCGACCTGCGCACCGTCTGACCGCGACGCCTCGCCCTCCGCGAAACCGGACGCCGGGAGGGGCGGAGCGGACGCATCCGGGCGCGTACCCTGTTGTCCAACCTGAGGACAACCCGCAAACACCTCAGGGACGCCGTAAGCCCTCCTCCACCGCTTCCCAGCAGCTGGAGGAGGGCTTACCCGGTCCAGGGCCTGCGCCTCACAAGATCCAAGCCAAAACAGCAGCGGGCTACCGCGATGTCCGCGGTGGTCCGGACCGTCGCTCCCGCGGCCTCACCGTCCGCGGCTGGCCCAGCTCACCCCAAAGGCCCGGCTGTCGCGCTGACCGATAGGCTCTCGACCTGGGCGCACCGGTGCGCCCGCTGGGCAGTCAACGCTCGTGCCGCGGCCCGCACCGCGGGCCGGGGTGGTGGTGCGACCGCGGAGGGTGAGGCCGCGGGAGCAACGGTCTGTAGCCCGACGGGCGCCGCGGTAGCTCGAAATCTCCTGGAATGGATCAGCAGGCTGGCGTGCCGTCGCAGAGGATGGCGGCGGCGACGCGGGCCAGGCCGCGCAGGGCGGCGCGGTCCCAGGCCGGCTTGACGAAGAGCTCGGCCAGCAGGTCGCCCTGCCGGACCAGCACGTGGTGGGTGACCTGGCCGCCGTAGTCGACGGTGACCAGGAGCGCCTCCTCGCCGGCGAAGTCGCGGTCGGCGATCGAGATCGTCTGCGTGCCGACCGGCTCGCAGGCCGCGACCCGCGCGCGCACCTCGGCCAGGTAGCGGCTCGCGTCGCCGGGACCGTAGCGGGAGACGGCCTCGGAGAGCCGGTCGTCGGCCTCCGGCGCGCCCCGGAGGAGCGAGCGATCGGCCCCTCCACCGCCATGACCGGCCGCGGCGCGGAGCGGCAGCCCAGCATCGACGCGCTGAACTCGAACGTCCAGTCCCCGCCGCCGCTCGCCGTCCGGTAGCCGGGCCCCACGTCCTCGGGGCGCAGGAGCAGCTCGCTGACCGGTGCCCGGTCGCCGCCCGAGACGGTCGCCGGCGGCGCGGTGGTGGGCGACGGCGACGCCGGTGCCACCGTAGGCGACTGCGGCGCCGGTGCCACGGTGGGCGAGACGCCGGGGTCGGGCGGCGCGCTGTCCAGCCGGGCCGCGGCGACCGTGCCGGTGGCGCCGGCGATGGTGACCGCCGCGGCGGCCGCGACGAGCGCCACCCGCGTGCGGCGCCGCCGGTGGGCGCGGGCCCGCAGGTCGCCGGCGCTCTGCCACGAGGTACCGGCGGTGTCGTCGAAGAGCTTCTGGAACAGCTGGTCAGGCATGCGTGTACTCCCCCGGGAGGTCCCTGCCCAGCAGGGTGGCCAGCGTCCTGCGGCCGCGGGCCAGCCGCGACTTGACCGTGTTGACCGGCGCGCCCGTCTGCGCCGCCACCTCCGCGACGGGCAGGTCGAGCAGGTGGTGCAGCGCGATGGCAAGGCGCTCCGGCTCCGGCAGCCGGCGCAGCGCGTCGACGAGCGCCACGGTGTCCTCGCTGGGCGGTGGCGCGGGCGGCTGGGGGCCGTGCCGCTGGTACGCCACCATGCGGTTGCGGACCTTGCGCCACCGGTTGACGCACAGGCGGTAGCCGACGGTGCGGACCCACGCCTCCGGGTCGTCGTAGCGGGCGACCGTCGACCACCGCTGCCAGGCGCGCAGGAAAGCCTCCTGTGCCGCGTCCTGCGCCTCGGCCCGGTCGCCGCCCATCGCGTACAGGAACGTCACCACCCGGTGCCGCGTCCCCAGGTAGAAGTCCTCGAAGCCGTCTCCGGCCACCCCGCCCTCCCCTCCGGCGCTGCCTTCGAGGAGAACACACGCGAGCGCGGTGGCCGGTTGCCGCGGAACCCGTCAGGCGCGGGCCGAGATCTGCTGCACCCCCACGAGTTGCCGTCCGGGTCGCTGAAGAACACGAAACCGACGTTGTCCAGCGGGTCGGGGGTCGGGCTCGGGTTTTCGCCGAGCACCTGGATCTCGCTCACCTCGACGCCCCGCTCGACCAGCTCGGCGCGCGCCTTCTGCAGGTCGGCGACGACCAGCTGCAGCCCTTTGAGCGAGCCGGGCGGCATCTCCGGCACCGCGCCCTTGCCGATCACGACCGAGCAGCCGGAGCCGGGCGGGGTCAGCTGCACGATCCGCACGCTGTCGCCGACGGCGGTGTCGTGGTCGACGTTGAAGCCGAGCTGGTCGGCGTAGAACGCCTTCGCGCGGTCCACATCGGACACCGGCACGACGACGACCTCAAGAGTCCAGTTCATCGCTTTTGAATCCTTCCGTGAGTAGCTTGTCCAGGCGGTCGAAGCTCTCTCCGACCCCGCGGGCCATCGGATACCGCAGCACGCGGTCGCGCCCCTCGGGCGTCGCGTAGCGCACGGTGCTGGTGAGGTCGGTGCGGCCGGCGCGGCCGGCGAACTCGTGGGTGATCACGGTCTCGCCCGGATACGACTGCTCGTCGAAGATCTCGGTGAGCACCAGCCGGGTGTGCGGCTCGACCGCGCGGTAGACGCCGCTCTGCGCCATCCGCTCGCCGCCCGGCCCCTCCGAGACGAGCCGGTAGGCGCCGCCCACCCGCAGGTCGAGGTCGCAGGAGACGAGGTGCCAGCCCTGCGCGCCGTACCACCGGGGCAGCAGGTCGGGCCGGGTGAACGCGGCGAAGACGAGCCGCGGTGGCGCGTCGAACGACCGGGTCATGACGATCTCCCGGTCCGTCGGCGTGCTGACCACGACGCCGCGCCCGCTCATTCCTCCGCCTCCCGCAGCTCGGCCAGGAGCGCGTCGAGCCGCTGGTAGCTCTCCTCCCAGTAGTCGCGGTAGGCCTCCAGCCAGTCGACCGCCGCCTTGAGCGGGCGGGCCTCCAGCCGGCAGGGCCGCCGCTGCGCGTCGCGGCCGCGGGAGACGAGCCCCGCGCGCTCCAGCACCTTGAGGTGCTTGGAGATCGCCGGCTGGCTCATCCGGAACGGTGCGGCGAGCTCGGTGACCGTCGCCTCCCCCGCCGCGAGACGGGCGAGGATCGCCCGGCGGGTCGGGTCGGCGAGGGCCGAAAACGTGGCATCAAGCAGATCGGTAGCCATTAATAACCTCTTGGTTTCATAACCTTTTGGTTTTGTACTCGCGAAAAGCCGTCATGTCAAGTGATCCGGCGCCGCCCGGCGCGCGTACTGATCGCGTGAACGGCGCAGCCGTGTATGTCTTCGGGGTGGTGGCGGCCAACCACCCCGGCCAGCCGGCCGACCTTGTCGGCCTCGGCGGACCCGACTCGGCCGTGTGGCGGGTGCACGCCGGCGCGACCGCGGCCGTGGTCGCCGAAGCGCCGGGCTGGCTCCGGGCCCGCCCCCGCGACCTGCTCGCGCACCAGCTCGTGCTCGACTGCCTGTGGCAGGCCGGGCCGGTGCTGCCCGCGCGGTACGGGATCGTCGCGCCGGACGAGGAGACGCTCCGCGCCTGGCTGCGCCGGTCGACTCTGCGCCACCTGGACGCACTGGCCCAGGTGGCCGGCCGGGTGGAGATCGATGTGGGGGCCCACCCGGTGGCGGGGGCCGGTGGTGTGTACGAGGCGCTGCGCCCGCTCGCCGTGCGCGCGTCGGCCGGGCGTTTTCTGGTCGAGGACGGCCAGGCCTTCCTGGTCGAAGAGGACACAGTGGACACATTCCTCTCCCGGGTGGCGGAGCTCGACCGCGCGCAGGCGGGTCGCGGTCGCATCCGCGCCACCGGACCCCTTCCGCCGTACGCCTTCACGGAGCCGATCAACGGACTATCCGGTGTGGCCGGTCCCCTGCTCGACCGGTCCGGTTGACGGGCGGTACCGTCGGAGGCGGTGACCGCGATGGATGTTCATGACGAGGTGCTCGACCTGATCGGTGCGTGGGCTCTGGACGCCTGTGACCCGGATGAGGCGGCGCGGGTGGACGCGCACCTGAGCGGGTGCGCGACCTGCGCCGCGGAGGCTCGCCGCCTGCGTTCGGCGGCGTCCTGGCTGGCCGCCGACCGGGTGATCCCGGCGCCACCGGCCCTGCGCCACCGCGTGCTCGCGACCGCGCGGGCGGCTCGCCCGCCGGCGCTGCTGCGCACGCTCGTCGGGGCGTATGCGGGGCAGGCCGCCCTGCTCGACCGCCTGCTCGGCGCGGTGCGGCAGGACGACTGGGGCCGGCCCGACCCACGCCACGAGACGGTCGGCGGAGTGGTGGCACACCTGGCGGGCAACGACGCGATGCTCGCGGCCGACCTCGGCCTCCCGGTGGTGCCGCTCCCCGCCGGCGCGGGGGTGGACGTGCACGCGGCCTGGCGCGAGCAGAGCCGCGTGATCGTCGACGGCCTCGCCGCCCGCGACGGCGAGCTCGACCGGCGGGTCCGCCTCGCACACACCGGCCCGCCACCGCTGCGGCCGCTGCGCGAGGCCTTGGTGCAGCGGGCGTTCGAGACCTGGATCCACCTCGACGACATCGGCGCCGCTGTCGGCCGGGGCGCCACCACACCCCCGCCCGAGCAGGTCCGCCGCATCGTCGACCTGGCCGCCGAGCTGCTGCCCGGCGCGATCACCGGTGGCGACGAGGGCGCCGAGGTGGGCACCGTCCGGCTCGTCCTCGAAGGCACCGGCGGTGGCGAGTGGACACTCCCTTGTGGACCCGGTGACCACACGACGATCTACGCCGACGCCGTCGAGTTCACCCGGCTGGTGGCCAACCGCCGCGGTCCCGACTCGCTCGTCCACTCCACCACCGGCAGCCCGGCCGTCTCGACCCGCGTCCTGCACGTCGCCGCGACGCTCGGATGTGACTGAGCGTGCCGCCGGACGAGAGCGACGCGCGGCTGCGGGAGCGGCTCGTCGCCGGTGACGGCGACGCGCTCGCCGAGGCGTACGACCGGTGGTCCGGTCTGATCCACACGCTCGCCCTGCGGATCACCGACGACGCGGCGGCGGCCGAGGACATCACGCAGGACGTGTTCGTGGGGCTGTGGCAGCGGCCGGAGGCGTTCGACCCGGAGCGCGGGGCGCTGCGCACCTGGCTGTGCATGCTGGCGCGCAGCCGCGCCCTCGACTGGACCCGGCGGCGGGAGGCGCGCGCCCGGTACCACGCGGCGGCCGGCGCCTCGGCGGCGGCCTCGCCGGCCTACGGCGACATCGACGACGCGGTCATCTGGCACACCGAGACGAAGGTCGTGCGGGAGGCCGTGCAGGCGCTGCCCGACCTGCAACGGCAGGCGGTCCATTTGGCGTACTACCGGGGTCACACGTACCGCCAGGTGGCGCTGGAGCTGAACATCCCGGAGGGCACCGCCAAGTCGCGGCTGCGGCTCGCGCTGGCCAACATCGCCGACCGCCTCGCCGCGGAGGGCATCCTCGAGCGCTGAGAGTTGGTAGGCTGCGGGGCAGCGCGTTGGGGATCGCGCCGCGACTCGCCGGAAGGCTTGAAGCCATCCCCGTGCTTTCGATGCCGCGTGACGGACGCCGAAGCTCTGAGCCGCCCGTGCGAGTCCGGGCCATTGGAGCGAGGTGCTTTCCGTGAAGACGCTGCCCGACAACCCCCATCTCGACCACCTGCGCCAGCAGGCCAAGGATCTCCTGGCCGGCCTCCGCGCCGCCGACCCGGCCGCCACCCTCGCCGACGCGCAGGCTTCGCTCGCCGGTCAGTACGGGTTTCGCACCTGGACCGACCTGAAGGCCGAGGTCGACCGCGTGCGCGGCCACGCCGCCGAGGAGGATCCCGCGCTGGCCCGCGCGATCGCCGAGCGGTTCGGCCTCGGCGAGGTCACCGGTCCGATGCGCTCGGTCGCCCGCCCCGACGACATGGGGCGCCGCTGGACGCTGGAGACCGCGCAGGGCCGGTGGAACCTGCGCGGGCTGGACACCTGGTGGCCGATCGTCGACGCCGAGACCGACACCGCGCTGCAGGAGGCGGCGGCCGCCGCGGGGGTGCTGCTGCCCCCGCCGGTACGCAGCCGCGCCGGCGCGGTCGTCGAGTCGGTCGGCGGCCACGCCTGGCGGGTGTACGGGTGGGTGCACGCCGGCCCGCCCTTGGCCGCGCCGGCCGGCGCCCGCTTCACCCGCGCGGTCGGCGAGGTGCTCGCCACCGTGCACGGCCTGGCCCTGCCGGTCGACCGGATCAGCCCCTGGCACGCCCGGCGCTTCTCCGAGGTGACCTGGGACGGCTGGGCCGCGCGGGCCGCCTCGGAGGGCGCCGCCTGGGCACCGGCGATGGCCGCCGCGGCACCGGTACTCACCGACCTGGAGTCGCTGCGCGACGCGGCTCCCCCGCCCACGCGGGCGCCGGTGCTGTGCCACAACTCGCTCGGTCCGGCCAACGCCCGCAAGGCCCGCGACGGCCGCCTCGTCGTCACCGGCTGGGAGCACGCGGGCGGGCAGCCGCCGGACTGGGAGGTGGCGAACGCGCTTTTCGACTGGGCGGTCGAGCCGGGCGGCCGGGTCAACGCGGCCGGCGCCCGCGCGCTCGCCGACGGGTACCGGGCGGTGGCGGGCCACCTGCCCGACCTGGGCCTGTCGAGCTTCCGTGGCACGATCACCAGCCTGGCCAACTACGTCGCCGGCGAGGTGGGCACGGCGCTGGAGCTGCCCGCCGGCGAGCAGCGGCGGTACGCCGACCGCAGCGTCACGCACGTGCTCACCCACCTGGCCACGCGCACCACCCTGGAACACCTGCTGGAGGCCGTGACGGCAGCGCGGCGGTAGGCGGTCCGGCAGCGCACGGCGGCCGGACGGCAGCGATCCGGCAGCGGCGGCGCGCATCGTCCTCCCGTACCGACGACCAGGGAGGGAACGATGCGAAACAGAGCAATGTGGACAGTGGTGGCCGCGGCGGTGGTGGCCGGCGGGCTGGCGGTGCCGGCGCCCGCCACCGCGGCCGGGGCGTCCGCGGTCACGCTGCCGGTCGCCGCGGCGGCGGACATCGTGACGGTGCGAAACAGGGTCTTCGTCAGCGGCGGCCCGGACTCGGCGGCCGTCGCGGTCACCAACGGGGACGGTCGCGTGCTCGGCACGGTGCCGCTCGGGGCGGGTACCGCTGACCTCGCGCTGTCCGGCAGCGGGCACGACCTGTACGTCGCGCTGCCGTCCGCCCGCGCCATCGCCGTGATCGACACGCGCACGCTCACGGAGATCGCCCGCTACCCGACCGGGGACGCGTGCCCCCGGTCGCTGGCCCGGACAGCGCGGTGGCTGTACTTCGGGTACAACTGCGGCAGCGGCAACTGGGACGGCAACATCGGCGTGATGGGGCTGGACGGGCAGGGCGTCCGGTACGGGCTGGCGCGCACCACGTTCTACGACACGCCACGGCTGGAGGCGCCGGCCACGACCCGCGGCCCGCTGCTGGCCTGGGACTCGTCGCTGAGCCCGGCGACCATCAGCGTGTACGGCGTGGGGCGCGACGGCACGCCCACCTGGCTGCGGGACAGCGCGTGGGACGCGGTCGGCAGCAACCTCGCCGACGTGGCGGTCACCGGTGACGGGACCTCGGCGCTCACGGCCGCCGGCGCGCCGTACGAGGTGCGCGAGTTCACCGTCGCCGACCTGGCCGAGCCGAGCGTGCGGTACGGCACCGGCCCGTACCCGATCGCGGTGGAGCTGGACCCCGGCGAGGCGCGGGTGGCGGCGGCGGTGGCGTGGTTCGACCCGGACGTCCAGGTCTTCGGCCGCGACGGCGCGGTGCGGCACGTGGCGACGGTGCCCGGAAACCTGTTCGACCGCGCGCTCGCCTGGTCGCCGGACGGCACCCGGCTGTACGCGGTGACCGGCGACCCGTTCGCCCAGCCGCCGCTGCCGGCCACGCTCCACGTGCTGCCGGTACCGGCCTAGAAAAGTGGTGGGGGTGGGCGGGCGTGCCCGCGTAGCATCGGCTCGCGTGTCGATCGTCGAGCGGCTGCGCGCCGCGGGGTGCGTCTTCGCCGAAGACGAGGCCCGCCTGCTCACCGCCGCCGCGGACACGCCCGCCGCCCTCTCCGCGCTGGTCGAGCGCCGGGTGGCCGGCGAGCCGCTGGAGCACCTGCTGGGCTGGGCGGAGTTCTGCGGCTTGCGGGTCGCGGTCGATCCCGGCGTCTTCGTGCCGCGGCGGCGCACCGCGCTGCTGGTCCACGAGGCGGTGGCCCTGCTGGCCACCCGCCCGTCCCGGGCGACGGTCGTCGACATGTGCTGCGGTTCCGGCGCGGTGGGCGCCGCGGTGGCCGCGGCCGCGGGCCCGGTCGCCCTCCACGCCACCGACGTGGACCCCGCGGCGGTACGGTGCGCGCGGCGCAACCTCGCCCCGGCCGGCGGCCACGCCTACCTGGGCGACCTCGACGCGCCGCTGCCGCCGGCCCTGCGCGGCCGGGTCGACGTGCTGGTGGCGAACGTCCCGTACGTCCCCACGGCGGAGCTGTCACGCATGCCGCCCGAGGCGCGCTACCACGAGCCGAGGGTCGCGCTGGACGGCGGCTCGGACGGCCTGGACGTGCTGCGCCGGGTGGCCGCCACCGCCCCGGTCTGGCTGGCGCCCGGCGGCCACCTGCTGATCGAGACGAGCGACCGCCAGGCGGCCGGCGCGGCGTCCGCATTCACCGCGGCCGGCCTCACCCCACGCGTGATCACCGACAACGCCCTAGGCGCCACGGCCGTGGTAGGCACGTTCGACGTCCGCGCGGTTCAGCGTTAGCGCGGTTGATCAGGGAGTTGGTCGGGCGGGTTGGCGGCGCGGCGCTCCACCGGCTCCCTGATCAACGCGCGGTGAGGCGCCGCTCCCAGCGGACCTCGCCGTCCTGCCACTCGTCGGTCGGCGAGAGACCGGCCGCCGCCGCGACCGCCGCGGACGCCTTGTGGTCGGGGTGGATGTGCGCGACGAGGGCCTGGACCGGCTGCTGGCCGAGCCACCCGGCGAGCCCCTGCGCCGCCTCGGTGGCGATCCCCCGGCCCTGCCAGGCCGTGCCGACGACCCAGGCGATCTCCGCGGTCAGGCCGCCGCCCGACGGGCTCACCGTGGCCTGCACGGTACCCGCCAGGCGGTCCTCGTCCCGGAGCCGGATCACCCAGTTCAGCCACGAGACGGCCGGGTCGGGCGAGCCCCCGGTCATCCGCTCGTAACGCGAGCGCAGCTCCTCCGGCGTGTCCGGGGCACCGCCGGTGAAGGCGTGCAGCGCCGGGTCTGACAGCACCCGCGCCATCTCCGTGGCGTGCTCGACGCGCAGCGGGAGCAGGTCCAGCCGCGCGGTGACGATGGTCCGGGCCGCGATCGTGGTCACGGCCCGGATCATCGCACGCGGCGTCAGCGGCGCGGGGGCAGCGGCACCTTCGCCCAGTCGGTGTCGGACGCCAGGTAGAAGCTGGTGTACGACGGCTGGTTGTAGGTCGTCTGCTGTCGGGCCACCTCGGCCCGGTACTGCGGGTCGTGCATCAGCGTGTAGAGCTTGTGGCCGGTCACCTCGGTGCTCAGGTACACGCGGATCGCGGTGCTGTCGAGCGTCCGGACCAGCAGCTCCTCGCGCCAGTCGCCGAACACGTCGGCGACGAGGCCGGGGTTGCCCTTGGTGCCGTTGTTCGAGGTCGTGCCGGTGGCGGTGAGCACCCGCCCGCGCTTCCAGTCGTCGATCGTGACGTCCGCCGGCGCCTGCCCGTTCACGATCTGCGTGGTCAGGTCGCCCGCCCACCGGATGCTCATGTTCGTGCCCGGCGTGGTGGGTCCGAGCAGCGTGCCGCCGGCCGAGAAGAGTCCGATGCCGAGGTCGGCCGCGTTCGGCGGCATGGCCGGCCACGCCTCGATGCCCGGCACGGCCGGGTCGACGTCGCCGATCATCGCCCGCCCGGTGTCCCGGCCGGTGTAGTCGCCGAACAGCACCTCGCCGGTGGCCGCGTCGCGCATGGCGTGGCCGTACGGTGCGAACGTGCCGCCCTCGTGCGCGGTGTAGATCTCCAGGCCGGGGCGGGCCGGGTCGATGTCGGTCACGTGCATCGCGTCGCCGTGGCCGAGGCGCACGTTCTGGCCGGGCACCGCGCTCTCCGGCGGCGCGACCGCGAACGAGCTGTACAGCAGCGAGCCGTCGTGGTCGATGGTGGCCGAGCCGTACACGATCTCCTGCTTGCCGTCACCGTCCACATCGGCCGCGCTGAGCGAGTGGTCGCCCTGCGTCGTGATCGTCTTGAACTCGGGGTCCGTGCCGTCCCGCCCGTGCGGCCCGTCGTTGAACGGGTTCGTCATCGGCACCCAGCCGCTGTCGACGTACCAGTGCTCGCGCAGGCGCCGCCCGTCCCAGTCGTACGCGACCATCGTGGAACGCGTGTAGTAGCCGCGGGCGAAGACGGCCGAGGGACGCTTGCCGTCCAGGTACGCGACGGCGGCGAGGAAGCGGTCGACGCGGTTGCCCGGCTCGATGCGGGCCATCGCGTAGTCGCCCCACATGAGGCCGTCGTCGTGGCGGCCGGGCTTGTAGTCGACCGTCTGCAGCTCGCGGCCGGTGGCACCCTCGAAGACGGTCAGGTACTCCGGACCGTCCACAATGAACCCCGCGAAGTTGCGCAGCACGTTGCGGGCGCTGCGCGCCGGTGCGTACACGTCGATGAAGTAGTCGACGAGGGCGGTGGCGTCCTCCCGCGACAGCGGGTAGGTGTACGCCGGCGCGATGCCGAACGCGGCCTCCAGTGTGGACGGCCAGCGCCCGGCGACCACCTCGGGGTGCTTGTCCCAGCCCTGGAAGACGCCGATCAGCCGCTCGCGGTAGTCGGCCGCGCTGAGGCGGTAGTCGTCGCTGTGCGAGTAGCCGGCCCGGATGTCCCGCTTGGGCATCGTGATGAAGCGGGTGGACGCGACGGTGCCGTCGCTGTTGTAGCGGATGATCCGGGTGCCGGGCGCGGTCTTGAACATCATCTCCGCGCGGCCGTCGCCGTCGAAGTCGTACACGAGGAACTGCGTGTAGTGCGCGCCGGCGCGGATGTTGACGCCGAGGTCGATGCGGTACAGCAGCGTGCCGTCCGCCTCGTACGTGTCGATGTAGACCGGGCCGGTGTAGCCGACCTGGGAGACGTCCTTGGAGTTGGACGGGTCCCACTTGACCACGTACTCGTACTGGCCGTCGCCGTCCACGTCGCCGACGCTGAGGTCGTTGGCCGAGTACGTGTAGGCCTCGCCGGCCGGGGTCACGCCGTCGGCGGGCTTGCGCAGCGGGATGTCGCGGGAGGCGCCGGACCAGGGCGTGACCGGCGCGCTGAGGGAGACCTGCTTGCCGCGCACGAGGGCGCCGACGCGGTAGCGCGAGGTGGCGGTGCCGCCGGCGTCGAGGTAGTTGGTGCTGTCGGTGACGGTGGCGACCGGCCGGCCGTCCCGGTACACCCGGAAGTCGGCGCCGGTGAGGCCGGTGGCGGAGTGGCCGGTGACCTCCTCGGCGAGCAGGCGCCAGCTGAGGAAGACGCCGTCCGGCGTGGTGGCGGCGACGAGGCCGCGGTCGAGCCGTTCGAGCTGGGGGTGGCTCCCGTGCCGGCCGTGGCCGGTGGTGGCGGTGCCGGCGGTGGCGGGCGCGGCGCCGAGGGCCATGAGGGCGATCGTGCAGGCACTCGCGAGGAGCGCACGCGGGCGGGTATGCATCAGCGCCTCCGTGGGTGGGCGGCCGATTGAGGACATCATTCAAAGATCGACAAGCATGGTGGATGAAACGTTAAAACAGGTAGAAGGCTATGGATCCAGGAAAGCGCTTGTCAAGGCAGTGGCCTGCGTTGTCCCCAAGTACCGGCTTAGCCGATGGAAGGCGCGGTTTTGTCCGGGTCGGCGCGACATCGTCGATCCCGAGCCGAGCGCGACGCCCCGTACCGCCGCCGGCGCGCAAGGCACGGCCGACCGGTGCCCGAAAGAAGGCGGGCCGAACAGCGCGGCCCCGCTCACGTCACGGCTGGTACGAGCCCGGCGTCCAGCAGCGCGCCGACACGCCGATCCGGTTCCACGCGTTGATGGTCACGATCGTGGCCAGCAGTTGGGCCAGCTCGCCCTCGTCGAAGGCCTTGGCGGCGTCCGCCCACACGTCGTCGGGCACGCCGGCGCGGGTGGGTACGGTCACGGCCTCGGTGAGCGCCAAAGCAGCGCGCTCCCGCTCGGTGAAGTACGGCACCTCGCGCCACACCGGCAGCGCGTACAGGCGCTGCTCGGTCTCGCCCTGCGCGCGGGCGTCCTTCGTGTGCATGTCCACGCAGTACCCGCAGCCGTTGATCTGGGAGGCGTGCGTGCGCACCAGCTCGCGCAGCGGCCGGTCGAGCGGTCCCTCGCCGGATGCGACGTCGAGGCGGCCCAGGGCCTTGGAGAACCCGGGGGCGAGCGTGTCGAAGTCCAGTCTCATGGCCCTAACGCTATGGCGGTTCCCGCGCCGATCGCTGGGCCAATCGGCGATCAACCGCAGTGGGCCAATGCCGCATCACGGATCAGCACCGGTCTTTTCGTGCGGTTAGCCGTTCCTTAAGTTTGTTTGTCGTTCGGGCTTGCCAACCCCATCGATGAACCTCTACGGCGGGTCGTGCGTGTGGGCGCAATTGCGGACAAACCAGTATCGCGTGGAGCGTCGCCGAGCCTCAAAACTCGCTTAAACACAGGGTTTTGCCTGTTTGACAGGCATCGACGCGCCGGGAGTACGCTCCGCCCGCTGCTCGGCTCCCTGCTCTCCGCCCCCTGGAGGCCTGCTCATGGCACCTGGCTCGCTCCCCCGGCACTCCGCCCGCCTGCGCGTGGCGCTGGCGGTCCTCGCCGTCTTCGCTACCGCGGTGGCCGGCTGCGCCAAGCAGCCCGGAGAGCAGGTCGTCAACGAGGCGGCCGGTGACCCGGGCGTGGCCGCCAGCGAGGAGGGGTACGACGAGTCGGCGCCGGCGGACGGCGCGGACGCCACCTCACCCGCGGCGCGCAGCACGCCGGACCGGACCAAGAAGCCCAACCGGCCGGCGACCACCCGGCCAGCGCCCGCCGACGACCCGACCACGCCGGACGACGACGACCCGAGCACCCCCGCCGGGGAGCGGACGACGCAGGCCGAGCAGCCGCCCGCGGTGAACCGCGCCACGACCCGCCCGCCCGCGACCACCCGCCCGCCGGCGACGCGGCGGCCGGCCGTCACCACGGGCCCGCCGCAGCCCGGCCGCACCACGCGCCCGCCGGTCACGACCGGCCCGCCGCAGCCGGACCCCGGTGACGACGACCCGACGACCCCGCCGCCGCCCGCGACCACGACCGCGCCGCCGCCGCTGGACTTCGGGCCGGACGAGTGCGCCGAGGGGAACGGCCTGCCGCTGCACGACGGCTTCCAGAACGGCGGCCGGTGCGTCGACACCGAGATGGGCGAGGTCGCCGACGCCGCGAACAACCCGTCGCTGCTCATCACCGAGGCGCCGGAGCAGGTCGGCGTCAACCAGCCCTTCACGATCCGGGTCAGCACCCGCAACCTGATCCGCGACCGCTTCCTGCCGGCCGGGCAGGGTGGGTACTACGTGGACATGTCGATCCTGAACGCGCAGGGCCTGGTGCGCGGCCACTTCCACACCGCCTGCCGCATCCTCACCAGCACCGAGGTCGCGCCGGAGCCGGCGCCCGCGCCCGCGTTCTTCGTCGCGACGGAGGACCGCCAGGGCAGCAGCGAGCCGGACGTGATCGAGATCCGCGTGCCGGGGCTGCCGCAGGCCGGTACCTTCCAGTGCTCGGCCTGGGCCGGCGACGCCTCCCACCGGATCCCGATGATGCAGCGCGCCAACCAGATCCCGGCGCTGGACTCCGTCCGCGTCGAGGTCGACTGACCCGCGGCTCAGATCGGACGCGTGGCGAAGGCCATCTGCAGGTACGGCAGGTCGTCGCGGGGCACCGCCGCCGTGAGCACGGTGTGGGGGTCGAGGTCGACGCCCACGCCGTACACGTCGGGGTCGGTGTCGATGCGGAGACCGTCCCGCGTGACGCCGTCGACCACCACGGGTATGCCCGGCTCGGCGCAGCGCTCGTTCACCGGACTGTCCACTTCGTACGGAGGGTGGTCGCCCACGACCCGCGTCCGCCGGAACTGGTTGGCCACGATGTGGTTGACGTGCTCGACCAGCAGGGCTCGCACGGTGTCGAACTCGCCCGGCTCGCGGGTCCACCGGGTGCGCACGCACTCCCACAGCGCCGGGTAGCGCATCCGCCGGACCTGCTCCTCCAGCCACGGCGCCCGCGCCCACGGCGGCTGCTCCGCGAGCGCGCGGCGCTGCTCGTCGTCCAGCTCGGCGAGGTTGACCGGGTCGTCGGGGTCGTCCGGGTTGCGCCACAGCGTGTAGGTGACGCTCACCTCGCAGGACTCGAGGACCCCGTTGACCGTCCCGGAGCCGAGGCCGATCGCGTCCCAGTCTTCGGCGTGGCGCTGGGGCACGAGGCCGAAGACCGGCACGGGCATCCGCCGCGCCTGCTCGCGCCACTCCAGGCGCGGGTCCGGCTCGTGCTCGCCGCCGACCCCCGCGAACCTCATCCCACCAGTCTGCCGCAACGAAGGGCCGGGCACGGCTCGGGGCGCGGGCGAAAGGCCCGCGCCCCGAGCTGGCTCAGCGGGTGAACGCCTGGAACTCCGATACCCGGACCTGGGACGCGAACGGGCTGGCCGTCGCGCAGTCCGTCGCCGTCGCCGGGTCGGCGTCCTGCTCGCCGGCGTAGAGCGGGTTGCCGGTGCACTGGCTGGCGACCACCTCGAGGCGCAGGTGGGTCGCCGGGGTCGGGGTGAAGCGGAACTGCCGCAGGTTCAGCGACGGCGCCGTGGGGCGGAAGTTGCCGGACGGGAACGCGTCGCTGGGACTGCGGTACACCCGCCGCCAGCCGGCGTCCGTCGCGCAGTCCGCGGTCGTGGCGTCGCAGGCCCACACGTTGAACGAGCGGAGCGCGGAGAAGCGGTTCTGCGCGTTCGGGTCGGGGTCGCCGACGATGGCGGGGCGCAGCAGCGCGCTCACGTTGACCACGCTGACCCGCTGCGGCAGGTCACCGGCGAGGTCGACGGTGAGCGCACGGCCGGCCACGCCGTCCAGCGAGGCCCAGTTGGTGCCCTCGGTCTCGTCGATCAGCAGCGGGACGTTGACGCCCGGCCCGCTCACCGTGGCACCGCCGGCCGCCGCGGCGAGGTTGCGCGGCAGGTTGACCTTCAGGTCCTGGGCCCGGCCGGGCAGGAAGAGCGTGGTGAACTTGCGGTGGCCGTACCCCGGGCCGGTGGCGACGAGGTTGAACTGCTTGCCGCCGATGATCTCGAAGGTGTCGCCCAGCTCGGTCTCCGGGTCGGTGTCGGCGACCGGGGTGGCCCGCGCCTCGTAGTCACCCACGTACAGCCGGATCGGCGCGCCCTCCGAGTCGCCCAGCGGGCGGAGCGTGACGGTGGCGTTGTCGGCGTACGGGGAGGCGAAGCTCGGCACCGGGTCGGCGTCGCTCGGGCCGCTGGTGGCGTCCCGGCCCATGCCTGCCTGCGCGAACGCGTTCCACATCAGCTCCTGGTTGGCGCCGCCGAAGCGGACCAGGTCGGCGGCGAGCATGTTGTCACGCATGTCGAGCATGCTGAACTGGCTGGCCGCCTGGAGCAGGAACGAGTCGAACATCAGCTGCGCCCACCGCCGGTTGCCCGGGCAGGACGCGACCTCGACAAGGCCGTCGGCGCAGCGGGCCTGCAGCGAGGGCGTGCCGCTGCCGTACCGGGCGACGAACGCGCCGCGCAGCCGCACCTGGGTGGCGCTCCAGATCTCGCCGTCCGCGTGCTGCTGCTGGCCGACGAGGTCGTACCCGACGTCGGAGTAGTTGAGCGGGCTGCGCGTCGAGTCGTAGTTGCGGATGCCGTTGACGGTGTTGCCGGTGACGTACCCGCCGGTGATGAACGGGCTCTCGCCGGGCGGGCGGAAGCCGTACTCCAGCAGGTACTCGGCCGCGAGCAGGTCACCCCACGACTCGCCCATCGCGGAGCCCTGCAGCGAGCCGATGCCCGTGTCCGGCCCCGCGATCATGCGGTTGGTGATCGCGTGCGTGTACTCGTGCCCGATCACCGTCATGTCGTAGTCGCCGTCGACGCACGGCGGGTACGCCCCACCGGCCTGCGGCTGCCACAGGAACATGTTGGTCGTCGGCGGGAGGCCGTCGCGGCCGGTGCCCTGGTTGGCGTTGTTGCGGCTGCCGCCGAGCGCGTTCGCCTGCGCGCGGCCGGTCTCGGGGTCGCCGCCGAGGCCGTCGCCGGAGACGTTGACCGCCTGCATGTTCCAGGCGGACTCGGTGAAGCCGAGGTTGAACGCCCAGTCGTGCATGCGGTTGTGCATCGCGAAGAGGTTGGCGATCGCCGCGTCCGCGTCGTTGCGCTGCGCGGAGGTGAAGACGGTGGGGTTGCAGCGGGACTGCCGCCACTGGTCGGTGAACGGGTAGATGTACTCGCGGTTCGGGCTCGGCGTCGCCGGCACGGCGGGGTTGCCGGCGCCGAGGCTGAGCGTGTTGTCGGCCGCGTTGCCGCGCGAGGTGAAGGTGGGCAGGCCGGTCGTGAGGTCGACGTCCCACGCCTCGCCGGTGTTGGGGTCGCGGACCGCCTTCACGCAGCGGCCGACCTCCTCCTGGCACCACAGCACGCGCGGGTCGCGGCCGGCCGGGATGGTGGCCGGCGGCGTGGACGGGAAGACCGCCCAGCGCGGGTTGTCCGAGTCGAAGTCGACGAGGTCCTCGCGAACCAGCACCTCGCCGCTGCGACCGTCCACATAGGTCGTCACGGCGACCGGGTCGGCGGCGGCCGGTGAGGTGAGCGTCACCGCGTACGCGTCGCGCGGCCCGTCGGCCGGCGTCGGCACGGCAACCCGCCGCACGTCACTGCTTCCCGTGGACGCGCCGAGGCCGGCGTTGGCACGGGCGATGGCCACGGCCTCCGCCGCGCTGAGCGTGGCCGGTTCGGGCGCGCTCGTGTCGCGGGACAGCGACGAGGTGACCCGCACGACTTTGTCGCCGGTGACCAGGACGGTCACCAGGCCGTCGTGGCCGGCGGGCAGGTCGCCGAAGCGCTGCCGCAGCGTCACCACCGTGCCGCTGCCCATCGGCCGGACCAGCAGCGGCTCCAGCGCGGCGACGGCCGCCTCGTCAAGGCCGAAGAGGTCGCGGTTGCCGGCCAGGTACGCCCGGGCGGCCGCCTCCGCGCCGGCGGGCAGGCCGGTCGCGAGCGGCTTCGCGCCGGTGCCGAGCGCGCTCGGTGTACCCAGCGCGTTGAAGCGGACGTCGCCCAGCGCGCTGGCGCGGGCGCGCTGCGCGGCGCTCGGTGCGACGGTGCCGTCGCGGTTGTCGAGGTCGCGGGAGACGTGCTTCTCCCCCGGCAGGCTGAGGTCGGGCGGGGCCGCGGGAGCCGCGGTCGCCGATCCGGAAACGGCTGGTGGTCCAGCGATGAGTACGACGGCGGTGATCACAGCCGCGGCCACTCTGCGCACGACGGTCCCCCTCGGTCGATGCAAGTCTTTGCATGTGTGGATACCCGCCCACCCTGGTGGGGGCAAGGGCACCCGCCCGCGCGCACCGCTGCGGAGGACTGTCCACGCAGGTCAGAGCCGCCGGCCCGGAGGCGCTATGGAGCAACCGGTATGGAACCGAATGGTGGGCGGCGCCGGTTTCACCCGGTTCGTCGCCGCGCGACCGCAACGTCCCATGACCTCATCAGGACTTGCTCTTCGATACATGTGTGGGAAAGGTCCCGATCCGCCCAGAGGTCTGTCGCTGGGGCGTCACATGCGGTTAGGTAAGCAGGCAGAGGGGTATGTACCGGCTCTGTTTCCACGGTGACCGGGGTGGACGGCGATCGAGCCTCAGCGCGGAGGTGGCGGCCATGGCGGGTACAGAAGCGCCTGTTGCGGTTGGTGTGAAGGATTTGGCGACGGATGTGGCGGCCGTGCGCGTGGCAGCGGCCGAGGCGGCGGCGACAGGCCGTCCGTTACGCATCGTGCACGCGTTCATGTGGCCGCTGGAGCTGCCTCCGGGAGACGACGGCGCGGAGCGCGAGCAGGCGGAGCGGATCGTGGCGGACGCCGCCGCGCAGGCCCGCGAGTGGCACCGCGGCCTGGAGGTGACGCCCGAGGTCGTCGACGGCGAGATGATCGAGGTGCTGCTGCGGACCGCCGCGCGCGCCTCCATGCTCGTGATCGGCAGCGACGACCCCGAAGGCCCGGCCGACCCCACGGCGTCCGTGTCGTTCCAGGTGGCCGCGCGGGCGGCCGGCCCGGTGCTGTGCGTCCGCGGCTCGGGCACGACGGGCGGCCCGGTGGTGGTCGGCGTCGACGGCTCCGCGGACGCGGCCGTCGGCCTGGCGACCGCCGTCGAGGAGGCACAGCGCAGGCAGGCCCCGCTGGTGGTCCTGCACGCCGAGGGCGCGGCCTGCGCCGAGACCCACGCCACGGGCGGCCTCAAGGTCGAGCACCGCCGCGTCGAGGGCCCGGCCGGCCAGGCGCTGAACAGCGCATCCGCCGACGCCCAGCTCGTCGTGGTCGGCGCGCAGGGCGACCGGCCCACGCCGCTCGGCCCGGTCACCCAGGCGGTGCTGCGGCACGCCGACTGCCCGGTGCTGGTGGCCCGCAGCCGGAACGTGCCCGTGCAGGCCCGGATCCGCCCGGCCCGCCGCCCCGCCACCCGCCTGGGCCCAGCGCTCACCTGACGCCTTGGACGCCGCGGCGCCGGCCCGGCTTAGGCTCGGCCGGCGCCCAGGACATCTTCGAGATCGAAGTTGACCGGCTCTTCGAGCTGCTCGTAGGTGCACGAGCGCGGCTCGCGGTCGGTGCGCCAGCGAACGAACTGTGCCGTGTGCCGGAAGCGGACGCCCTCCATGTGGTCGTACCGCACCTCGACCACGCGCTCGGGACGCAGCGGCACGAACGACAGGTCCTTGCCCGACGCCCACCGGCTCCCCTCGGAGTTGCGCGGCGTGCGGTTTCCCTCCATCTGCCGGGCCCAGTCCCAGGGGTGGTTGTCGAACGTGGTGACAAGCGGCTGCAGCTCCTCGAAGAGTTCCGCCCGCCGGGCCATCGGGAACGCGCCGATCACGCCGACGCTGGCCAGCACGCCGTCGGCGTTGTAGAGGCCGAGCAGGAGCGAGCCGATGCGGTCGGGGCCGCTCTTGTGCACGCGGTACCCGGCGACGACGCAGTCCGCGGTGCGCTCGTGCTTGACCTTGAACATGACCCGCTTGTCCGGCTCGTACACCCCGTCGAGCGGCTTGGCGATCACGCCGTCCAGGCCGGCGCCCTCGAACTGGTGGAACCACCGCCCGGCGACCTCCCGGTCGGTGGTCACCGGCGTGATGTGGATCGGCGCCTTGGCCGGCGCGAGCGCCTCCTGGAGCGCGGCCCGCCGCTCGGCGAAGGGGCGCTCGGTCCAGTCGGTGTCGCCGAGCGCCAGCAGGTCGAACGCGACGAAGCGCACCGGCACCGTCTCGGACAGCATCTTGACCCGGCTGGCGGCGGGGTGGATGCGCTGCTGGAGCATCTCGAAGTCGAGCCGGTCGCCGGACTCGCCGACCAGGATGATCTCGCCGTCGATGACCGCGCGCTCCGGGAAGTTGGCCAGCACCGCCTCGACGAGCTCCGGGAAGTACCGCGTCATCGGCTTTTCGTTGCGGCTGCCGACCTCCACCTCCGCCCCGTCGCGGAAGATGATCGAGCGGAAGCCGTCCCACTTCGGCTCGAAGCTCATCGCGCCCTCGGGCAGGCCCTTGACGGCCTTGGCCAGCATCGGCGGTACCGGCGGCATGATCGGAAGTCGCATGGGCCCATTCTGGCCTGTCACGGCCCGTTTGGGCGGCCCGCTCCGTACCCTGACCTGGTGGACCGGCCCGTTGCGCCGCACTTCGGCGCGCTGCTGGGCGCGATCGTGGTGCTGTACATCCTGATCATCGCGGTCGGCCAGAACACCGCTGCCGTACCCCTGCGGGTGCTCGTGCTCGGCACGGCGCTCGTGCTGGCCGCGCGGGTCGCCGGCCCACGGCGCTGGATCCGCGCGGCGCTCGCCGCCGCGCTCGGTGCGGTGCTCCTCAGCGTGGTCGCGGTCGTCGCCGGCGGCACCCGCCTCGCCACGGGCCTCACCAGCGCCGCGACGGTGCTGCTGGTGTGCGCCACGATCGCGGCGACCATCCACACCGTCGCCGCCCGCAAGCGCGTGGACATCCAGGCGGTGGCCGGGGCGCTCGCCACGTACCTGCTGCTCGCGCTCCTCTTCTCCAGCCTCCACCAGATGATCGGGGCGATCCACGGCAACCCGTACCTCGAAGGCGTCGACCAGGTCGACGACGCCTCCGCGTTCCTGTACTTCAGCGTGGTGACGCTGACGACCGTGGGCTACGGCGACATCGTGCCCGCCTCGAACCCCGCCCGCGCCGTCGTGGTCGCCGAGGCGCTGATCGGCCAGCTGTACCTTGTCTCGGTCGTCGCCGCCGTGGTCGCCCGCTGGACGCCGCGCACCCGGGCGTGACGCCGGGCTAGCGGCGGCGGGGGCTCGGGCGGCGGTCCGGCCCGGGCGTGTCGCCGCCGCGGCGCGCGCGCAGCGACTCGCCGATCGTCGGCAGGCTGATCATCTGGGTGGGCGCGGAGAGCGCGGCCCGCAGCCGCTCGTCCTTGTTCGGCGGCACCACGCCCGGCGGCGGCTCCTCGACGTGCGGCTGCGCCTCCCTGGCCAGCAGGTCCCGCCAGCGCGCGGACACCTCCTGCCCGGCGGCCAGCTCCTCACCGCGCCGCAGCAGCTCCCGGTCGTCGGCGGCCCGGCGGCGGCGGCGGTTGCGCTCGGCGGCGTCGCGGGCGACCTGCCGCGCCAGCGCCGCACCCCGCGACAGGGCCGGCGGCACCGCCACGCGGGTCCGTCGCAGCCACTCCTCGCGCGCCGCCTCCTGCGCGGCCACCACCTTGCGCCGGTTGTCGGCGATCTGGCGGTTGACCGGCGGCAGCGGGCCGTCGTCGCCGTCGAGCCAGCCGCGCAGGCGACGCTTCACGTACGCCTCGGTGGTCCTCGGGTCGGCCGACGCCGTGGGGATCTCGCCCGGCTGGATCTCGCCGGTCGGCAGGTGGTCCAGCGCGTACAGCACGTCGCGCGGCGTCCACCCCGCCTCGAACCACAGCTGCAGCAGCATCCGCAGCCGGTCGCTGCCGGTGCGGCGGAGCGTGGGCGAGACGTAGCAGAGCCACTCGCAGGCGATGAGCTGCTCGGTGTACCCGTCCGGCACGTCGTGCATCGGCCACTGCGCCGGCGGCCGGCCGAGCGGGTGGCAGGCGCGGCACTTGCGGACACCGCCGGCGTCGCGCACCATGCGGTCCCGTTTGTCGCACCGCCCGCACCAGGCGCGCCGCCGGTACGGGTCGTCGTCGCGCCCGGCGAGCGGGTTGCACCGCTGGCACCGCCGGCCGTCGGCGGTGAGCCGCGTGCGCCGGTGGCACTCGCCGCACCACCGCCGCGCGTCCTCCACGGGCGCGCCGGCCGGGTGGCAGGCGGTGCAGGGCTGGCCCTCCGCGTCGGTACGCGAGTGCGGATCACACCCGCCACACCACGGAGAACTCACCCCTAACGTTGTACACCGCCCCACGCCCGTTCCCGCCCTGTGTCCGGTATCTCCCCTTCACGCGTGTCGCCCCACCGATGAGTTCCAAGGCCTCGGGCCGTCTTACCGTGCGGAGCATCACACCCCGAGAGGATGAGGCGATGGCAGACACAGACACCCCGCCGGACGTACCCGACGAGCGCCCCGCCTGGCTGGACCGGCTGGACGCGCTGCTCGGTGAGTGGGACACGGAGGCCGTCTTCGACGCCGGCTTCCTGGGGCCGGACAGCGCGGAGATGCGGGCGGCCGGGCGGACCAGCTTCGAGTGGCTGGACGGGCGGCGGTTTCTGATCCAGCGCATCGGCAACGAGCACCCCGCGTTCCCGCGCGCGGTCGCGGTCATCGGCGCCGGCCCGGAGCGGGACACGTTCACCCAGCGCTACTACGACTCGCGCGGCGTCGAGCGGCTCTACCAGATGAGCTTCGACGGCCGCGAGTGGAAGCTGTGGCGCGAGGCACCGGGCTTCTCGCAGCGCTACAGCGGCCTGCTCTCCCCCGACGGCGGCACGATCACCGGCGCGTGGGAGGCCTCGGCCGACGGGCGCGAGTGGCGGCACGACTTCCGGCTGACCCACACCAGGCCCGCGACGTAGCGCTCGTCGGCCCCGCGGCCCTGACCGGCGCTAGTGGCCGGCGAGGATGGCCAGGTGCAGGCCCTGAAGCCCAGGCCGGGCTCCAGGCCGAGCTCCGCGACGAGCAGGTCGCGACCCCGGCGGTACACCTCCAGCGCCTCGGCCCCGCCGGCCACACCCGCACAGCGCCAGCATGAGCTGCTCGCGCAGGCGGTACAGGCGGTCGGACACCCGCGCGTCCAGGTCCGCGTCGCCGACGACCAGCCGGTACCCGTGGTGCCGCGTCTCCAGCGCGGCGCCCGACCCGTCGTCGAGCAGGCGGCGCAGGTGCATCACGTACACCCGGACGGTGGCCACGGCCGTCGCGGCGGCCGGTCACCCCAGATCTCGCCGACCAGCCGCTGGACCGGCACGACGTCGCCGGCCCAGGTGAGCAGGAGGGGCGAGGAGGAGGCGCTGCTGGGGCGCGTTCACGGAAACCCAGCCGGCGCCGATGCGCATCTCGACCGGCCCGAGCACGCGAAATCTCAGAACCCGGCACCGGTGTCCGCGCCGCAGTAGCCGGCCTTACGCCGTAAGGCAGTTCGGCACCGTCGCCGCGGTCTGTGACTGCCAACCGGCTGCAGGCGGTATGCGCGTCGAGATCTTGGTGAGTTAGCGCGCCATTTCGACGCTAACTTGCCAAGATCTGCCGGAGCGGGCTCCTGGGTTGAGCTGGGCGACCGCAGAGGGTGAGGCGGCGAGGTTCCTGAACAGACCATGATCACGCGCAGGTCGGCGTACACAGGCCGCGGCGATAGCGAGATCGTGGTACAAATCCGCCCCAGAAGGGCCCGATCCGAAGCAGCGGCGACGCCCATACGGCGACCTGGCCGACCGCAGGACGGCGAGACGGCCGCAGTAAGGCACCGCAAGAGACGGTCGCCGCGGACGGCCCGCCGGCAAGACCGCAAACACCGCCCGGCGACGACCCCTACGGCAGCGTCGCCGGCGTGTAGGCGGCGCGGAAGAAGCCGCGCACGCGGCGGCGGCCCAGCCCCAGGTTGTGCTCGAACGTCGTGGTCCGTGCGGGCGCCGACGTGTCGAAGGCGATGAAGACGTCGTCGCGGCGGCCGCGGTTCGGGTCGTACACCTTGAGGGTGACCCGGCTGCCCTCGGTGCTGTGGCCGAAGGCCAGCACCTGGTGGTTGGCGGCCAGGTCGCGCGGGTCGCGGGAGGCGACGGTGACCACGCCGAGCGGCACCGGCACGCCGCGCTTGAGGTCGGCGCGCACCTGTGGCCACTGTGTACGGATCGTGCGCCACCCCAAGCCGCGCTCGGTCAGCACCCGGCGCCCGAAGACGTTGAAGGTGGTGTCGGCGTCGGGCAGGTTCATCCACTGGTAGTACTGCACGACGCCGGTGGGCAGGTGCCACGAGTCGATCAGACGGTCGACGATGAAGCGGTAGAGGCGCTCGCCCTGCCCCGGCCGCTCGGTCGGCGGCGCCACGCCGGCCCGCCAGTGGTCGAGCGCCGCGAACGCCATGCCGCCGCACAGCCCCGCCGACGCGTCGCCCAGCCTGATCTCGCCGAACGGGGTGGGCAGCACCACCGCCGGCTGGCTTGGCCATGAGTTGTCGAACCCGAATCCGTCGCGTGACGGCACGAACGTCTCCGCCATCAACACACAGTAGGACGGGGCACACCGTGCGCGCGGTCGCCTGCGCGACACCTGGCCATCTACTACTTGGCGTAGTAACTTGGGTGCATGGGCAACCTTGCCGCAGTGACCACCGCGTCCTGGCGTGCCGCGGGTGAGTCGCACGACGCCGAGCTGGCCGCCGGCTGCCTGGCCGACGACGTGCGGGTCATCTCCCCGCTGACCGCCCGCTTCCGCTTCGAGGGCCGGGAGCAGGCCCGCGACATGCTCGTGGCCGCCTTCGCGGTCATCGACGTGATCCGCTACCACACCGAGCTCGGCGACGAGTCCGCGCGGGCGCTTTTCTTCCACGGGCGGTGCCGGGGGCAGGAGTTCGAGGAGGCGCAGCTGCTGCGCTTCGACGGCGAGGGGCGGATCGTGGAGCTCACGCTCTTCGGCCGCCCGCTGCCCGGGCTCACCGCCGTGATGGCCGCGATCGGTCCGGTGCTGCTCAAGCGCCAGGGCCGGCCGGTCGCGGCCCGGTTCATCGGCGCCGCCACCGCACCCCTGGCGCTGATGACGCGCGCGGGAGACAAGCGCATCGTCCCCCTCGCGGCCCCCGACCGGACAGACCCGCGCGCAAAGCAGACCCCCGAGCGAAAGGAGTGACGCGCACGGGAGACCTCCGAACCAAAGGACTGACTCACGGGCCGGCGCCTGCCATACTCCTGCGGTGCTGCTGCGGACCGAACACCTCCACCTCGCCGCCGGGCGCCTCGAAGACGCGGTGCGGCGCCTCCAGCCACACGGGACGGTGGGCGTCAACTACGAGGTCGGCTTCCTCGACGCCCATCTGCCGGAGATCCAGGCGTGGGTGGCCGGGCTCGCGGCGGACGAGGACTGGGCGCACGGCTTCTACAACTCCTATGTGGAGTTCGTGCTCGCGCTGGCGCTCGCCCTCCCGCCGGGCGACCCGGTCGACAACGGCGGCGTCACCCGCGACGGCGGTGACTGGGAGGTGGCGGCGGGGCAGCCGGCGGTGTGGTTCGGCGACGCGCACTTCGACACCGACCTGACGCTCGACGGCCCCTTCGTCGTGCTCGGCGACCTCACGGTGGACGGCCTTCTCAGCGACGGCGACGTGGATCGCAGCCTGCTCGCGGTCACCGGCGACGTCCGCGCCCGCGCGATCCACAGTGGAGCGTTCACGCTGGCGCTCGGCAGCGTCGATGCGGACGTGGTGGTCTGCTTCAACAGCGACGGCGGCCTGGGCGCCGGCGGCGACATCGTGGCCGACCTCTTCGTGCAGGCCCAGCACTCCTACGACCTCGGCGGCGACCTGCGCACCCGCGTCGCCGTGCTGGACTGGCTCCCCGACGGCACCGTGCTCGAACACGGCCTCACCCCGGACGAGCGGCTCGCACCGTGGCTGCCACCCGACTATGCCACAGTGGACGGTGGCGAGATCGAGGTCGACACCTGGCGCCTCCTCACCGAGGCCGCCGCCGGCCGCTCCCCCGTCCTGTCCAACCCCCGCCGGATCTGACATTTCAAAGGCGGATTTGCCCCCGCCCGCCTCACCTGCGGGCCGTTTGCTCCCGCGGGCTGCGCGGAGGCCGGCGGCGAGCTGGCGCTCGCCGACTTCCCCGGCCTCCGCTGCCGGGTCCGCGGGTCAAGCCCGACCCCCGCGGCGGGTGAGGCCGCGGGAGCAACGGTCCGGACCACGGCGGACGTCGCGGTAGCTCAAAATCAATAGCCGGGGAAGAGCTTGCGGAGCAGGTCGAGGTCGGCGGCCCCGGAGGTCTCGACGGCGGCGGGCGTGTGCCGCGGTGCGAGCCGGCCGGCGACGAGCCGCAGCCACGCCTCGGCCGGGAGGGTGAGCGTGCCGTCGGGCGTGGCGGGCTCGTCGGGGTCGACGCTGATCGGGTCGACGAGCTGGAGGGTGAAGGCGGAGGCGGGGTCGGTCGTGGTGACGCGGAGGGCGGTGCGGCGGCCGGCGAGCACCTCGGGGCGGCTGGCCCAGGCGATCGTGCCGGAGGCGCCGTCGAGCAGCGCGGCGGTGGCGTCCGGTGCGAGCGTGGCCCGTTCGTCGAAGCCGACGCGCACGTCCCACGCGTGCAGCGTGAGCTCGCTGAGCCGCATCCGCGCCGCGGTGGCCACGTCGACCGGCGCGGGCATGAAGCCCAGGTCGATCCGGAGCGTCTCGCGGGTGTTCGCGTCGAACGACTCGTAGAGGGCGGTCAGCGCCTCGTTGGACGCGGGGAAGGCGTCGGCGCGCTCGCGGCGGGACATGGCGTTCCACCGGTCCCACACCGCGAGGTTGAAGTCCCGCCCGGGGTTCGGCTCGCCGGAAAGCGCGGCCCGCAGCGTGGCCCGGCCGATCTCCGCGCCGCTGCCGAGGTGGCTGAGCACCTGCGAGATGTCCCACTCGGCGGCGCCCGACGGACCGGCCAGGTCGCCGTCGGTCAGCCCGGACGCGAACGCGGCGAGGCTGTCGTGCCCGCTGCGCAGGGCGGCGATGATGCTGTCGGCGTTGCTCAAGGGTCTGCTCCAAGCTCGGGGGCGGCTGCCGTGGCCAAAGCTACCCATCACCGCGTCAGGCGCGGCGCAGGGAGCGGGTGAGGCCGGCCGCCACGGTGGTCGCGAGCAGCCAGCCGGAGGCGATCAGCAGGTACGCGAGCCACTGTTGCCCACCGACTGGCTGGTAGGCGCGCTCCTGGCCGAGGTCGACGATCGGCAGGAGCAGGTCGAGGGTGTAGATGACCGGCTGGAAGGCCGGTGGCTTGTCGCCCACCGCGGCCGGAGGGAAACGGGTGTTCAGAACCGCGCCGACCACGAGCAGGGCGAGCAGCCACGAGGCCGCGCGCAGCGGGCGGTAGCCGTAGCCGACGGTGACGTCCTGGAGCAGGCCCCACACGCGGGCGTACCACGCGCCGCCCGCGCTCTGCCGGCGCTGCTTGGCCAGCAGCACCGCCCGCGACTGCGCGCCGTCGCCGAGGGTCTGGTAGACGGTGGCCAGCTGCTCGTACGGCTGCGGCCGGAACCCGTCCGGCCCGCGCGTCAGCCACGGGAGGCGGGCGCCCGCCTCGCCGGCCGGTTCGAGCACGTCGTAGCGGAGGCCGTCGAGGTCGAGCGCGGGCGGCCAGGTGGCCTGGTCGTCGCGGAGGATGCCGACGGTGGCGTACCGCAGGTCGACAGTGCCCTCGGGCGCCTCGGCCCAGCGCAGCGCCAGCTCGGGCGTCTCGACCCGCCAGCAGGAGACGGCGATCTCGCCCGGCGCCCGCACGGTGGCGTCGTTGAAGCAGACCCGGCTGCCCACCTTGGCACCGGCCAGCCGCACCCGGCCGTCGGCGGTGAACCCGTCACAGAGCTGCAGCAGCGCGCCGACGGTGAGTCCGTGCGCGGTGAGCGCCGCCCCGCCGGGGTTGCGCAGCTGGGCGCCCTCGAAGTGGAGCGGGCCGGTGACGGTGGCGTCGAGCAGCGTGGTCTCGCCGTCGACGGTGAGGCCGCGGCGGCCGTCGAGCATGCCCTCGATCGTGGCGAAGTCGGCGCAGAACGCGATCTGGCCCGGGTTGCGCAGCGACGCGCCGTCCAGCCGCAGCGTGCGGACGATGCGGGCGCTGACCACGCGCACCTGGCCCTCGGCGACGAAGCCGTCGTGCAGGTACAGGCCGCCCTCGAGCGTGGCGCGGCTGAACCGCACCGCGACGCCGCCGGGGTTGCGCACCGTCGAGCGGCTGAACGACAGCGCCGCCGCCACCCGCGCGTGCCGCATCGTCACCTCGCCGTCGACCTGCGCCCACCGGCAGTAGAAGGCGGCCTCGGCGGCGAGGTTGTCGCCGTCGATCGCGCGCTCGGTGGGCGCGGCCGTAATGCGGCAGCGGTCGAGGTCGGCGGTGCCGCCCAGCCGCGCGTTGGTGAGGGCGACGCCGCCGGTCAGGTGGGCGCCGGTCAGGACGAGGTCGCCGCCGATGGTGGCACGGCGGGCGTACAGCGCCCACTCGGACGCGCTCCCGCCGAGCACCGCGTCGGCGATGAGCAGGCCGCCGGAGATCTGCGCGCCGGAGAGGCGCACGCCGTCGCTGACCGTGCAGCGGCTCAGCTGGAGGTGGCCGTCGACGCGGACGTTGGAGCCGAGGAAGCCGGGCATGCGGGAGCCGGCGAAGGAGGTGTGTGACATGCGCGCCCAGTACAGGTCGGGCACCTCGTCGAACTCGCACTCCTCCAGCAGCAGCGGATGCGTGACCTCGGCGAACGCGAGGCTCAGCCGCCCCTTGACCCGCCCGCCGCGCAGGTGGACGGCGGCGGGCCGGCCATGCGCCTCCTCCCGCAGCAGCTCGATGATCAGGGAGGCGCGCACGGAGGCACCGGCCGCATCGACCCGGGTACCCGTGGCGAAGCCGTCCCACAGGGCCTTCTCCACCTCGGTGAGATCGTCGGGCTGCGGCACGCCCTACATTGTGCGGTGTACGTCGAGAGGCGGCGCCCCCGGTATTTTGCGTAAGGTGCGGTGTGTGGCGGAGCTGCTTTCGGTAAACCTCGGTGTCCCCCGGTCCAGCCCGGCGACCCGGATCGGCGTGACCGGCATCGACAAGCGTCCGGTCGACGGGCCGGTCGAGGTGCGCGCGCCCGGCCCGAAGGGCTCCGGCCTCGGCAGCGGGATCGCCGGCGACAACATCCTCGACGGCGGGCACCACGGCGGTGACGACCAGGCGGTCTACGCGTACGCCCGCGAGGACCTCGACAAGTGGGCCGCCTCGCTGGGCCGGGAGCTGGCCGGCGGCGTCTTCGGGGAAAACCTCACCACCCGCGGCCTCGACGTGACCGGCGCGCTGATCGGCGAGCGCTGGCAGGTGGGGCCGGAGGTGCTGCTGGAGGTGTCGGCGCCGCGGATCCCGTGCAGCACGTTCGCGCACTGGATGGACGAGCGGGGCTGGATCAAGCGGTTCACCGAGTGGGGTGCGCCGGGTGCCTACCTGCGGGTGGTGCGTCCCGGCAAGGTCCGCGCCGGCGACCCGGTCGAGGTGGTCGAGCGGCCGGAGCACGACGTGACGGTCGGTCTCACGTTCCGGGCGCTGACGCGGGAGCCGGAGCTGCTGCCGCGGCTGCTGGCCGCCGGCGCGCTGCCGGAGAGCGTGCTGGCCAAGGCCCGCCGCCGGGTGGCCGCCAGCTAGGCGCCGCGGCTTTGCCGCTACTACGCGGCCAGCGCGTGCGTGTCGGGAGTGGTGGACGCCAGCGCGAGCGCCCAGCGCATGCGCAGTGCGGCGGTCTCGGGATGCTCGCCGTACTCGGCGGCCATGATCGCGGCGCACCCGGCCGCACCGCCACGTACCACCAGGCTTGTGTGGATGGCCCGGACCACCTGGGCGCCGGTGGGCCGGTCGGATGGCTGGAGGTCGCTGGCGAACAGGGCCTCGGCCCGCATGTGCTCGGTCACTGTGCTCACCGCCTCGCGGAAGTTTTCTCTGGTACGCGCCTCAGCGTCCCGCGGTTCACCACTCGCGCACATCCGGAGCTTCCCCAGAAGGCCACCCTGGCTTACCCCGGGGGTTCCCCCTGACCCGGCCAGGCCTCCAGGACGATATCGACGACCTTCCGCAGGTCGGCGGGAGTGGCACCGCTGGCCGCCTGCGCGGCGAGGCCGTCGGAGACGGTGAAGACGTAGCGCGCCAGCGCGGCCGGATCGGCGCCGGGCGGCAGGTCGCCCTCCTCGCGGGCTCGTTCGAGCCGGTCGCGGAGCGCGGCGAGGCCGGCGTTGCGGCGCTCGACCACCACCTTGCGCACCGGCTCCCCCTCCGGGCCGCACGCCTGCGCGTTGCGGACGCTCAGGCAACCCGGGTGCGCCGGGTCGGTGGTCAGCCCCACCGCGCCGCGGAGCATCGTCGCCACCACGTCGCGGGCGCGCGGCTCGGCCAGCGCGGCGGCGGAGAAGCCGCCCGGCCCGTCGATGTACCGGTCGAGCACGCGGCGGAAGAGCGCCTCCTTGTTGCCGAACGCGCCGTACAGGCTCGGCCGGTTGATTCCCATCGCCGCGGTGAGGTCGGAGAGGGCGGTGCCCTCATACCCCTGGCGCCAGAACACCTCCACCGCCCGATCCAGCGCCGCGTCCTCGTCGAACGCGCGCGGCCGCCCACCCGCCATCTCGCACCCCCAGTTTTTTACCTATCGGTACGTTACCCCTTGACCAGCCCACGCGGGCACCGCTAGTTTCGTACCGCCAGGTACAAAACTAGCGGGAGGCACGTGATGACCAAGAGGATCGGGGTCGGCATCGTCGGCGCGAGCGCGGCACGCGGGTGGGCCGCCGCGGCGCACGTGCCGGCGGTGGCGGCCTTGGAGGGGTACGAGCTCGTCGCCGTCGCCACCACACGCGAGGCGAGCGCGCGGGCGGCCGCCGAGGCGTTCGGCGCGCGGCACGCCTTCACCAGCGCCGCCGCGCTCGCCGCCCACCCCGACGTCGACCTCGTCGTGGTGTCGGTCAAGGCGCCCGACCACGTGCCGGCCGTCCGGGCCGCGCTGGACGCGGGCAAGCACGTGCTGGTGGAGTGGCCGCTCGCGGTCACCGCGGACGAGGCGGCGGAGCTGGCCGCACGGGCCGAGTCGGCCGGCGTGCGGCACGCGGTCGGACTCCAGGTGTACGCCTCACCCGGCGCCCGCTTTGTCCGCGACCTGATCCGCGCGGGCCGGATCGGCGGGGTGGAAGCGGTCGCGTTCGCGGGCGGAGGCGACCCGCTCGGCGGCAGCCGGATCTACAAGGACCTGGCATGGGGCACGGCCGCCGGCACCGGCAACGACCTCCTCACCATCATGGTCGGGCACACGGTGGCGGCGGTCGAGCTCGTGACCGGCGCCCGCTTCGCCGAGGTATCCGCGGTGACGGCCCGCCTGCACGACCAGGTCCGCGTCGTGGAGACCGGCGAGCCGATCCGCAACGACGTCGCGGGCCAGGTCGCGGTCGTGGGCCGCCTGGTGGGCGATGCGGGCTTGGATGGCGGTGCGGTCGACCCGGGCCCGGATCGCGGGGCGGCCCCGGCGGGCGGGGCGGTCGTCTCGATTTCCTTGCAGGGTGGCAACGGGGGTGGGCCGGACGGCTTCTACCTGCGGATCACCGGCACCGAGGGCACGCTGACCGTGACGCCCGCCGACCCCGGCCACTACAGCAACTGGGCCACCTGGCGCATCCGGCTCACCCCGGCCGGCGGCACGCCCCAGGAGCTGGCCATCCCCGAGCACTACCACCTGGCACCCGCGGGACTGCCGGACGGTCCGGCGAGGAGCGTGGCCGGCCTCTACAGCCTGTTCGGCTCCGCCGGCTCCACCGCCTCGACCGGCTACGCCGGGAGCGAGCCGGTCGAGCTGCCCACCTTCCAGATCGCGGCCCGGATCCAGCGCACGCTCGAAGCGGTCGCCCGCGCCGCCGAAACCGGCATCAAGCAGCGGCTCACCCCGGAGGTCGTGGCGGCATGAAGATCCTCGTCATCGGCGCGACCGGCTACATCGGCTCGCGCGCGGCGGCGGCCCTGGCGGCTGCCGGACACGACGTCTCGGCCCTGCGCCGTGCCGGCGGGCGGCCGCTCGCCGGCGGGTACCGCGAGGTCGCCGGCGACCTGCTCGACCCGCCGTCGCTGACCGCGCTCGCCGCCGGGTACGACCTCGTCGTGCACGCCGCGGCCCCGCTCGGCGAGGCTGACCTGCCCGGCGCGCGGGCGCTGGTCGACAGCGGCAGCCCGCTGCTCTACACCACCGGCGCGGCGGTGCTCGGCGGCGGACAGTCCGATGAGGACAGTCCAACCGACCCGCACCCGCTCGCCGCGGACCGTCCCGAGATCGAACGGCGCGTGGTGGCGGCCGGTGGCAGGGTGATCCGTCCCGGCATGGTGTACGGCACGCCCGACGCGCCCATCCCCGCCCTGCTCGCCTCGCGCGGCCACGCGTTCCACATCGGACCGCCGGGCGTGCGGTGGCCGGTCGTGCACGTCGACGACCTCGCCGACCTGTACCTCGCCGTCACCGAACGCGCACCCTCCGGCACGATCTGGCACGGCGTCAGCGAAACCGCCCGCCTCGACGAGGTCGCGAGCGCGATCTGCGGTGGGGCGGCCGTTCCCTGGCCGGTGGAGGAGGCGGCGAAGGAGCTGGGGCTGCTCGCCGACCTGTTCACCCGGGATCAGGACGTCTCGTCGGAGAAGACGCGGCGGCTGCTCGGCTGGAGCCCGCGTCACACGTCTGTACTCGCCGCTGTCACGCGCTCGTAACACGCTCTGTGACGGTAAACACCTTTAGCGCTTAATAGCAATGATTCTGTCGCAGGCGATCTTTACGTTCTCGGAGGTACACCCATCACGCAGTCGACACCACTGCCTCGAACCCCTTGAAAGGTATCGACATGTCTCAGCAGACCGCCACGGGGGCGGACACGAATGCCGGCGGGCAGGTGGTCGATCCGAGGCGCTGGTTCGCGCTGCTGGTCATCGCCATCGCGCAGCTGATGGTGGTGCTCGACGGCACGATCGTCAACATCGCGATGCCCTCGGCACAGGCCGACCTGGGCATCTCCGACGCCAACCGGCAGTGGATCGTCACGGCGTACACGCTCGCCTTTGGTGGTCTCCTGCTCCTCGGCGGCCGGATCGCCGACTACGTGGGCCGCCGCCGGATCTTCCTCATCGGCCTCATCGGCTTCGCCTTCGCCTCGGCGCTCGGCGGCATCGCCACCAACGCGGGCACCCTCTTCGCCGCGCGCGCTCTCCAGGGCGTGTTCGGCGCGCTGCTCGCACCGGCGGCGCTCTCGCTGATCACGGTCACGTTCACCGACGTCAAGGACCGCGCGAAGGCGTTCGGCGTCTTCGGCGCGATCTCCGGCGTGGGCGCCACGATCGGCCTGATCCTGGGCGGCGTGCTCACCGAGTACACGACGTGGCGCTGGTGCCTCCTCGTGAACATCCCGATCGCGCTCGCCGCCTTCTTCCTGGCGCTGCCGATCGTGCGGGAGAGCAAGGCGCACGGCAACACGCGGTACGACATCCCCGGCACCGTCCTGGCGACCGGCGGTCTCGTCGCGCTCGTGTACGCGTTCACCAAGGCGGCCGAGGACGGCTGGTCCTCCGCGGTCACGCTGGTGTTCTTCGCGATCGCGGCGGTGCTGCTGGTGGGCTTCGTGGTGTTCGAGTCGCGCACGGCCAACCCGCTGCTCCCGCTCCGCGTGGTGCTGCACCGCAACCGCGGCGGCTCGTTCCTGGTCTCGGTGCTCCTGGGCGCCGGCATGATGGGCATGTTCCTGTTCATGACGTACTACTTCCAGGGCACACTCCAGTACTCCCCGCTGCGCAGCGGCGTCGCGTACCTGCCGTTCTCGCTGGCCCTGATCGTCACCGCGATGGTGGCGAGCTCGGTCCTGCCGAAGGTCGGCCCGCGCGCGATGATGACGGTCGGCGGCCTGCTCGCCACCGCCGGCATGGTGTGGCTGACCCAGCTGCGCATCGACTCGTCGTACCTCACGCTCATGCTCCCCGCCCTCGTCATCATGGCGGTCGGCATGGCGCTGGTCTTCGTGCCGCTGGGCAACACGTCGCTGACCGGCGTCGACGACCACGACGCCGGCGTGGCCAGCGCGATGGTCAACACCACCCAGCAGATCGGCGGCTCGCTCGGCGTGGCGCTGCTCAACACGGTGTTCACGACCGCGGTGGCGAACTACATCGCCGACAACGGCCCGGCTTCGGCCCCGCTGGGCGCGGTGCACGGCTACAACGTGGCCTTCACCGTGAGCGCGGTGCTGCTGGCCGCGTCGACGCTGGCGACGTTCCTGCTGATCCGCAACACCCGGCAGACCACCACCCGCGACGGCGAGAGCGAGGAAGCGCCGGCGCTGGCCCCGGTCCACGTGGGCTGACGCACCATTGAGATCGAGTGGGCGGGTCCGGGCGGCCCGCCCACTCCTTTCGTTCCAAAGCCTCCAACAGATCCAACCCGAACCAGACGCGAGCTACCGCGACGTCCGCCGTGGTCCGGACCGTTGCTCCCGCGGCCTCACCCTCCGCGGTGGATCAAGATCCACCTGATCTCCCCTCCCGTGCTTCTGCAGAGCTTTCGGCGCCGCCGTCGCGGTCCGTGACTGCCGATCAGGTGCGGGCGGTGCGGCTTCGAGATCTTGGTGAGTTGGCGCGTTATTTCGACGCCAACTTGCCAAGATCTGCCGGAGCCGGCTCCTGGGTTGAGCTGGGCGACCGCGGAGGGTGAGGCGGCAACCGTGCCTTCTAGCTCGAGGCGGCGTGTTCGTGTTCGCGAAGGTCGGGGTTTTGCTCGGCGGCCGGGCGGCTGCGGTCGGCGCGCCACTCGGCCCCCGCGATCAGCAGGGCCACCGCCACCGCGACCGCCGCCGTGCCCACGGCGACCATCACGGCGACCGCGTTGTCGCCGGACGCGGCCAGGACCACGTAGTAGAGCCCGGGCAGCAGCGCCGTGCCCACCGCAGCGCCCACGCGCTGTCCGGTTTGGAGGGCGCCACCCGCGGCGCCGGCCATCCGGACGGGGACGTTTCGGAGGGTCATCGTCACGTTCGGGGAGATGACGAGGCCGCTGCCCACGCCGCCCACCAGCAGGGCGGGAGCCAGTGCCCAGGCCGGTGCCCAGCGGAGGATGAGCGCGGTCGACACGAGCCCCACCACGACCGTGAGCAGTCCGATAACGGTCAGCCGCCGGCCGAGCCTGTCGACGAGGCGGCCGGCCACCACCGCGGCCACCGCTGAACCCGCCGAAAACGGGGTCACCGCAAGCCCCGAATGCAGCGGCGACCACCCCAGCCCCACCTGGAAGTAGAGGGCCAGCACAAGCCAGATGCCGCTGAAGCCGACGAAGTACACGGTGCCGAGCGCGATGCCGCCCGCGTAGCCCGGGGTGCTCGTCAGCAGGTGGGGGTCGAGCAGCGGCTGCCGGCCGCGGCGTACCGCACGGGCCTCCCACCACGCGAACGCGGCGAGCAGCGCCGCGGCGGCCGGAAACAGCCACCAGAGTTTGCGGAGGCCGCCGTCCTCGGCCTGTACCAGCGGAAGCATCGCGGTCAGCACGCCCCCACCCAGCAGCACGACGCCGACGGGGTCGAGCTGGCCGCGGGCCTCGCGCGGAGAGCGTGGCGAGCGGGGCAGCAGGCGCGCGGCGAGCACGAGTGCGGCGATGCCGATGGGAACGTTGACGTAGAAGATCCACCGCCAGCTCGCCACGGCCAGGATGAGCCCGCCGACGACCGGCCCCACGGCGGTGGAGATGCCGATCGTGGCGCCGAAGAGGCCGAAGGCGCGGGCCCGTTCGGCGCCCTGGAACATCTGCTGGATCAGCGCGGAGTTCTGCGGCGCCAGGCTGCCCGCTGCGATGCCCTGCGCCAGCCGCGCGGCGACGAGCGCGCCGATGGAGGGTGCGGCGCCCGCGGCGGCGCTGCACAGGACGAACGCGGCCAGCGCGAACAGGAACATCCGCCGGCGCCCCAGCGCGTCGCCCAGCCGCCCCGCGGCGACGAGGGTGAGGCCGAAGGTGAGGGCGTAGCCGGAGACGACCCACTGCACGGACGCGGGTGAGGCGCCCAGCTCGCGCTGCATGGACGGGAGCGCGACCGCCACGATGCTGACGTCGAGCAGGGTCATGAACCCCGCGACAAGGGTGACCCAGAGGGCTCGCCAGCGATGCGGCAGCGGCTGGGTCAACGGCGGCTCCCTCCGGTCACGCCCCGCTGTTACCCAGTCTGGACGATCTCACCCCGCCGGACCCCGCGAACCGGCCCGCGCGGCCCGCCCGGTCACCAACCCGGCGCCGTCAGGCTCAGCGCGCCGCGCGATCTGCTGCGCCACCACCTCCGCGTCGCGGCCCACACCGCCGACGAGCATCGAGCTGAACGCGCGTTGGAAGGCCAACCCCACGTAGTACAGGCCCGGCTCGTCCTCCGGCCACCCGTCCTCCCCCAGCGCCGGCTCGTCGATCCAGCTGAAGTCCTGCCGGAAGCCGGTGCACCACACCACGTTGGCGACGTCGAGCACCCGCCCGTCGGCGAGGACCGGCTTCCCGTCGCGTACCCCCGTCATGCGGTCGGTGATCCGCTCCACGCCGGCGGCGGCCAGGTCGGCGCCCTTGACCCGCAGCAGCGGGCCGCCGTGCGCGCGGACGTGGCCGCGCATCTTGCGGCCGACGGGGGTACGGACGTTGAGCACCCGCGTCCACATCAGCCACAGCAGCGGGAAGATCGCGTGGGCCATGCGCCCCTCGATCGCGAACGGGATCTGCCCCGTGTCCCGCCCGCACAGGTAGGTGCGGTGGGCGGCGGCCACCTCGTACGCGACGTCCGCGCCCGAGTGCGACGCGCCGACCACGAGCACCGGTCCCTCGGCGAGTTGCGCCGGGTTGCGGTACCCGCTGGAGTGCAGCTGCCGGATCTCCGGCCCGAGGTCGGCCGCGAAGTCGGGCACCCGCGGGGCCCGCCCGAAGGTGCCGGTGGCGACGACGACGTTGTCGGCCTCGTACCGCCGTTCGCCCGCGACCACCACCCGCCGCTCGCCGTCGCGGAGCAGGCGGTCGACGCGCACGCCGCCGCGCACCGGCAGTTCGAAGTGCGCGGCGTACGCGGCCAGGTACGCGGCCACCTCGTCCTTGGTCGGAAACGACCAGGCCGGCGCGGGGAACGGCATGCCGGGCAGGCCGTCGTAGCGGGCCGGGCTGTAGAGGCGCAGCGAGTCCCAGTGGCTGCGCCAGTTGTCGCCGACGCGGGCGTTGCCGTCGAGGATCACGAACGGCCGCCCCCGCCGCGCCAGGTGGTACCCGGTGCTCAGCCCCGCCTGGCCGCCCCCGATGATCACGGTTTCGATGCGTTCGGTTTCCATACCCCGGACGCTACGAAGGCGGCGGCGACCCCGCTTCGGGCGAAACCCGCATCCCGGTGGCGCCGGGCATGGGTATTTCTGTGTAGGCCAGGCCGTGCGCGAACGCGTACGCCGCGGCCGCCGTGCGCGAGCCCACGCCCAGCTTGGTGAAGATGTTGCTGAGGTGGCGGGCGACCGTCTTCTCGCTCAGCACCAGCTCGCGCGCGATCGCGTGGTTGGAGAGGCCGGCCGCGACGAGCCCGAGCACCTCGACCTCGCGCGGGCTGAGGCCGCCGCGCGCCCGCGCGGTGATCCGGGCGCGGTCGGGTGCGGCCCCCAGCCGCGTGAACACCTCGCACGCCGCGTCCAGCTCCATCGCCGCGGCGTCCTCGTCGCCGAGCGCGCGGCACGCGTGTGCGACCAGGACGCGGGCCCGCGCGGCCTCGTAGGGGGCGTCCAGGTCGCGCCAGATCCGCCACGCGGGGCGAGCCGCCGCCAGCGCCGCCTCCGGGTCACCCTCCGCGAGGGCGACGGCCGCCAAAGCGCATCCGGTACGGGCATGCAGTGCCCGCCGCCCGAACGCCTCGGCGATCTCCGCCAACTCGGCCGCACACTCCCGCGCCGCCGCCACGTCACCGGCGGCGAGCGTGATCTCGACGGCCGCCGCGAGCAGGCGGGCGCGCATCAGCCGGTCGGGCGTCTCGGCGAGTGCCCGCCGGATCGCGGCCGCCGCGGCGTCCACCCGGCCCTGTGCCAGCCGCAGCAGCGCGAAGCCGGGCTGGGTGTCCGCGCCGTACCGGCTGGCCTGCCGGAACGCCTCCTCCGCCGGGCCCGCCTCGCCCCGCAGCCGGTGGATCTCGCCGAGCTGGTAGAACGCGCCGCCGGCCAGCATCTCGCCGAAGCCCTGGGTGAGCCGTTCGCACGCGGTGCGCGCCTGGCGGGCCGCGTCCGGCCAGTCGCCGGTGAGCTGGAGCAGCTCGGAGCGGTGGATGAGGCAGATGCCGGAGTACCCGCCGTCGAAGCGGGGCTGCCCGTCCACCCACTCGTTGAGCGCCAACGTCCACTCCCGGGCGCGCGGCACCTCGTGCAGGTCGTGGCAGACCGCGATGAAGCCGCAGTAGACGTGCCCGGCGATGCGCGGGCTCGCCTCACCAGCGGCGAGCGCCACCATGGCCTCGTCGAGCAGCGCGAGGCCCTCGTCGACCCGCTCCTGCCGCACCCGCGCCATCCCCTGCAGGTGGGTGGCCGCGGTGACGAGGTCGGGGTCGCCGCAGCGCTCGGCAAGCTCGCGGGCCCGCGTGGCGGTCGCGTACGCACCGTCGGGGTCGCCGCCCCGCAGCCGCCCCTCGGCCTCGGGCAGCAGCAGGTAGCCGCGCTGGGCGCAGTCCGGCTCGCCGTCGGCCAGCCGCGCGGCGCGGGCGAGCCACCCGCCCGCGTACGAGAACTCGCCGCGCATGGCGAGCGTCTCGTGCAGCCAGTACGCGCAGCGCAGCGCGCCGGCGATGTCGCCGGATTCGACGCGCGCCCGGTACTCCCGCTCGAGCAGCCGCACCGCCTCCTCGCCGCGGCCGAGGAGCTGGCTCGCCTCACCGAAGCGCGCCAGGTCGTCGATGCCCAGCGGCGCGGCCGCGTCGGCGGCGGCGTAGTGGACACACGTGTCCGCCCACGCCCGGCGGCTGTGGCACTCCCGGGCACGGGTCAGCGTCGCGGACACCTCCACACCGCCGAGCCTAGGCCTTGTCTCAGAAGATTTGTCGGTGCGAGCCGGAGTCCAGGTGTCATCAGGTGGTGGCGGGCGCAAGGTCGCATACCGGTGTTGAATGCGGACTTACGCCCGACGCCGCATGGCGGCGCCTGGCGCCAGATGGCGGCGCCTGGGCCCGGCGCAGCCCGGCAAGGATTTCGAGACCGGGTCTGGGACCCGTCGATACGGTGTCGACGCGTCGTCTATCGGCACGGGGTGTGCTGTGAAACGTTCCAGGCTCGGGAGGTGTTGGGGGATGACGGCGGACAGCGCCGCGGTGGAGGCGGACCACCGGTTCGCGCGTGCGGTCACGGAGACGTTCGCACCACCCGTCGTGGCGGCCGCGATGGTGGTGGCCTTCGCGCTGACCGGCGCGCCCTCGCTGCGCACGGGCGTGGGCTGGGCACTGCTCGCGGTGCTGTTCACGGCCGCGGTGCCGTACGCGATCGTGTGGGCCGGCGTCCGCCGCGGCCACCTGACCGACCACCACATCGGCGTACGCGAGCAGCGCCGCACCCCCCTCCTGCTCGGCCTGGCCTCGTGCCTGGCCGGCATCGGCGCGCTAGCGCTGCTCGGCGCACCCCGCGCGCTGACCGCCGCGGTGGTCGTCCTCTTCACGACCGGCGTGGCCATCACCGCGGTCAACCAACTCTGGAAGCTGAGCGCCCACGCCGCGGTCGCGGCCGCGTCGGCGGAGACCCTGGTGATCGCGTTCGGCCAGTGGATGACGCCGCTCTTCCTGGTGGTCGCCCTGGTCGCGTGGTCCCGCGTCCGCCTGGGCGACCACTCCCCCGGTCAGGTGGTGGCGGGCGCGATCGCAGGCGTCGCCCTGGCCCCTCCGGTGTACGTGCTGGTCGCCTGAGGCGGGGCGCCGCCCGCAACCGGCCTGGACCGCCGGCCCTCAGGTCCGTGACGGCCCACCGAGCGCGCGTGATCGTGGACGTCCGGTGCCCCTCGCAGGGCAGCGAACGTCCACGATCCGCCGGCGGCCGTTCCGGTCCATCCCCGCCAGTGCACGCCCTCCCCGGCCGCGGTCCGGGCTGCCGCTGACGCGGCCCCACCCACCGCGGGGGCTCAAACGACCGGCCGAGCGAGCGACGTACCGCCACAGGGGACGGAGATCTGGCCGCTGAAACGCACCCCCAAGCGGCGGGAATTCGCATCCGGTTCGAGGCGGATCCGTTCGGCCGAGAGCCCGGTCCACGCGGCGATCCGCGACATGCAGGCCGCCGGGATCGCACGCCAGGCGACCGCGGAGGGCGAGACAGGCCAACCGAATGTCAGTACGCCTCGCCGACGGCTTCCTCGGGGGTGCGCTGGGCGCGCAAGGCCCGCCGGTTCCACACGACGCGCTCGCCGTGGCCGGCGGCCATGATGTGGCCGAAGGCCAGGAAGACCAGCACGCCCGCGCCGAGCACGGCCGTCGCCACCCAGTACGGCAGGGCTAGCGAGTGCTCGGCCAGCTTGCCCGCGATGATCGGCGCGGGCGCCGCCGCGCCCCAGCGCACGAGGTTGAACGCGCCGGTCGCGACCCGGCGGTCGCCGCCGCCCAGGGCCAGGGCTAGGTCGGTGAGGTTGGCGTTGGCCAGGCCCATGAAAAGGCCGGAGGCGACGAGCACGACGATCGACTCGGCGAGGCCGCCCGAGGTGGCCAGCAGCACCAGGCACACCAGCAGCCCCGCGATCGCCACCCCCACCGTCTGCACCGCGCCGATCCGGTGCGCCAGGCGGTGGCCGACCACCAGGATGCCGGCCGCCAGGCCCAGACCCCAGCCGGTGAACGCGAGGCCCAGCGGGATCACGTCGATGCCGAGGAAGAGCGGCGTGTAGCCGAGGATCACGAAGAACACGAAGTTGTACGCCGCCGTCACCGCGCACAGCGCCACGAACGCGGGCCTCCGGTAGGCGCGGCCGATCTCGGCGACCCGTACCGCCGGCTGCCTGGTCGTGGGCTCCCGCAGCGCGCCGGCCGCCACCGCGAGCGCCACCAGCATGAACATCCCGCACACGAAGAACGGCAGCCGCCAGCTCACCTCGCCCAGCAGCCCACCGAGCAGCGGACCGACCGCGAAGCCGAGGCCCAGCGCGGTCTCGAAGAGGCCGACGACCCACTCGCGGTCGTTGGCGAGAGCGACGAGCACGACCATCGCGGTGGCGAAGAAGAGCGCGTTGCCCAGGCCCCACACGCCGCGCAGGACGGAGAGCTGCGTGATGTTGCGGCTGAACGAGGCGAGGATCGCCGCGACGCCCACCACGCCGACGCCGGTGACGAGCACCCGCTTGTACCCGAACCGCCCGGTGGCCAGCACGGCCGGGATCATGCCGATGGCCATGACCGCGATGTACGCCGTGAAGAGCAGCTCCACCTGCCACGCCGTTACCCCGATCGCCTCGCCGATGGCCGGCAGGATCGGGTCGACCACGGCGATGCCCGCGATCGCGAGGAACGCCACCAGCGTGGTGGCGTAGATGGCCTTGCGGTTGGGTTCGTCGCGCCGCGCCACGCGCGCCACCTCCGAGCTGAACTAGCTGTATCTTACAGGTATCTCCCTGTATCATACAGCTATGACCGCAGGTGAGACCCCGCTCGAACGGATCGAGACGCAGATCGCACTCCTCATGCGCCTCGGCGAGACGACCCGGCGAGCCACGCCGGTCGCGGCACACCGGGCACTGGACCGCGCGGCCTACGTGATCCTGCGCCACCTCGCCGAAGCCGGCCCGCAAAACGTCTCGGCGCTCGCCGACCGGCTGGGCCTGGACGGCTCGACGGTCACCCGGCAGGTCTCCGCCATGCAGCGGGACGGCCTCGTGGCCCGCCAGGCCGACCCGCGCGACGGCCGGGGCACGGTGATCGCACCGACGGGTTCGGGACTGCGGCGGATGTCCGCCGTGCGCGCGGCCCGCACCGAGCTTTACGGGCGCGTCCTGTCCGCCTGGACCGAGGCAGACCGCGAGCAGCTCGCCGACCTGATGGGCCGCCTCATCGACGCCCTGGAAGCCCATCGCCGCAACACGCCCTAGGGTCTACCTGGAGACCTTCGCGGTCAGGGTGAGCCTCGTTTGGAGACTTCAATCCAAACGAGATGTGAGCTGCCGCGATGTGCGTCGTGGTCCGGACCGTTGCTCCCGCGGCCTCACCGTCCGCGGTCGCCAGGCTCAGCCCCAAGACCCGCTCCTGCTCGGCAGTCACGGACCGATGCGGCACCGTCGGGGAGAGCTTTACAACCGTCAGCGACAATCCGTTGGCCGCAAGCGGCGCCGCAGTCGAGCCCGAGTTAACGGCGAGCTGCCGCTTCACCCGCGGTTGCCGCTCACCCTCCGCGGTCGCCCAGCTCAACCCAGGAGCCCGCTCCGGGGTGAGCTCGCCCACCGCGGAGGGTGAGGCCGCGGGAGCCGCGGTGGGCCCGAAGACGGCCAGCGCCCCTACAGGTCGATGTCGGCGTAGATGCAGGCGTGGTCGGAGCCGGCGTGCACGGCCTTGGTCATCGTGTCGTAGATGGGCCACAGCACGCCGCGCTTGCCGCCCCACACGCCCTTGCGGAAGATGCCGCCCCCGGTCGTGCGGGCCCACAGCGACGGCGACAGCAGCACATAGTCGATCTTGCTTCGGGCGGTGCAGTAGCCGTACGTGCCGGGGCGTCCACCGTCCGCAAAGGACGGATGGGTGGAGATGTCGCGCAGGTCCGTGCCGTGCAGCAGCGGGGCCAGCGGCTCGCTCTCCGGGGTGTCGTTGAGGTCGCCGACCACCGCGACGTCGGTGATGCCGTCCGCCACCAGGTCGCGGTAGATCTCGGCGATGCGGCTGGCCTGGCGGCGGCGGGTCGTGTCGGAGGCGACCTTGCCGCCGTAGCCCTTGCTCTTGAGGTGGTTGACCAGCACGACGAGCCGGCCGCCACTCGGGGTGGCGAAGTGGTACTCCGGGCAGTCGCGGCTGAACACGCGGCCCACCTCGTCGGTGTCGTCCACATGGCTGCGCTGGCCTATAAGCGGGTACGCCGCGGTCGCCAGCACGCCCACGTCGATCCCGCGCTCGTCGTTGCCGTCGACGACCATCACCTGCGGGTACCTCGGCACGCCGCCGACCAGCAGGCCCGCGTCGGTGAAGCGCTTGAGCGCGATGCGGTTTTCCGCCTCGATCACGCCGAGGATGTCCGCGCCGACGTCGTGCATGACCCGCGCCGTGTTCAGCATGCCCTGCTCGTCGACGCGGTCGGTGGTCAGCTCGACCCAGCCGATCCAGTCGCCGCGGCCCTTCGCCACGACCAGCACGCCGTCCTTGCGGGAGCGGCGCAGCAGGCGGCCGCGGTTTTGCCGGAGCCGGGCGAAGCGCGCGCTGTCGCTGTTGAGCAGGTCGAGCTTGCGCAGCAGGCGCAGGATGCCGGCCTGGATGTCCGGTGTGTACAGCGGCTCTTCGAGGAGCTCACAGATCTGCTCGTACGCCTCGAGCGCGGGCCGCCCGGCCGACCAGGTGCGCTGGTCGAGGGCGCGGGCCCGGTTGAAGAGGTTTTCCACGTTGTAGGTGCCGATGCGCACGAGCTAGAGAGTAGGGCCGCAGGGCCGGGCCTGTACGGCCCGGCCCTCCGGCGGACGGTCCTATCGGGTTGGCCTGAAGTACCGCGGAATCACGTACGCCGCGGTCTTCGCGCCGATGACGGCACCTTGGGCGTCGGCACTGCGGTAGTGGATACCGCCCCAGATCCGGGCCTCGTTGACCTCTCTGAGGGCACCGGAGAAGCTGGTGAAGTACCGGGTCGTACCGGTGTCGGCACTTGTCGCGCTGAAGGACTTGCGGTCGGTGCCGTAGAAGTGCGACAGCATGGCCATCGACGCGGCCGTGTAGCACGTGTGGCCCGACGTGTAGTCCGGGAACGGCGGCGTGACGAGCAGCGGCATCCAGGACGGGTCGGCGACGGTCGCCGGGTTGCCGTCACTCGCCGCCTCCTGGATCGCCGTGACCGGGCGCCAGAAGTTCCACTTGTACTTCTCGTAGTAGCAGGCGATCAGCGAGTCCGTCTCGGTCATGTCCACCATCGCGAACATGCGCGCGGCCTGCAGGTTGGTCAGCCCGTTGTTGACCGCGAGCTGCCGCTTGATCTCCCACTCGGTCAGCCTGCGGTCGTGCCACCATCTCGCGGCGTCGGTCTGGTCGGCAGTGCGCGTGGTGCTGTTGACCGCGCCGATCGCCTTCACCTCGTTGAACTCCCGCGCGTACTGGGAGCTGGTCAGCGCCGGCGGGCCCGCGGTGGTGAAGCTGGAGTTCCTGGGGATCAGGAACGGCTTGACGTCCATCGTCCACGCGCCGTCCGAGGCGAACGTCGGTGGGGTCGGCCGCCACTGCCCGGGCGCGGTCGAGGGCCGCCAGGTGCGCGTACCGAAGGCGCCGTCGTTGGTACGCGCCACGATCATCGCGGCCGCCGTCCTCTGGCCGATCGCCGCACCGGCGGTCTTCGGCGTGCCGTTGGGGATGCCGGCCATGAAGGAGTCGTACTTGGCCTGGATCGCCGCCTGCTGTGCCGGGAAGAGCCACTCCAGCGTGCGGAACGCCGCCGTCGCCACCGCGGCGTCGACCGACTCGGTGCCCGTCGCCGCCGGAGCGCCGAGGTACGGCTGGTACGGCTTGCCCGCGATCGCGTTGACCGCGTCGTAGATGGCGCCGTGCACGATGGCGAAGCTGCGGCCCTGTGCGTTCGGAGCCTGCCGCGCCACGTCCCAGATGGACTCCTGGGCGAGGGCGTCCCAGGTGACGACGGCGTTGGGGGTGGGCGCGGCCGACGCCGAGCCGCTGGTCGAGCTGAGGAGGAGTGGCGACGAGAGCGCGACGGCCGCGGCGAGAGCCACTCGCAGCGCGGAACGGCGCGTCCGACCTCTTCGTGTCATGGGTTCTCCTTGCTGTGTGCCCGCATGGTCATTCCACAGGCGAGGGTCAACGGAGATCGACGGCCAGAAACGTACTCTGTGTGCGCCAAACGCGACCGCCCGTGAGCCATGGCCGTTCGGATGGTGAACCAACCGGTTCGGTGGAGGCGCGCGCGCCGTCCCCTATCCCGCGGCGCAGGCCGTCCCGTTGAGCGTGGCACCGGTCGGGGGCGAGTTCGTGCCGCTGTACGTCGCCTGGAACCCGAACGTCACGCTGCCACCCGCCGGGATGGTCGCGTTGTAGTCACGGTTGGCCGCGGACACCTGCGTGCCGCTCTGGGTGACCGAGGCGCTCCAGGAGTTGGTGATCGCCTGGTTGCCCGGGAACGCGAAGCGCACCGTCCACCCGCTCACCGGAGCCGACCCGGCGGTGATCCGCGCCTCGGCGACGAAGCCGTTCTGCCACTGGTTGCTCACCGTGTACCGGAAGGTGCACGAGGCCACGCCCGCGGTCGGCGTCGTCGGCGCGGCCGTGGTGGCCGGCGGCCGGGTGGTCTGCACGGGCGGCGTGCTCTGCGGCGGCCGCGTGGTCTGTACCGGCGGCGTCGTCTGCACCGGCGGCGGCGTGGACACCGACGGCGAGGGCGACGGGGTGGTGGGGCCGCCCGGGTAGGTGAGGCCGAAGCCGTACGCGAACAGGGGCGGCTTGCCGTCGCCCACGTTGATCGGCTGCTGGGAGACGCTGCGCATCCAGGTCACCGGCAGCTTCGCGCTCGGCTTGTAGTCGCCGAACAGCACGTCCGCCACGCCCTGCCCCTCGGTGCCGGGCAGCCACGCGGCGACCAGCGCCGCCCACCCGTCGACCTGCGCGGCGATGTCCAGCGGGCGGCCCGAGACCAGGACCACGATCACGGGTACGCCCGACGCGCGCAGCCGCGACAGCACCTGCAGGTCGGCGGTGTCCAGCCCCATCGCGCCGGTGCGGTCGCCCTGCCCCTCGGCGTACGGGGTCTCCCCCACCACCGCGATCGCGGCGCGGAAGGAGGAGTCGATGCCGGTGCCGTCCCGGTTGTACGTGACCGTGGCGCCCGAGCCCACCGTCGCGCGGATGCCCTGCAGGATCGTGGTGCCCGGCGTGGTGTTGCCGGCCGCGCCCTGCCACGAGATCGTCCACCCGCCCGACTGGAGGCCGATGTCGTCGGCGCTCTTGCCGGCAACGAAGATCTTGCCGCCGCTCTTGGCCAGCGGGAGCACGTTGCCGTCGTTCTTGAGCAGCACCTGCGAGCGGCGAACCGCGTCGCGGGCCAGGTCGCGGTGCGCCTGGTTGCCGACGGTGGAGGTGAGCGCCCGGTCGGTGAAGCGCCGCTCGAAGAGCCCCAGCTCGAACTTCTTGGTCAGGATGCGGCGGTTGGCGTCGTCGATCCGCTCCATCGGGATGCGGCCGGCGTCCACCTCGTTGCGCAGCAGCTGCAGGAACTGCCGGTAGTCCGTTGGCACCATCACCATGTCGACGCCCGCGTTGATCGCGGTGCTGATCTCCGCGCCGGTGAAGCCGCGCTGCCCGTCGATCTGGTCGATGCCCGCCCAGTCCGTGACCACGAAACCGGTGAACCCGAGCTCGCCCTTGAGCACGTCGGTGAGCAGCTGGCGGTGGCCGTGCAGCTTCTGCCCGTTCCAACTGCTGAAGCTGACCATGATCGAGCCGACGCCCTGCGCGATGGCCGCCTGGAACGGAGGCAGGTGCACGGCCCGCAGCTCGGCCTCGGAGATCTCGGTGTTGCCCTGGTCGCGCCCGCCGGTCGTGCCGCCGTCGCCGACGTAGTGCTTGGCCGTGGCGAGGATCGACGTGGGCGCGCCGAGGTCGCCGCCCTGGAATCCGCCGATGATCGAGGTCATCGAGGTGGCGATCTCGGCCTGCTCGCCGAACGACTCGTACGTGCGGCCCCACCGGTCGTTGCGCGCCACGCACAGGCAAGGCGCGAAGGTCCAGTCGATGCCGGTGCCGGCGACCTCCTCGGCGGTGGCGCGGCCGACCGCCTGCACCAGCCCGGGGTCGCGGCTCGCGCCGAGGCCGATGTTGTGCGGGAAGATCGTCGCCCCGCGCACGTTGTTGTGCCCGTGCACGGCGTCGATGCCGTAGATGACCGGGATACCGAGCGGCGTGGCCTGTGCCGCGCTCTGGAACCCGTCGTACATGTCCGCCCAGCCGGTCGGGGTGTTGTTGGCCGGTGCCGAGCCGCCGCCGGACAGGATCGAACCGATGCGGTACGCCGCGATGTCCTGCGGGCTGGTCAACGCGGCCCGGTCGACCTGCGCGAGCTGGCCGAGCTTGTCTTCGAGCGTCATCCGCCCCATGAGGTCCGCGACCCGCTCGGGCACCGGCTGCGCCGGGTCCTGGAAGGCCGGCACCGCCCGGTTGGCCGTCGCCCCCGCGTCGTGTGCCGGCCCGACGAGATCGAGCGCGGACGCGACGAGCGTGGCCGCGGCGAGGCACACGCAGGCGACCGTGACCGCGATCATCGTGCGCCCGTGGCTGTCCAGGCGCAGGACCTTGCGGTGCTGCGCCGGAGCGTTGGGCTCCTCGTCTTCGGCGGGGGGTGTTGCGGACATGCGGGCACTCCTTGACGCTGTGGTGACGAGCGAAAGCGCCGGTCGCACGCGACCGGCGGAATGCCCGGAATCCCGCAGTGACCCGAATCTATGCGTATCCACCCGGAGCGGTCAAGGCCGTCCCACACCCGCGTCGCGCGCCTGCTCCGGGCGTCGCGTTCTCCCGCCGGTCAAGCCCGCGGCCCCATAGGGTCGAGGCGTGATCCCGATCGACCTGAGCGGCAGGTCCGCGCTCGTCACCGGCTCGACGCAGGGCATCGGCCGGGCCATCGCCGCCGGCCTGGCCCGCGCCGGAGCGTCCGTCGCCGTCAACGGCCGCGGCGCCGAGTCCGTCGACCGCGCCGTCGCCGCCCTCACCGCCGAGGTGCCGGACGGCCGCTTCACCGCCGCGCCCGGCGACGTGGCCAGCGACGAGGGCACCGCCGCGGTGCTGGCCGCCGCGCCCGCGGTCGACATCCTCGTCAACAACCTCGGCGTTTTCGGCGCCCGCGAGGCCCTGGAGATCACCGACGACGAGTGGCGCCGCTACTTCGAGGTCAACGTGCTCACCGCGGTCCGCCTCACCCGCGCCTACCTGCCCGGCATGACCGGCCGCGCCTGGGGCCGCGTGCTGAACATCGCCAGCGACTCCGCGATCGTCACCCCCGCCGAAATGATCCACTACGGGATGTCCAAGACCTCGCTGCTCGCCGTCTCGCGCGGCTTCGCCAAGGCCGCCGCCGGCACGGGCGTCACCGTCAACTCGGTGATCGCCGGCCCCACGCACACCGGCGGCGTCGAGGACTTCGTGTACCAGCTCGTCGACCGCTCACTGCCGTGGGAAGAGGCGCAGCGCGAGTTCATGCGGCGGCACCGCCCGCAGTCGCTGCTGCAGCGCCTCATCGAGCCGGCCGAGATCGCCAACCTCGTCGTCTACCTCAGCTCCCCGCTGGCCTCCGCCACCACCGGCGGCGCGGTCCGCGTGGACGGCGGCTACGTCGACGCCATCCTGCCTTAGGACCTCTTCGAGCCTCAGGACTGCTTCGAGCGGATATGCCCCGGTCCGCGCCACCTGCGGACCGCATGCTCCCGCGGGCACCGCTCCGGTCGGCGGCTCGCAGGGCTCGCCGAGATCCCCGACCTCCGCTGCCGGGCCCGCGCGGCAAGCCCGGCCCGGCTCGACCGCCGCGACGGGTTAGATGAGCGCTGCCGCTGTGCCCGCGGTTGCCGCCTCATCCTCCGCGGTCGCCCAGCTCATCCCAGGAGCCCACTCCAGCAGATCTTGGCAAGTTGGCGGCGAAATAACGCGCTAACTCACCAAGGTCCCGAAGCCACACCGCCTGCACCTGATCGACAGTCACCGACCGCGACGACCGCGCCGAACTGCGGATGGACTCACGCACTCCCGCCTCGAAAGATCTGCAGAAGCACGGGTAGGGGCACCGTGAGCTGGAGGCTCTAGTCGCCGCTCCACTGGGCGGGTTCGGGCTGCTTGCTCTGCCGGACGGCGAGGTAGACGGCGCGGACCGCGAGGGTGCGTTCGACCTCGTCGAGGATCGGCGCGAAGAACTGGCGGCGGTGGTCGGCGTCGCTCATCGAGGTCACGGCGAAGTACATGCTGCCGAACCCGGCGAACAGCGTCGCGTTGCGCAGCAGTGCCACCGGTACCGCCGGGAACAGCGCCGACCGGGCCGGCTCGGCGCCGATCCACTGCTCGGCGGTCTCGGGCGTCACGACCAGCAGTCCCAGCACGAGGAAGAACGCGAACAGTGCCAGCCCCACCACCGCCGCCTGCACGAGCTGCCGGGTGGCGAGCATCAGCAGCAGGTTGCGGGACTGGCGGCCGTTGAGGGGCACCGGGCGGAGCGGGCCGTCGGGGCGAGCTCGTCGATGGGCGCGTCGGCCAGAGGGGTGCCCGCGCAGGCCGCGGACAGGCGGGGCGGGCTGAGGTCCTGCTCGACGCGGCCGACCTCGTCGCGCAGGCGGGCCGCCGCGGCGAGGATCGTGACCGCCGCGAACAGTGCGACCACGAGCGCCAGCCGCCACCAGCCGAGGCGGTTCATGGCCTGCCACAGCTCGCCGGTGAAGAACAGGAAGAGCGTCACGAACAGCAGTGCCGGCAGCGCCCGCCCGAGCAGGTGCACGCTGTTGCGCAGGTCGTAGACCGCGTGCCGGACCGCGCGGCCGACCAGGGCGCCGAGGCCGTAGGTGGTGGCCAGCAGCGTGCCGGCGAAGACCGCGGCGAAGAAGATGCCGAACCCGACCAGCCCCACCGCGCCGCCGCCGGGTGGGGTGACGGCACCGTCGACGGCGAGCTGCAGCAGGGGTACGGCCACGGGCATCAGCGCGTAGCCGGCGAGGATCGCGACGGTGACGCCGCGGGACAGGTGCAGCCCGCGGCGGGCGAACGCGCCGACCACCCACCGCACGACCACGGTCGCCACCACGACGGCGCCGAGCAGCACCCAGCGCCGGGAGCCCGCCGAGCGCAGCGGCACCAGCCACGCCAGGCTCGCCACCGCCACCAGCGCAAGCGACGGCAGCATGCGGGGCAGCACGTGGGTGGCGAAGCCGTACCCCTCGATCATGGTGGGCACGCCGCGCCGCACGAACCAGCGCTCGGTCCGGCGCGCGAGAGCCCGTGAGGCGGTGAACGGCACAGCTAGATCATGCACGCCGCGGCCGCCGCGGGTGGGACACGTGCGGGCGTGCCGCACACTGCGGGCATGCGTCAGATCGAGGGGCTCACCGCCACCGGGATCGGCCACCTGCGCGGCGGCCGCTGGGGCGCCGTCCGCACCGGCCTCGCCATGCTCCACGCGCGTGAGGCCGTGGTCGCCGGCCGGGACGGGAGAGTGCGGCGCACGGGGTCGAAACCGCGCGGTGCCGAGCCGCTCGAGCAGGCCCTTTTCGGCGCGCTCTACAGCGACACGGGCCCGCGCGAGCTGGCCGACCACCAGCGGGTCCGGGCGGCCGTCGGCGAGGTGCGGCGCGACCTGATCCGCCGCAAGCTCGTCCGCCCGCAGCGGCGCCGGGTGCTGGTGCCGCTGGCCCTGGCGGTCGTGCCGCCCTACGTGCTGGCGCGGCTCATCGACGTGATCGGCGCGCCGATCGGCCTCGCGGCGACGGTGGTGCTGGTGGGAGTGGCGTGCTGGTTTCTGCCGCGCCGCACCCTCGCCGGCGCCCGCGCGCTGCGCCACCTGCGCGACCTGCATCCCGAGCCCACGTCCCCGGGCGGGTCGGCCGACCGGCTCGGCCCCGCGGTCGCGCTGTACGGCAACGCGGCGCTGCTCGTCGCGATGCCCCGGTTCGCGCGGGAGGGTGGCCTGCTCGACGGCGGCCGCCGGTCGGTCTTCCACGGCGACGGTTCGCTCGAGTCGTCCTCGTCGACGCTGGGTGCGCCGTAGCGGCAGAAGTCCCAAACGATCGATAACCTTCAGTACGATGTGTTGACATGACGGATACCCAGCGTCCCGTACGCGACTACCCGTTCAGCGCCCCGGACCGCCTCCACCTCGACCCCTTCTACGCCGAGCTGCGGCGCACCGAGCCGTTGACGCGGGTGCGGATGCCGTTCGGCGAGGAGGTCTGGCTCGCCACCCGCCACTCGGACGTGCGCACCGTGCTCGGCGACCCCCGCTTCAGCCGCGCCGCCAGCGTCGGGCGGGACGAGCCACGGATCACGCCGCGGCCGATCGAGGGCGGCATGCTGTCGATGGACCCGCCGGAGCACAGCCGCCTGCGCCGGCTCATCGCCAAGGCGTTCACCGCGCGGCGGGTCGAGCTGCTGCGGCCGCGGACCCGGCAGATCGCCGACGGCCTGATCGACCGCATGGTCGAGGACGGGCCGCCGGCCGACCTGGTCGAGCGGTTCGCGACGCCGCTGCCCATCACAGTGATCTGCGAGCTGCTCGGCGTCCCGGTCGAGGACCAGGAGCACTTCCACGCCTGGTCGGAGGCGATCGTGTCGACCACGTCGCTCACCCCGGAGGAGATCAAGCAGTACCTGGAGAGCCTCTGGGGCTACATGGCCGGCCTGATCGCCGAGCGCCGCGTGCGCCCGACCGACGACCTCATCGGCGCGCTGGTGCGGGCCCGCGACGAGGACAACGACCGGCTGAGCGAAGACGAGATGGTGCGGCTGGCCGCCGGCCTGCTCGCCGCCGGGCACGAGACCACCGTGACGCAGATCCCCAACTTCGTGTACGTCCTGCTCACCCACCCCGACCAGCTCGACCGGCTGCGCGCCGCGCCGGAGCTGGTGCCCGTGGCGGTCGAGGAGCTCATGCGGTACGTCCCGCTCGGCGTCGCCTCCTCCTTCGCCCGCTACGCCCTCGAAGACGTGGAGCTGGGCGGCGTGCTCGTCCGCGCCGGCGAGCCGGTGATCGGCTCGCTCTCGTCGGCCAACCGCGACGAGAGCGTGTTCGCCCGGCCGGACGCGCTCGACCTCACCCGCTCGACCAACCCGCACATCGGCTTCGGTCACGGCGTGCACCACTGTGCCGGGGCTCAGCTGGCCCGGATGGAGCTGCAGGTGGCCGTCGCCGCCCTGCTGGAGCGCCTGCCCGGGCTGCGGTTCGCGGTGCCGGAGCCGGAGCTGGTGTGGAAGAGCGGCCTGCTGGTACGCGGCCTCAAGCACATGCCGGTGGCCTGGTGAGTCCACAGTGGCAGGTGTCCGTCGACTCCGGACGGTGCATCGGGGCGGGCACCTGCGCGGGCACGGCGCCGCGGCACTTCACGCTGGTCGACGGCCGCTCCAGGTCGACCGCCGAGCGGGTCGAGCCCGACGAGGACGCGGCCGCCGCCGCCGAGCTCTGCCCGGTCACCGCGATCACCATCCGCGACCCCAGCGGCGCCGTCATCGCCCCCGAACCCTAGAGATCCAGCCCAGGCCGGGACGGCCGGCGCCTGCCGGTTGCGCGAGGCTCCGGAGGGGGCAGGGCGCCGGCGGGAAGCACTGGAGCTCGACCCCGCGGAGGGTGAGGCCGCGGGAGCAACGGTCCGGACCACGACGGGCGTCGCGGCAGCTCGATGTCTTCTGGAAATGATCTTTCGGCGCCCGGGCTAGCCCACGCTGGGGAGCCAGCGGAGGGCGAGGTCGACGGCCTCGCCGAGGCTGGCGGGGCGGACGACCGACGGTGGCAGGCCGGCGCTCGGCCAGCCGGGGCCGGCCGCGGCGACCAGCGGGGTGCCGCGCAGGCCGCCCAGCTGCTCCATGGAGGCGGTGGCCGGCGCCTGCGACCAGAGCATCACGACCGTGGGGCCGAGGCGGGCGACCACGGCGGCGAGCGCGCGCGGCGGCACGCGGGCGCCGAGCAGCAGCGAGCGGTGGCCGCGCTCGGCGAGGGCGGCGGCGAGCGCTTCGAGCGGGAGGCTGTGCTGCTCCTCGTCGGCGCAGGCGAGCAGCGTGCGCGGCGCCGGCGCGCCGGCTGGGCGGGGCACGGCGGCGAGCGCGTCGGAGATGGTGCGGGACAGCAGGTGCTCGACCTCGACGAGGGCGCCGCTGCCGGCGTGCCGGTCGCCGACGCCGGCGAGGACCGGGCGGAGCAGGTGGTCCCAGGTGTGCAACACGCCGCGCTCACCGATCATGCGGGTGATGACACTCGACATCGTGGCGACGTCCAGGCGCATCGCGGCGCGGGCCAACCCCCGCGCCTCCGGACCGGCACCGCCCACCGGGATCGTGTTGCCACCCCCGGCTCGCCCGCCCGTGGTGACGACCGGCCCGGCGGCGACTTCGAGGGGGTGCATGGCGAGCGCGGCCCGCGCGGCCTCCGCGGCGGGCATCCCCTCGCCGGTCAGGCGGCACATCACCTCGAGGCGGGACAGGTCCTCCCCGGTGTACCGCCGGTGGTGGCGGGCCTCGTGCTGGTCCGGGCCCAGCCCGTACCGCCGGTGCCAGCTGCGCAGCGTGGTGACCGCGACGCCGAGGCGGCGAGCCACTTCGCCGGCGCTCAGCCCTTCCTCGGTCACCCTAGTTCCCACGGCGCCAGGGTAACGTACGGTAGGGTAAGAGTTGCATCGGTTTCCGCATCGAAAATTTCCAGTACGAAGGAGCGGGATGGACCCGGCACTCGCCGCCGCGTACGCGCGCTGCCGCGCCCTGCACCGCCGGCACGGCCGCAGCTACTACCTGGCTACCCGCCTCCTGCCTGCCTGGAAACGCCGCCACGTCCACGCGCTGTACGGGTTCACCCGCTACGCCGACGAGATCGTCGACCGCACCGACGGCCTCTCGAACGCCGAACGGGCGCGGCAGCTGGCCGACTGGTCGGACAGGTTCATCGCGGGGCTGGCCGGCGAGCGGGTCGACGACCCCCTCCTGCCCGCGGTGCTGCACACCATCGACGAGTTCGCGATGGACCGCACGGACTTCGCCACGTTCCTCGGCAGCATGGCGATGGACCTGGAGGTCCGCGACTACGCCACGTACGACGACCTGCTGTCCTACATGGAGGGTTCGGCCGCCGCGATCGGCACGATGATGCTGCCGATCCTGGAGCCCGCCGACCGCGCGATGGCCCGCGAGCCGGCCCGCCAGCTCGGCCTCGCCTTCCAGCTCACCAACTTCATCCGCGACGTGGGCGAGGACCTCGACCGCGGCCGGGTATACCTGCCCCGCGCCGACCTGGACATGTTCGGCGTCACCCGGGGCACCCTCCGCGCGGCCGCGGAGCGCCGCGAGTCCTCGCCCGCCATCCGGGCCCTCATCGCGTACGAGGTGGGGCGCGCCCGCGAGCACTACGCCGCCGCCGCGCCCGGCGTGCCGATGCTGGCACCGGCCTCCCAGGCGTGCATCAGGGCCGCCTACCACCTGTACGGCGGGATCCTCGACGAGGTACAGCGCGCCGGGCACGACGTCTTCGTACGGCGGGCGGTGGTGCCCAACCGGCGGCGCCTGGCCATGGTCGCCCGGTGCCTGTTCACACCGCCCGGCACGCCGGTCGGGCTCCCCGCGGCGAGGGGGATCTGATGCGGACGGCCGTCGTCCTCTTTACCCGTGACCTGCGCGTGCGCGACAACCCCGCGCTCCACGCCGCCTGCGCCGCGGCCGAGCGGGTGGTACCGCTCTTCGTGGTCGACCCGCGCATCCGCTCCTCCCCCAACCGGCAGCGCTTCCTCGCCGAATGCCTGGCGGACCTGCGCGAGTCCTTCCGCGCGCGCGGCGGCGACCTGGTCGTCCGCCACGGCGACCCGGTCGAGGAGGCGGTGAAGGTGGCCCGCGAGGTGGACGCCTTCGGGATCGGGCTGGCCGCCGACCACAGCGCGTACGCGGCCACCCGCCAGCGCCGCCTCACCAAGGCCTGCGATGCCGAACGGTTGGCGCTCAAGCTCTTCGACGGCGTGACGATCGTGCCGCCCGGCGCGCTGAAACCGACCGGCGGCGGCGACCACTACCGGGTGTTCACGCCGTACTGGCGGGCGTGGCAGGGGGTGCGCCGCCGCGAGGTGCACGCCGCACCGCGCCGGGTCACGCTTCCCGACGGGCTGGCGGTCGGCCGCCTCCCCACGGCGACCGTGACCGGCGGCTCGCCGGACGTGGTGCCGGGCGGCGAGGGCGCGGCCCGCGAGCGGCTGTCGGCGTTCCGGCGGCGGGCCGGTGGGTACGCGGAGGGCCACGACGACCTGGCCGGGGACCGGACGTCGCGGCTGAGCCCGTACCTCCACTTCGGATGCGTGTCACCGCTCACCGTGGAGTCCGCTGTGGACTCCCCCGAGCTCGTGCGGCAACTGTGCTGGCGGGACTTCTACCACCAGGTGCTCGCCGGATTTCCGGAGCTGCCCCGCCGGGCGTACCGCAGTGGTGCGACCGAGAAGTGGCGGGACGACCACGACGCCCTCGACGCGTGGAAGGAGGGGCGCACCGGCGTGTCCATCGTGGACGCCGGCATGCGGCAGCTCGTCGCCGAGGGCTTCATGCACAACCGCGCCCGGCTCGTCACCGCCAGTTACCTCACCAAGCACCTGGAGGTGGACTGGCGGGAGGGCGCGGCCTGGTTCGCCCGCTGGCTGCTCGACGCCGACGTCGCCAACAACTGGGGCAACTGGCAGTGGGTGGCGGGCACCGGCAACGACACCAAGCCGTACCGCCGCTTCAACCCGGAGCGGCAGGCGCAGCGCTTCGACCCGGACGGCGAGTACCGCCGCCGCTACCTGAGCTGACTGACTCGTCGGTCAGGTGAAGATCCAGCGGGTCGGTGAGCCGCTGAAGTCGGCCTCGACCATGCCCATCGCCCACGTGGGCACCAGCCGGTACGTCGCGTTGGCGAGGAAGAAGTCGACGGCGAGGCCCCCGCCGTACTTGGCGTTGACCCGCTCGGTGAACGCCTCGTTTGCCGACCGCCCGGCCTCCCGCACGACCGTGCCCTCCAGGATCACCGGCTCGTTCGGATCGCTGGTGGTGACTGTGGCGCGGGGGTCACGCTCCAGGTTGCGCGCCTTGCGGGAACGCGGCCCGCAGCTGAACCACACCGCCTCGCCGTCCCACACGCCCCACACCGGCGTCATGTTGGGATGGCCGTCGGGGTGGATGGTGGCCACCCAGTAGTCGTGGGAGCGCTCCAGCCGCTCGGCCGCCCACGACCAGGGCAGCAGCCCGCTGCCGGCATTCGGGGCGGCGACCCCGTAGTCCGGCATGTGCGGGCGACTGGCGGTGGGCACGCCATCACACTACGCCCGCCCGGAGGCCCACGCAGCGGTCGTCACGCGGGCCCGGCCCAGGCAGCGGGCAGGCCGGCCGGATGGCTAGCCTGGGCACGTGCCGACACTCAACGACCGCGGGCGCGGGGCGGCCCGTGACTGAGCTGCGCACCGAGCGGCTGCTGCTGCGCCACTGGCGGGAGGGCGACCTCGACCCGTGGGCGGCGCTCAACGCCGACCCCGAGGTCCGCGCCCACCTGGGCGGCCCGCGCACGCGCGAGCAGAGTGCCGCGTCGATGGCCGAGTTCGAGGCTGACCTCACCGCGCGCGGCTGGGGCTGGTGGGCGGTCGAGGTGGTGGCGAGCGGCGAGCTGGCCGGCTTCGCGGGGCTCGACCCGGTCGACGAGGAGCGGACATTCGGCGGCATCGAGATCGGCTGGCGCCTGGCCCGGTCCGCGTGGGGCCACGGCTACGCGACCGAAGCGGCCCGGGCGGTGCTCGCGTACGGGTTCGACACGCTCGAGCTGCCCGAGATCGTGGCCGAGACGATGCAGGACAACGTGCGCTCACAGGCGGTCATGCGCCGCCTCGGCATGACGCACGTGCCGGCCTACGACTTCACCGAGGCCGACGGCCGGCACGTGGTCTTCCGCATCGCGCGCCCGTGAGAGCCCGCTACGGCGCCAGCCGGTCCACCGCCAGCGTCGCGTAGCCCACCAGGTCTCCGTCCAGGAAGGGCACCCGCTCGTCCCGCCCGGCTCCGCCCGCCCACGCGCGCAGCTCGTCCACCGCCTCCTGGCCGGCGCCCGCCCCGAAGACGCGCACCTGCCCGATCGCCGTGGCCCACCGCACGACCGGCCGCGCGTCGTCGAACTCGTTCGCCGCCCCCAGCAACCCCATCGACACGCGCGCCGTCGCCGCCAGCGCGTCGTCCACATCGGACCCCGCGGTCGCGGCGAGCGCCGGGAGGGTGCCCTCCGCGTCCTCCGGAAACCACCCCAGCAGGTACGCCGCGGCGGTGCGCACGCCCGTGTCGTCCTCCCGCAGCAGCGCGCGGTAGAGCGGGACGCCCCGCCGCACCGCCTCGTACGCCGCGAGCGACACGTGCGCCAGCATCGCCTCTTGCTCCTGCGGCGACAGCGCCTCGATGTACTGCGCGTCGCCCTCGTCCTCGTCCCACTCGTCGTCACCCGGATGCGGCGCGGCCGCGAGCAGCATCGCGCCACCCTCCGCGGCGCGGCGCTGCTCCTCGATGGGGAGGCCGTCGGGGAGCCAGAACTCGTCGTACCCCACCGCGATGGCCGCGAGGAGCCGCACCAGCTCGCCCTGGTCGGCACACTCCACGTCGGCGAGCACCTCGAGCAGGAACGGCACCGCGTACGCCGTCGCCTCGTAACGTGTGCCCTGGTGGAAGATGTTGCCGTACAGCTGCCAGCGCGCCTTCTCCCGCCGGTCCGGGTCGGTCGCGCACAGGTCCTTTATGAGATCGGGTACGTCGGTGGCCGGCCCGTAGGCATGCGTGATCCGGGCCCAGTCGACGCCGTCGAGTCGCTCCAGCACCGCTGCATCGTGCCATCCCGCGCGCTGGTAGGCGTACACCAAGCGCGGCGGGCCGCTAACGGTGCACGCGACCGAGGAAGTCGCGGATCAGGGCGGCCGCCTCCTCCAGGTGCGTCTCCAGCAGCCAGTGCCCCGCACCGTCCAGCAGGTGCAGCTCGGCGTCCGGCAGGTCGCGCAGGTAGGCCCGCGCCGCGCCGGCCGGCATGTACCCGTCGTGCGGTCCCCACACGATCAGCGCGGGCGGCCGGTGCTCGCGCAGGTACGCCTGCTGCCGCCCGAACCACGCCACCGTGCTGCCCTGGTCGGCGAGGAGCGTCGTGACGTGCTCGCGGCGTACCGGGTCGCCCAGCACCGCCCACGACAGCCGCCACAGGTCGGGGCTGACCCGCTCGCGCAGGTGCGCGGGGATCTCGCCCACGAACTCGTCCCGGAAGCCCTCCTCGCTCACCGCCGCCTTCAGCTTCTCCCGGCCCTCGGGCGTGGGGTCGGCCCAGTACTCCTTGAGCGGCGCGTACTTCGGCCCGTGCTCGTCCGGGTAGATGTCACCGTTCTGGATGATCAGGGCGGCGACCCGCTCCGGCGCCGACATGGCCAGCCGCAGGCCGAACTGGGAGCCGTAGTCCTGCAGGTAGATCGCGTACCGGTCGAGGCCGAGCAGGTCGACGAACCGGCGCAGGAAGCCGGCGTACGCGTCGAACGTGTACGCGAAGCCGTCCGGCGCGGCGCTGTACCCGAAGCCGGGGTAGTCGGGCGCGACAAGCCGCCACCCGTCGGCCAGCGCGGCCATCAGGTGGCGAAACTGGAACGACGACGAGGGGTACCCGTGCGGCAGCAGCACGACCGGCGCGCCCGGCGGCCCGGCCTCGCGGTAGAAGGTGCGGATGCCGTCCACGTCGACGGTGCGGTGCGCGATCGTCATTCCCGGTCCGTACCCGCACGGGCGGCGACCTACCCTCCATGGCCCCCCGTCCTCGCGCCTCACGGGTCCGACCAGCCACAATGTTCGGCGTACACGCGAGGCTGAGGGGGCGGCGAGCATGCGGGACCTGGTGGATCCGGTCGATCCGGTCGTGGACGCGGCGGAGGCGGCACCGTTCGAGGACGCCGGGGAGTACCGCGCGGCGGTCGAGCGGATCCGGGGCGCCGCGGAGGCGTACTACAGCGGGTCCGACCTGGCGATGGACGACGCCACGTACGACGGGCTGATGGCCCGCGTGCTGGCCACCGAGGCGACCCGGCCGGAGTGGAAGGAGGCCGGCTCGCCCACCGAGGCTGTCGGCGCCGGCGGCGGCGTGGTCGGCGACATCGTGCACAGCGAGCCGATGCTGAGCCTCGACAACGTCTTCGGCGAGGACGAGCTGCGCAAGTGGGCCGAGCGCCTGGAGAAGATCCTCGGCCGCCCGGTCAGCGGGTACACGGTGGAGCCGAAGATCGACGGTCTGGCGATCGCGGCGCGGTACACCGATGGGGTCCTGACCCTGGTGGCGACGCGGGGTGACGGGTTCGCGGGCGAGGATGTGACCGCGCAGGCCCGCCGTGCCGCGGGCCTGCCGGCGCGGCTGCGCCAGCCGGTGACCGTCGAGGTGCGCGGCGAGGTCTTCATGACCGACGACGACTTCGTCGCCGCGCAGGCGATGCGCACCGGCAACGGCGAGCCGCCGTTCGCGCACCCGCGCAGCGCCGCGGCGGGCACCCTCCGCGCGCCGAAGCGGCCCTACGACGCGCCGCTGTCCTTCCTCGCGTACTCGGTGCACGGCATCCCCGAGCCGATGGCGCAGTCGGCGGCGATGGCGTGGCTGGCGGAGCTGGGGACGGCCACCACCGCGTACTCGCTCTGTGCCACGGTCGAGGAGGTGAAGGCGGCGGTCGAGGCGATCACCGCCGCCCGCGGCACGCTCGGCTACGGGGTCGACGGCGCGGTGGTCAAGGCCGACCAGCCCGCGGACCGCGCGGGCGCCGGCTCGTCCAGCCGCGCGCCGCGGTGGGGCGTGGCTTACAAGTTTCCGGCCGACACCCGCACGACCAAGCTGCTGCGCATCGAGGTCCAGGTCGGCCGCACCGGCGTGATCACTCCGGTCGCGGTGCTCGAGCCGGTGCAGGTGGGCGGCGTGATCGTCACCTCGGCCACGCTGCACAACTTCGAGGATCTGGTACGCCGCAACGTGCGCGCCGGCGACACCGTCTTCGTCCGCCGCGCCGGCGACGTGATCCCCGAGGTCACGGGCGCGCAGCTCGACCTGCGGCCGGAGGACTCGGAGCCGTTCGAGCCGCCGGCCGCCTGCCCCCGCTGCGGCGGGGAGATCGACCGGTCGCAGAAGCGGTGGCGGTGCACCCAGGGCCGGGCGTGCGGCGCCAACATATCGCTGGAGTACTACGTCGCCCGCACCTCCATGGACATCGAGGGCCTCGGCGACCGCATCCTGCAGGCGGTGGTCACCGCGGGCCTGGTCACCGACCCGGCCGACCTCTACGACCTGGACGTGCCCACCCTCGCCGCCCTCGAACGGCTCGGCGACGTCTCCGCCACCAAGCTCGTCAACAACATCCAGGGCTCCAAGTCGCGGCCCCTGTCCCGCGTGCTGACCGCGCTCGGCGTGCGCATGATGGGCCGCTCGATGTCACGGCGCCTGGCCGCGCACTTCGGCACGATGGACGCGCTGCTCGCCGCCTCGGTCGACGAGCTGCAGCGGGTCGACGGGGTGGGCCCGGAGCGCGCGGTCACGATCGCCGCCGAGCTCGTCGAGCTGACCCCGCTCATCACGAAGCTCGCCGCCCGCGGCGTCAACATGACCGAACCCCGCGGGGCCGCTCCCGCCGCGTCCGCGTCCGCGCTGCCGCTCCAGCGCGCGGACGGCTCGCCGATGACGGTGGTGGTGACCGGCGCGGTGCCCGGCCTCACCCGCGACGAGGGCAACGAGGCGGTGGAGCGGCTGGGCGGCAAGCCCTCCGGCTCCGTCTCGAAGAAGACCGACCTCGTCGTGGTCGGCGACGGCGCCGGCTCCAAGGCCACGAAGGCCGAGCAGCTCGGCATCCGCATCCTGCCCGCCGACCGCTTCGCCACCCTGCTCCAGGCCCACGACGCCGGCGACCAGGACGCCGTCGCCGACATCCTCGCCTAGTGCGGTGACCGCTATGGTTCGCCGGGTTCCCGGCGGACCAGGCCCTGCCGGACCCGGGAAACGTCAGCGGTCACCGCACTAGGGAATGTCTATTGTGTACTCCGCGGTGTGCACCTGGCCGCCCACCTGGAAGTCGAAGAACGCCCGGTAGCGGCCGGCGCTCGGTGCGGTCAGCCAGAACTTCACCGCGCCGTCCACCAGCTCCGCCTCCGGGTGGACGTGGACGTAGCCGAGGTCGCCCTCGCGCACCACGACAAGGTGGCCGTACGCGCCCAGGTACCGCTCCAGCGTCGCGGGACCGGGCGCGCCCGTGCGGCTGACCCGGAAGAACATCGGCGCCGTCACGCCGACCGTCGGCGTGCCCTCCATCGACACCGCGAACGGCCCGGCCGTCGCCTGCGGCGCCGCCGGTGGCAGCGCGGCCGGGGTGTGCGCGCCCGGCACGTGGTGGTCGACGCCGAGCACGAGCGGCAGCTGGGTGCCGTCGGCCGCGGTCACCGTGAAGTCGGCGTAGACCCGGTAACCACCGGCGCGGGCCAGCTTGAGGGGGACGCTCCAGGTGCCGTCGGGGGCCATCGCCGGATGCAGATGCTGGTACCCCGAAAGGTCGCGGCCGACGACCACCAGGTGCAGGGGCTTGTCGTGTACCACCGCGAAGCGCGTCGCCGGCTGCCGGTCCGCGCCCACGACGCGGAACGTGTAGTTCACGGTGCTCCCCGCCGCCTGCGTGCGCCGCTCCGGCCGCAGCGTGTACCCGCCGCCGCTCACGCTCATGCCGGTCGCCTGCGCCTCGCCGCCGCTGCCGTCGCCGGGGTGGCTGTGCGCACCGGTACCGGCCGGATGCTGGTGCCCGTCGCCCGCGCTGACCGCGCCGCCGGTGGCCGCACCGGCGGGCACCGTCGCCGCCGCACCGCCGCCGGCGCGCTCGCCGTCCCCGCCCAGCCGCCCCAGCCCGAACCCGGCCAGCAGCGCCACCACAAGTCCGCCCGCCACCAGCGCCAGCCGCGTGTTCGTCAGCCCTCCGGCCGGCGCCACCTCGTCCACATCGGACACGCGACGGTCGCCGCCCTCCGCCGGCTCCGGCTCACCCGCGGGCTCCTTCGACGCGGGCTGCGCGCTGGCGGTGACGACCGACCCCGGCTTGCGGGCCGCGGGAATCGTCACCCGCCGACCGTTGCCCGCTCCCCCGCCCGAGCCGCCGGCCTTGCCCGCCGCTCCCCCGGCTGAGCCGCCGCCGCTGTCCGGCGTGGCCGTCCCCGTGCCGCCCGCCGAGCCGCCGTTCCGGTCGGACAGCGCCGCGCCCTTGCCGGCCCCGCTCCGCTCCGGCGAGGACATGCCTCTGCCGGCCCCGCTCCGCTCCGGCGAGGGCGTGCCTTTGCCGGCCGCGCTGCCGCTGCGCGCGGACGCCGCCGCTTTGGTGCCCGGCCGGTTGCCGCCGGCGCGCTGCCGGGACGCGCCGCCCGAGGAGCGGGTCCGCCCGGACGGACGGCCCGCCGGCACGGCCTTGCGCCGCCAGCCGACGAAGCCGGCCACGGCGGCCGCGATCGCCACCGCCCAGCCCGACCAGGCGATCCAGCCCGAACCGCCCTCGTCCTCGGCCGGAGCGGGAGCGGCCGCCGCTGGGGGCGACGAGGCCGGCGGTGCCGCGGCGGCGCCGGTCGAGCCGTGGCCGGACGTGCCGTGCTGCTCGGCGGCCGCCACCAGCGCGGGGTCCGGCTGGTTGGTCGGCACGCTCCACCCCTGCGGCGCCGCCGTCGCCCTGCCGCTGTAGGTGAAGGTCATCGTGCCCCGCACCGGCTCGCCGTCCGAGGCGACCGACAGGTAACTGACCGAGTACTGCCCGGCGGCCGGCAGGTGCGCCACCGTCACCACCGCCGGGAAGCCCGTCGTGTACTCCCGCGGCTCGAACTTGCCCTCCACCATGAAGTACTCGCGCACCGGCTTGGCGAGGGGCTTCGGCGAGCCGTACGTCCAGCCGTTGTCGAGGCGGCCGCCACCCGGCGCGGTGATCGTGAAGTACGCGTTCGACGCGACCTTCTCGGTGAAGTACAGCTCGACGGCCGACAGCGGCTCCGTCACCGTGGCGCCCTCGGCCGGCGTCGACATCGCGAGCGTGCCGTGTGCGGTGGCGGGCGGAGCGGCGGCGAGCACGGCGACGGCCGTGGCGAGCAGGAGCGCGAGCGAGGCGGACACCGCGCGGCGCAGCGTGGCGGGGAGGGGGCGCATCGCAACATCATCACGGCCGGACGGGGCCGAAACAAGAGACATCGGACGACTTGGCCGACTACGGACATGGTCCACCGTCCGGCGGCCGGGCGACCCGGTGGCCGTACCCGGATTAGACCAGGCGGCCCGCAGCCGAGCGCGCGCGACGAGGTCGTGGTCTAGCGGAATCGGCGCGGTGGTCTAGCCCACGGTAGCCGATCATGCTTACGGTGCCTTCAGCGACGAAGGTCCGGGAAGGAGGTGGGTGGTGCTGACGGGAGGGGCCGACAAGGCGGCGGAGGCGCGGGCCCGCCTGCTCGACCTGATCGACTCGCTGCCCACCGGGGAGCGGATCCCCGCCGAGCGGGAGCTGGCCGAGCGCTGGTCGGTGGCCCGCATGACGCTGCGCAAGGCGATCGACCGGCTCGTCCTGGACGGGCTGCTGGAGCGCCGGCAGCGCCAGGGCACCTACACCTGCCGGCCCCGGGTGCCACGGCACCTGACCATCGCCTCGTTCACCGAGGAGATGACCCGGCGGGGCGTGCGGGCCAGCAACAAGACGCTGGACCTGCGGCGCATGCGGGCCACGGTGCAGATGGCCCGCCAGCTGCGGGTGCCCGAGGGAGATCCGGTGACCCGCTTCATCCGGCTGCGGCTCGGCGACGACGAGCCGCTCGCGGTGGAGACCAACCTGGTGCCGGCGCGCCTCTTCCCCGACCTCACCGAGGCGGACCTGGAGGGCTCCTGGTACGCGCTGATGGCGGAACGCTACGGGATCGACATCATCTCCGGCACGGCACACGTCGAGCCGGCGCTGCCTGACCAGCGGACTGCCGAGCTGCTGTGCATCCCCGCCACCCAGCCGTGCTTCCGCATCCAGACGCTGGTGCGGGACCGGCGGGGGCGCGTCGTCGAGTACGGCGAGTCGATGTACCGCGGCGACTACTACACGATCACCGTTGAACTCCTGCCGACCGCCGGTGACCGCACGGTTCGCGACCGGTTGACCTGAGCGGCGACAAACCCGTTGGAGGTACCCCCTGTGACAACGCACCGCCATCGACGGCGTTTTATGGCTTTTGTCCTAGCGGTCGCCGTGGCCGGCACCGGCGCGCTCACCGCGTGCGGCGGCGATGACGAGGGCGGGGACGGCAACGTGACGCTCACGTTCTGGACCCACACCCACCCGCCGATGATCGACCTCAACAAGAAGCTGATCGCCGAGTACGAGAGCAAGCACCCCAACGTCAAGATCGAGTACCAGCAGATCCCGAACACCGAGTTCGCCACGAAGATGCTCACCTCGCTGAGCACCGGCGCGGGCCCGGACATCATCAACATGGACGACAACGCGCTGCGCGGCGAGTACTTCCCCAAGCGCCTGCTGTCCCCGATCGACCCGGCCGGCTTCGGCAAGTCCTCCGTGGAGGAGGTCGAGGCGGAGTACGTACCCGGCACGCTCGACGGCGCCAAGGACGCCGAGGGCAAGCTGTACGGGGTGCCGAGCGAGTTCAACGGCACCGCGTTCGCCATCAACACCAAGCACTTCAAGGACGCCGGCCTCGATCCCGCCAACCCGCCGAAGACGTGGCAGGACGTCGTCGACTACGGCAAGAAGCTCAACGCGGCCGGGCACAAGCAGGCGTTCAACTTCCTGTACCTGCACTCCGGCTGGTACAACCAGTGGTTCCAGACGCTCGCCAACCAGACCGGCGGCTCGATCCTGTCGCAGGACGGCAAGACCGCCACGCTCACCTCGGACGGCAGCAAGAAGGCGCTGCAGCTCTGGGTGGAGCTGGCCCGCACGTCCGGGATCGCCGACCCCAAGACGTCCTCGCGCGACGCGACCGCGCCGTACCAGGACCTGGCCAGCGGCGTGCAGTCGATGGCCATCGTCTACCCGTGGTCGATGGACCAGATCAAGGGGTCGAACCCGGACACGTACAAGGACCTCGCCGTCGTGCCGCTCCCCCAGGTCGACGCGGCCGCGCAGCCGGTCAGCCGGGTGTACGGCTACTTCTGGTCGGTCAACGCGGCGAGCAAGCGCAAGAGCGAGGCGTGGCAGTTCATCGCGTACCTGGCCAGCGCGCGGGACCGCTGGCTGACCGACGTGAGCTTCGTGCAGCCGGTCAAGGGCTGGGAGAGCAGCGCGCCGGCCAAGCAGATCCCGTTCATCGACGTGATCGCGCAGGCGTACGCCAACGGCCGGTACGACCAGGTCGGCCCGCACTGGAACGAGGTGCAGGACACCATCCACAAGGCGGTCGACGAGGCGGTGTTCGACGGCAAGCCGGTCGACCAGGTGCTCACCGAGGCCAACGAGGCCGTACAGCGGAGCATCGGCTCTTGACCACCACGACGGCACGCCCGGTTCGGGTGCCCGGCAGCAGCCGGGCGCCCGGCCGGCGCCGGCGCGTGCACGGCCGCGACCTGGTCGGCGCCGCGCTGTCGCTGCCCGCGCTGCTGCTGTTCGCCTTCTTCGCGATCTACCCGGGGCTGCGGGTGTTCTACCTGAGCCTTTTCGACTACAGCCTCACCGCGCCGCCGGAGTTCGTGGGGCTGGACAACTTCCGGTTCCTGGCCGAGGACCCCCGGTTCCGGCAGGCGGTGCTCAACTCCCTCTTCTACACCGTCGGCACGTACCTGCCCGCGCTCGCCCTCGCGCTGGCCCTCGCCGTGGTGCTGCGCCGCCGGATGCGCGGGCTCGGCTGGGTGCGCCTGCTGTACTTCCTGCCGGTCGCCACGAGCTGGGTCGCCATCTCCGTCGTCTGGCGACTCGTCCTGCACCCGGACGGCCTGCTGAACGAGACGCTCCACATCGACGTGAACTGGCTGACCAGCAGCAGCACCGCCAGGTGGGCACTGGTGATCATGGGCATCTGGAAGGAGACCGGCTTCTTCCTCATCCTCTTCCTGGCCGGCCTCGCCCGCATGCCCGAGGACGTGCACGAGGCGGCCCTCGTCGACGGCGCGAACACGTGGCAGCGCTTCTGGCGGGTCACGTTTCCGCTGCTCAAGCCGATCACCGCGATCTGCTCGGTGATCGCCGTGATCCGCGGCTTCCAGGCGTTCAGCCCGCAGGTGGTGCTCACCGGCGGTGCCTTCGACACGGAGGTGGTCAACCTGTTCGTTTACAAGACCGCCTTCGAGAGTGCGCGCATGGGCCGCGCGAGCGCGGTGGCCGTGCTCATGTTCCTGCTGCTCATCGCGGTGACGCTGGTGCAGCTTCGGGTGTTCCGGAGGAACGACGTATGAGGCGCCTCGTCTGGATCCCGGTGACCGCCGGCGGCCTCGCCTTCGCGGCCATCCTGCTGTACGCGGCCATCTCCGCCCTCAAGCCGGGCGGCGAGGTGCTCGCGGTGCCGATCGAGTGGTGGCCGAGCCGCTTCGAGTGGCACAACCTGAGGCTGCCGTTCGAGGAGACGCCGTTCGCCCGCTACTACGCCAACAGCGTCTTCGTCGGCGTCACCGTCACGTTGCTCAACATCGTCACCTGCACGCTCGCCGGGTACAGCTTCTCCAAGTTCTCCTACCCGGGTCGGAACGTGGCGTTCGTGGTCGTGCTGGCCACGCTGATGGTGCCGCTCGAGGTCATCTACGTGCCGCTGTACGCGCTGATCTACGACCTCGGCTGGGTCAACAGCTTCGCCGGCCTGATCATCCCGGCGGGCACCAGCGCGTTCGGCATCTTCCTCATGCGCCAGGCCATCGACTCGGTACCGGACGAGCTGCTCGAAGCCGCCCGGCTGGACGGCGCCGGCGTGATCCGCACCCTGCTGACGATCATCGGCCCGCTGGTGCGCGGCCCGATGGCGGCGCTGGCCCTGTTCATCTTCCTCATGAACTGGGACAGCCACCTCTGGCCGCTGCTCGTCGCCTCCGACGACGACCACCGCACCCTGCCCGTCGGCCTGGCCGCCATGCAGGCGAACAACCTGGGTGCCAGCGGGATCCCGATGATGATGGCCGCCGCGGTGCTCGCGCTGCTGCCGACGGTGGTGCTCTTCCTGTCGCTGCAGAAGCGGTTCGTGGAGGGCGTGGCGATGAGTGCGGGGCTGCGATGAGCCTGGTCGTCGGCGTCGACGGCGGGCAGTCGACGCTGCGCCTGTCGGCCGGTGGCGCCATCGCCGACGGGCCCGGCTTCAGCTACCACGACGGCGACCCGGTCTCGGTGACGCTCGGCTCCGTGCGCGCGGCGTGGACGCGGCTGGGCCACGGCGGGCCCGTCGAGCGGGTGGTCCTCGGGCTCACCGGCCTGCCGTCCACTGTGGAGCTGCGGGACGCGCTCGCGGCCGGTGTCGCGCGCCTCATGTCCGCCGGCGAGGTGGTGCTCTGCGCGGACAACGTGACCGCGCACGCGGGCGCGCTCCCGGACGGGTACGGCGTGGCGCTGACCGGGGGCACCGGCGTCAACTGCCTCGCCGTCGACGCGGCCGCCGCGGTCGTGCACCGGGTGGACGGCTGGGGCCACCTGTACGGCGACGACGGCAGCGCCTTCGCCATCGGCCGGGCCGGCATCGCGGCGGTGCTGCGCGCGGTCGACGGCCGTGGCGCGCCCACCGCGCTGTCGGCGCTGGCCGTCGCGCGCTTCGGTCCGGTCGAAGGGCTGCCGCTGCGCCTGTACACCTCGCGGCGGGTCGTCGACGACACGGCACGCTTCGCACCGGACGTGGTCGGCGCGGCGGGCGACGGCGACGAGGTGGCCGCCGCGATCGTGTCCCGCGCCGGGCGCGAGCTGGCCCGCACCGCCACCGCGGCCGTCGCGGTGCTGCCCGGCACCGGCCCCGTGCCGGTCGCGCACGTGGGCCGCCTGATGCCCGAGGGCGGACCGCTGGTCGGCGCGTACCGGGACGCGCTGGCGCGGCAGTGCCCCCGCGCGCGCGGGTGCCGGCCGCCGGCTCCGCGTTGGACGGTGCGCTCCGCCTCGCCGCCACGCCCGCGCTCATGGCCGCCTACGGCTCCCACATCCACGTCTACCGGGGGTTCTCGTGACGCTGTTTCCCGCCCGTTCGCTGATCGTCTCCTGCCAGGCCGGCGCGGCCAGCGCCCTGCGCGGTCCGGAGCCGATGGCGTTGATGGCCCGCGAGGCGGCCGCCGGCGGTGCGGCCGGCATCCGGGCCAACGGCCCCGCCGACGTGGCCGCCATCCGCGCCGCGGTCGACCTGCCGATCATCGGCATCCACAAGCTCGGCGACCCGGCCGGCGTCTTCATCACGCCGACCGCAGCAGCGGCCGCCGAGGTGGTACGGGCCGGCGCCACGCTTGTCGCGCTCGACGGCACGCTGCGTCCCCGCCCGGACGGCGTCCCGCTCGCCGCGCTCATCTCGGTCATCCACGCCGACCTTGGCGTGCCGGTGATGGCGGACGTCGACACCTACGAGGCCGGGGTCGCCGCCCGCGAGGCCGGCGCCGACCTCGTCGCCTCCACGCTGTCCGGGTACACCGGCGGCGGCCCGGTGCCGGACGGGCCCGACCTCGACCTCGTGGCCCGGCTGGCGTCCACACTGGACTGTCCCGTTGTCGCCGAGGGCCGGTACGCCACGCCGGAGCAGGTGCGGGCCGCGCTGGACGCGGGCGCGCACGCGGTCGTCGTCGGCACGGCCATCACCAACCCGGCGGCCATCACCCGCCACTTCCTCCGGGCGACGGCATGAGGGTCGGGCACGCCAGCGCCGCGCTCGACGTCCCGGTCGGTGCGGCCCTCGGCGGGTACGCGGCCCGCCCCGGCACCGCCGCCGGCACGCTCGACGGCCTGCGGGCGCACGCCGTCACCGTCCACAGTGGTGGGCGCCGGCTGGCGTGGGTGGTGCTGGACCTGCCGTACGTGCACGGCGACCTCGCCGCCGCGGTGGCCGGCCTGCTGCCCGGTACCGACGTGTGGGTGTCGGCCACGCACACCCACGCCGGCCCCGAGACGAGCTGCCTGCCCACCTCGCCCTCGACCCCGCCGCGGTGGCTCGCCGCGATCCCGCCGGTGGCGGCCTCGGCGGTGCGCGCGGCCGTCGCCGCCGAACGGGACGTCACGCTGCGGCTGCACCGCCAGCGGCTGGGCGGCGTCGGCGGCCAGCGCTCCGGCGCCCGCCCCCGCCGCACGGTCCCGATCGACGTGCTCCGCTTCGACCTGCCGGACCGCCTGGCCGGTCTGGTCGTCGTGCTTCCGGTGCACCCGACCGTCCTGGCGGCGGACAACCTGCTGGTCAGCGCGGACCTCACCGGCGCGGTGCGGCGCGCCCTCGCCGAGCGCCTCGGCCCGGACACCTTCGCCGTGGTGGCCACCGGGGCCGCCGGCGACATCAGCACCCGGCCGCACCGCCGGGCGCAGACCCCGCGCGAGTGCGACCGGCTCGGCGCGCTGGTGGCCGACGCCGTGGTACGCGGCCTGCGCCGCCCGCCCCGCGCCACCGGCGACGCCCTCGCCGTGGGGCGCGAGCGAGTCCCGCTGCCGCCGAAGCTGCCCACCGCCACCCCGGAGCTCGTCAGCAGGCTCGGGCGCCGGCTGGAGCGGGCCCGGGCGGAGGGAGACGCGGTCGCCACCCGCACGGCGTGGACCGCCCTGCAGGCCGCCGAGCTCGCCCTCGCCGAGCCGCCCCGCGACCACCCGGCCTGTGCCGTGTCGGTGGCCCGGCTGGGCGGGTTTTCGCTGGTGGGACTCGGCGCGGAGCCGTACCTCGACCTCGTCGCCCAGCTGGACCGGCTCGTCGACCACCCCACCGTCCTCGTCGGATACACAAACGGCTACCTCGGCTACCTGCCGGTGCGGGCCGCGTACGGGCGGGCGGACTACGAGGTGCTCCGCTCCCCGGTCGCCGCCGGCAGCGCCGAGCACGTCATCGACCGGACCGCGCGACTCGCCGCGGCCACCACCCCCACGGAGGAACAGTGAGCAACAGCACCATCGACCGGCCCGCCGCGCTCGGCGTGCTCCAGGACGCCATGGACCGCGTCGTCGCCACCCAGGGCGCCGCGATCAGCGAGGCGGCGCGGCTGTGCACCGAGGCGCTGACCGGCGACGGCATCATCCAGGCGTTCGGCACCGGGCACTCGCGGTCGTTCACGATGGAGATCGCCGGCCGGGCGGGCGGGCTCGTGCCGGCCAACCAACTGTCCATCAAGGACGTCGTGATGTACGGCGGCGTCGACCCCGAGGAGATCCTCGACCCCACCAAGGAGCGCGACCCCGAGCTGGCGCACCGGGTGTGGGAGCTGCACGACATCAGCCCGGCGGACGTGTTCCTCATCGCCTCCAACTCCGGCATCAACGGCGCGGTGGTGGAGATGGCCCGGCTCGCCCGCCGCAACGGCAACCCGGTCGTCGCGGTCACCTCGCTGGCGCACAGCGAGGCGGTGCCCACCCGCGACCCCGCGGGCGAACGCCTCTTCGAGGTCGCCGACGTCGTCATCGACAACTGCGGGGTGCCCGGCGACGCCGCGTACGAGCTGCCCGGCGGCGCGCGCATCGTGCCGACCTCGACGCTGACGAGCGCGCTGATCGCCCAGCTGCTGACCGCCGAGATCTGCGCGGCGCTGGTGGCCCGCGGCATCGACCCGCCGGTATACATCTCCGAGAACGTGGTCGGCGGCGACGCGCACAACGCCGCGCTGCGCGAGCGGTACGCCTCACGCATCCGCCGCCACGAGCCCTGACGTGGCGATGCGCAGCGCCTCGACGAGCCGGCGGTACAGCTCGTCGGTGGCGAGGAGCTCGTCGTGGCTGCCCTGGGCGCGCACCCGCCCGCCCTCCAGCACCACGATCGTGTCCGCGTCGAGCACGGTGGACAGGCGGTGGGCGATGGTGACGACGGCGCCCACCGCGGCCCGCTCGCGGACGCACTCCTGCAGCGCCGCCTCGGTGAGGCCGTCGACCTGGGCGGTGGCCTCGTCGAGCAGCAGCACGTCCGGGGTGCGCAGGATGGCCCTCGCCAGGGCGATGCGCTGGCGCTCCCCGCCGGAGACAGCGCTCGACGTGAGCGGTGTGTCCAGCCCTTCGTCGAGGGCATCGACCTTGCCGTCGAGCCGCACCGCCGCGAGCACCGCGCGCAGCTCCTCCTCGGTGGCGTCGGGGTGGGTGAAGAGCAGGTTGTCCCGGATCGTGCCGGGGACGATCGGCGTCTCCTGCTCGACGTAGGCCAGGCGGGCGCGCACCTCCCCGTGCCCGTATGTGCGGTAGGGACGGCCGTCCAGGAACAGCTCGCCGCTCTCCGGCTCCAGGAAACGCAGCATCAGTGAGAAGAGCGTGGTCTTGCCGGCGCCGGACGGCCCGACGACCGCGGTGTGGCCGCGCCGCGGGATGTCGAGGTCGATGTCGCGCACCGCCGGCTCGGTGCCCGGCGCGTAGCGGGCGGTGACGCCGCGCAGCGCGAGTACCGGCTGGGTGGGGTCCGGCTCGACCGCCGGCGGCGCGGAAGCGGCCGGCGGCGCGGTGGGCTCGACCTCGATGGCCTCGATCTGGCGGATGCGGGCCGCGGCCGCGACGCCGGCCTGCAGCGCCGTGACGTTCTGCGTGAGCTCGGTGATCGGCCCCATGAGCTGAAACGCGTAGAGCAGGAACGCGATCAGGCTGGAGATCTCCAGCAGCCCTTGCTCGGCCCGCCACGCGCCGATGCCGAGGATCGCGATGACCGAGAGCTGGATGCCGCTCCACGCGATCGTCCACACCACCGCGGTGCGCCGGGCGGCGCGGATGCTGGCCTCGGCGGACTCCCGCGCGTCCGCCTCGATCCGCGCGCTCTGCCGGGCCTCGGCGCGGCTGGCCTTGACGGTGCGGATCGCGCGGAGCGCGCCGTCCAGCGTGCCGCCGAGCCGCCCCACCGACTCCTGCGCGGCCTCCTGCGCCTTGGCGATCGTCGGCATCAGCGTGGCCATGACGGCGCCCACGATCACCACGGCCGCGAGCGTGCAGCCGAGCAGCACGAGGTCGAGCACGCCCATGAGCACCAGCGTCGCGATCATCGCGAGCGAGCTGTTGACGATGCCGACGATGCTGCTGGACGCCTCGCGGAGCAGGCCGGTGTCCGAGGTGGCCCGGGTGACGAGCTCGCCGCTGGGCCGGCGGGTGAGGTCGCCGACCGTGGCCGCGAAGTACCGCCGGATGATCGACACGCGTGCGTCGAGGATGACCCGCTCGGCCAGCGTCCCCATCAGGATCCACTGGCGCAGCGAGATGCCGGCGCCGACCACCACGAGCGCGATCAGCGCGGTGAGTGGCCAGGCCATCGAGCCGCCGAGCGAGTCGAGCACCCACTTGGTGACCATCGGGGTGGCGAGGCCGGCGGCGTTGGCCACCAGGCCGAGAAGGAGGCCGGCGACGAGCGTCGGGGTGTGCGGCCTGAGGAACGAGACGAGGGTGCGGAGGCGTGGACCCATGCCCTGAGTGGAACATGACTGTTCCAATACGGTCAAGTGGAATTCCGTGTAGGCACACTGACCTTCCTGAACGGCACAGCGGGATATAACCTCCTTACGTGGTGGACACGCAGGACACGGCCAGCCGGGCCCGCACGCGGCAGGCGATCATCGATGCCGCGATCGCCGTGCTCGGCAAAAATCTGTCCGCCCCGCTCGGCGAGGTCGCCACGGCCGCCGAGGTCGGCCGCACGACCCTGCATCGGTACTATCCGGAGCGCTCCGACCTGATCAAAGCGATCAAGGCGGAGAGCGTGCTGCGGCTCAGGCAGGCCACCGAGCGGGCCCGCCTCGACGAGGGCACCGGCGCGGAGGCGCTGCGCCGCCTCTGCGAGGAGTACTTCGACCTGGGCAACGTGCTCTCCCTGATCTTCAGCGAGCACCAGTTCCTCACCGAGGCCGACTGGTGCGAGTTCGGCACGTCCGAGGACCTCTTTCGGGTGACCGTCGAGCGCGGCCACCGGGACGGCTCGATCGACCCCGAGCTGCCGGTGAGCTGGCTGGAGAGCGTCCTGTGGTCGCAGCTCTACGCGGCCTGGAGCTACGCGGCGGAAAGCGGCGAGTCCCGCCACCAGGTGCTACGCCTGACCGTGCGCACCCTCGCCGGGGCGATCGCGCCGCGGGAGGCGTGATACCCGCGCACGTGAGCCAGGACACGCGTCGAGGGGTTCCCGGGCGGATAACCCGGTGGACCGTGTGATCATGTGCACGGAATATGACGGGGGACGACGGCCACCAGGACCGGCCGCCGGGATCTGGGAGGTCATGTGACCAGTCAAGCCGCCGCGGCACCCGACAAGCTCGACGGGACCGTCCTCAAGATTGCCGGCGTCGTCGTGCTCGGCGCGATCATGTCGATCCTTGACATCACGGTCGTGAGCGTGGCGCTGCCGACGTTCCAGAGCGAGTTCGGCGCGACGTACGCCGAGGTCGCCTGGACCATGACCGGCTACACGCTCGCGCTGGCCACGGTGATCCCGCTCAGCGGCTGGGCGGCCGACCGGTTCGGCACCAAGCGGCTGTACATGCTGGCGATCCTGCTCTTCACGCTCGGCTCCGTGCTCTGCGCCACCGCCGACTCGATCGGGCAGCTGATCGCGTACCGGGTCCTGCAGGGCCTCGGCGGCGGCATGCTGATGCCGCTCGGCATGACGATCATGACGCGCGCGGCCGGGCCGGCGCGGATCGGCCGGCTGATGGCCGTCCTGGGCATCCCGATGCTGCTCGGCCCGATCGGCGGCCCCATCCTGGGCGGCTGGCTGATCGACTCGGCGAGCTGGCACTGGATCTTCCTGATCAACCTCCCGATCGGCGTGATCGCCCTCGTGTACGCGTTCTTCGCCCTCCCGAAGGACGCCGCCGAGCCGTCCGAGTCGTTCGACTTCATCGGCATGCTGATGCTGTCGCCCGGCCTCGCCCTCTTCCTGTACGGCGTCTCGTCCCTGCCCGAGACCGGCACGATCACCGCCACGAAGGTCTGGACCACGATGCTGGCCGGCGCCATCCTGGTGATCACCTTCGTGCTCTACTCGTTCCGGCCGCGCCACCCGCTGCTCGACCTGCGCCTGTTCCGCAACCGCAGCCTGACGGTCGCGTCGGTCTCCCTGTTCGTGTTCATCATCGCGTTCATGGGCGCCGGCCTGCTGTTCCCGAGCTACTTCCTGCAGGTGCGCGGCGAGTCCACGCTCCACGCCGGCCTGCTGATGGCGCCGCAGGGCATCGGCGCGATGCTCACGATGCCGATCGCGGGCACGCTGGCCGACAAGATCCCGGTCGGCCGCACGGTGCCGTTCGCGATGGCGCTGATCGCCGCCGGCTTCTTCACGTTCACCCAGGTCGGCACCGACACGTCGTACCTGCTGCTGTGCGGCTCGCTGTTCGTCATGGGCCTCGGCATGGGCGGCACGATGATGCCGATCATGACCTCGGCGCTGCGCACGCTGACCCCGCAGGACACCGCCCGCGGCTCCACCCTGGTCAACATCCTCCAGCAGATCGGCAGCTCCGTCGGCGCCGCCACCATGTCGGTGATCCTCACCAGCCAGCTGAACGGCTCGCCCGTGATCCCCGGCCTGACCGACCCGCAGACCGGCGAGCCGGTCACCGAGGCCGGCGCCGCCATCGCCAACAACCACGGCGCCGGCATCCCGCTGCCCCCGGAGGTCTTCGCGCGCGGCCTGGCCTTCGTGGCCGACTCGTTCGCCACGACCTTCTGGGTCGGCTTCGTGCTGGTGCTGCTGACCTTCATCCCGATCGCGTTCCTCCCGCGCAAGCGCGAGGTCTCGCGCCAGGGTGGCGCCGCCACCGAGCTCGGCGGCGACAAGCCGGCACCCGCGGCCACGATGGTCCACTGAGGACCGACGGGAAGGGGGGTGCGCGTCACGCGCACCCCCCTTCTTCATGTCGCACGCCCGGCGAGCCCGGCCCGCACCTGTATCCACCGCCGGCGCGGCCGCCCCGGATCGACACGGCCGGCGGAAGACAAGAAAATCACCGCATGACAGGTACCCGGGACGACTTCATCGCCACCGCCCGCGCGGTCGCGCCGCTCTTCCGCGACCCGGCGGTGGCCGCCGCGTGGGACGGGCCGAGCGCGCTCGCCGAGTTCAGCGTCGGCGGCCTGGCCGGACATCTCGCGTACCAGGTGCTGGCCCTGCCCGGCGTGCTGGCCGCGCCCGAGCCGACCGAGCCGGTGATCAGCCTGGCGGAGCACTACGGCCGGGTGGCCTGGATCGGCGCCGACCTGGACGCCGAGATCAACGTGCGCATCCGGCAGGGCGGCGACGCGATCGGCGCGGAGGGGGCGCACGCGCTCGCGGAGCGGTACGACGCGGCCGTCGACGACCTCGCCGCCGGCCTGCCCGCCGCCGCACCCGACCGCAACGCCCGCATCTCGCTGTGGGGACCGTGGTCGATGCGCCTTGACGACCTGCTGGTGACCCGCATGATGGAGCTCGCCGTGCACGCGGACGACCTGGCGGTCAGCGTGGGCGTCGAGACCCCGCCGTTCCCGCCGACCGCGGTCGAGACCGTGGTCGACCTGCTGTCCCGCCTGGCCGTCCGCCGGCACGGTCCGACCGCCGTGCTGCGCGCGCTCAGCCGCGCCGAACGCGCCCCCGACACCATCACGGCGTTCTGACCCGTCTCAGCCGCCCCAGGCGTAGACCTCGGACCCACGTCGGCGTCGCCATGCCGGCTCCCGCTCCCCTAGGCGGGCGCCGTACCCGGGCGGACGAGTCCCGTCTCGTACGCGAACACCGCCGCCTGCACGCGGTCGCGCAGGCCGAGCTTCGTGAGGATCGCGGAGACGTGGGTCTTCACGGTGGCCTGGGTGAGAAAGAGGCGCTCGCCAATCTCGGCGTTGGTCAGCGCGCGGGCCACCAGCGTCAGCACCTCCACCTCACGGGCGGTCAGCACGTCGAGCCGCGCGGACTGGGACGGCCCGGCCGGCAGCCCGGCGGCGAAGCGGTCCAGCAGGCGGCGGGTGACCGTAGGCGCGAGCAGCGCCTCGCCGCGGGCCACCACGCGTACGGCGTCGGCCAGCTCAGCCGGCCGGATGTCCTTGAGCAGGAAGCCGCTCGCCCCGGCCCGCAGCGCCGCGAAGACCGGCTCGTCCAGGTCGAACGTGGTCAGCATCACCACCCGCGCGCGGCTGCCGGACTCGACGATCCGCCGGGTCGCCTCGATGCCGTCGAGGCGGGGCATGCGCACGTCCATCAGCACGACGTCCGGGTCGGTGGTGGCGGCCAACTCGACCGCCTCCTGCCCGTCGGCCGCCTCGCCGACGACCTCGATGTCCTCGCGGGACTCCAGGATCATCGTGAACCCGGCCCGTACCAGCTCCTGGTCGTCGGCGAGCAGCACCCGGACCGTGGTCATCGCACCTCCAGCGGCAGCCGCGCGGACACCCGGAACCCGCCGGCCGGCAGCGGACCCGCCTCCAGCGTGCCGCCCACGAGCCGGGCCCGCTCGCGCATCCCGATCAGGCCGGCTCCCCCGCCGCCCGCCGGGGCGGCGCTGCCGTCGTCCGTGACCTCGACCAGCAGCGCGCCGTCGGTCCAGCGCAGGTCGACGTCGGCGCGGGTGGCACGGGCGTGGCGGAGGGTGTTGGTGAGGGACTCCTGCACGATGCGGTACGCGGAGAGGCTCACGTTCGCCGGTACGTCCCGCGCCGCACCGTCCCGGTTGACAGCGACCGCGAGCCCGGCCGAGCCGAGCGCGGAGGCGAGCGCGTCCACCTGGTCGAGGCCGGGCTGGGGGCCGCGCGGGTCGGGTTCGCCGGCGCGCATGGTCTCCAGCATCGCGCGCAGCTCGGCGAGTGCGGCGCGGCCGTGCTCCTGGATCGTGTCGAGCGCGGCCCGCGCCTTCTCGGGGCGCGCGTCGAACACGTCGGCGGCGGCACCGGCCTGCACGACCATCAGCGACACGGTGTGCGCGACCACGTCGTGCAGCTCGCGGGCGAGGCGGGCGCGCTCGTCGGCGACGATGCGGCGGCGCTCCTCGGCGCGCCGGGCCGCCCGGATCCGGGCCAGCTCGCCCCAGCTCCAGCCGAGCAGGGTGGCGAAGAGCGCGATGACGAAGTTCTGCCAGCCGCCGGTGACCAGCTCGATCGGGGTCAACGCGACGAGCGCGCCGAGCAGCCAGGCCGACTCGCGGGGCGGGCGGAGGCGGGACACGTACGTCAGCGGGGCGGCGATCAGCCCCAGCCAGCCGAAGTCGGGTGCGGCTGCCTCGAACCCGGCGCCGGCCAGCAACGCCACCGCGATCGCCAGCCCGATGTGGCGGCGCATGAGGGACAGCGACGCGCCCTGAGCGACGGCACAGGCGACGGCAACAGCCGCGGCCGTGCTTCCAGGCCCGTCGGGGGCGGTCAGCACCCACGTGGCGAGGCCGGCGGCGAGCACGGCGCCGAGGATCCCGTCGAAGAGGGCTGGCCGGCAGCGGATTGCGTTCATGACCATCACGGTATGCGGCGGGACGCCGCGGTCCATCGGGCTCGGGACCGACCGCGCGGCGCGCGCGCCTCCGTCTCGGGACGGAGGGGCGATCCGGTCCGGCGGGCGATCCGGGACGAGGACCGCGCGGCGGATCGTGGGCAACCTCGGATCACTACAGGAGGTACCCCGAAATGACCGCGACTCTGCACACGAAGGCTCGGCCCGTCGCCCGTACCCGTGCGGCTTGGATCGTGGCGGCGACGGCCGTGACCAGCGCGATCTGGGCGGCCGCCCGCGGCCTCGGCGCCGATCTGACCGCGAACGACACGGCGGTGACCCTGCCCGCGGTGATCGCCACGACGGTCCTGGTCGGGCTGGCGGCGTGGGCGCTGCTCGCGATCCTGGAACGCGCCACGCGCCGCGCCGCCACCGCCTGGACCTGCGTGGCGGTGGCGGTGCTGCTGCTCTCGCTGGCCGGTCCGGTGGGCGGCGCGGCGACCGGCGGCGGGAAGGCCGCGCTGGCCGCGATGCACCTGGCCGCCGCGGCCGTGCTGATCCCCGGCCTGCGCCGGACTACGCGCCGCTCACAGGGATGAGTAGTCGGTGTATCCGGTGTCGGTCCGCACGTACTGGAGGTACTCCGCGCGCACCGGGTTGAGCGGCGCGCCGGTGCGCAGGCGGGCCACCAGGTCCGGGTTCGCGGCGAACGCGCGGCCCAGCGCCACGAGGTCGGCGCCCGCCGCGAGCAGCCGCTCGCCCGCCGCCGCGCCGCCGTCCGCGGGCAGCGGGCCGGGCCACGGCAGCGCCGGGTTGGCCACGAGCGTGCCGGCCCAGTGCTTGCGCAGGTACTGGAACGTCGGCTGGTCGGGGTCGGCGAAGACGACGTGGAGGTACGCCAGGCCGGCGCCGGCGAGCGCGTCCACCAGCGCGGCGTAGATGTCGTCGGTGTCGCCCTCGACGATGCCGTTGACCGTGTTGCCGGGTGAGACGCGCAGGCCCACCCGCTCCGGCCCGACCGCCGCGGCGACCGCCTCGACGGTCTCGACGACCGCGCGGATCCGGTGCGCAGCCGGCCCGCCGTAGCGGTCGCCGCGCCGGTTGGTGTTGCCGGCCAGGAACTGGTGCAGCAGGTACCCGTTCGCGGCGTGCACCTCCACGCCCGCGAAGCCGGCCGCGACCGCGTTGCGCGCCGCGGTCGCGAAGTCGTCCACAGTGGAGCGTATGTCGGCCGCGGTCATCTCGCGCGGCGTCACGGCCGGCTTCTCCCCGCCCGGCGTGACGAGGGGCACCGGCAGCGGCACCGGCGAGGGTGCGAGCGGCACGAGGCCGCTGGTCTCCGGGTGCCCGATCCGGCCGCCGTGCTGAAGCTGCAGGAACATCCGGCCATGGCCCACCGCGCCGGTCACCCGCCGCCAGCCGGCCACCTGCGCCTCGTCGTGGATGCCGGGGATGTGTGGGTACGTGGCGCCGACCGCGTTGGGCGTCGTGGCCTCGGCGACGATGAGGCCGGCCGTGGCACGCTGCGCGTAGTACGTGGCCATGCTCACCCCCGGCACCCCGTCGGCACCGGCGCGGTTACGCGTCATCGGGGCCATGACCAGGCGGTTAGGCAGCGTCAACGGGCCGAGTTCGTAAGGCGTGAAGAGGCTCATGGGCGGTACGGTAAAACTTGACATCAGTGTCAAGTACAAGAGGTGTTTTCGATGCGGATCGGCGAGCTGGCGCGGCGCACCGGGGTGAGCACCCGTTCCCTGCGCTACTACGAGGAGCAGGGCCTGCTGTTACCGGAGCGCACGGTGGGCGGCCAGCGCGAGTACCCGGACACCGCCGTCGACCGGGTGATCCGCATCCAGGAGCTCTACGCCGCCGGCGTGCCCAGCCGGAGGATCGGGCGCTTCCTCACCTGCATGCGCGACGTCGACGGCGGCCCCAACGAGATCGCCGACGGCAAGCTCGTGGCGGAGCTCACCGCCGAACGCGACCGCATCGACCGGCTGATGGCCGATCTGGCCCGCTCCCGCGAGGTCCTCAACGACGTCATCCAGACCGCCGCGGGCCGCTAGCGGTCGCCGGTCGCCCCTCGCGCCGCACAATCGTGGCCGGCTTCGTCCGCGTGATCGTGCCGGCTTCGTCCGCGCAGGAACAAATCCCCGAGAGGTGGGCTACCGCGATGTCCGCCGTGGTCCGGACCGTTGCTCCCGCGGCCTCGCCCTCCGCGGTCGCCCAGCTCACCCCGAAGAGCCTGCTCCCGCAGATCCAGGAAAAGTTGGTGCTGCTCGACTTTTCGCAGTCGGGATTGCTTGCCGTGGCGTGGCGTGACCGTCGAGCAGGTGGCGGCGGTGTGAGCTTCGAGATCTTGGTGAGTTTGCGCGTTATTTCGACGCCAACTTGCCAAGATCTGCCGGAGCGGGCTGCTGGTTTGAGCCGGACGACCACGGAGGGTGAGGCGGCAACCGCGGGCACAGCGGCAGCGGAGAGCTAACTCGGGGTCGGACTCAAAGAAGGCTCACCCTGAGCGCGAAAGAACTCGAAATCAGGCACGCAGCAGGGGCGCGTGTGGCGAAAGCGCCCCCTGAAAGGGTTCGTCGGTTAGGGGGCGTCGTGTCGCCAGCCTAGGAGGCGTTCTGCCTTGGCGCAGTCGAAGAGGGCGGCGTTGCCGGGCAGCGGCCGGCGCAGCGGGACGTCCGGGTAGTACGTGGCGCACAGCCGCTCGGTTGGAGTGTCCACAATGGTCTGTTGCGCCACGATGTAGAAGACCTCGTGCCCGGTGAAGTCGGCGGACAGCGCGTCCAGGCAGGCCCGCGCGGCGGCCGGGCGCAGCACGTAGCCCCACAGGTCGCGGGTCGCGAAGCCGTCGCGCTCCGGGTCGCCGGGCACGAGACCGACCGGCCGTTCGGTGCGTACGCCGTGCAGGCGCAGGCTCGCGATCGACATGTGCGGGTAGCGGCGGGCGATGCTGTCGGCCTGCGCCTCGCCGATCCACTTCGACAGGCTGTACGGGTCCTCGTTGTACGTCGGGTGCCCCTCGTCCACCGGAAAGTAGTCGAAGCGGGGCCGCCGCGAGTAGCCGCCGCCGATCGCGTTCACGCTCGAGGCGAGGCAGACCCGGTCGATGCCGAGCTCGGCCGCCACCCGTAGCGCGTTGTAGCTGGCGGTCACGTTGTTGTTGTGCACTTCGTGGTCCGGCCACCGCCCCGGCCCCGGGTACGCGGCCAGGTGCACCAGCGCCGCGCAGCCCGCGACCGCCTCGGACAGCGCGCCGTACGACGTCACGTCCACGTCCGGCAGGTCGAGCGCCACCACGTCGTGTCCTCGCGACGCGGCCAGCTCGACGACCGCGCGGCCCACCCGGCCGGCCGCGCCGGTGATCGCCACCTTCACGGGCTCAGCGTCACCGTGGTGGTACGGGTGTAGAAGTCACGCGCCGCCGGACCCTGCTCGCGCGGGCCGTAGCTGGACTCCTTCGCCCCGCCGAACGGCGCGTGGAAGTCCACGCCCGCGGTCGGCGCGTTCACCTTGGCCATGCCGACGTCGAGGCGGGGCGCGAGCGTGAGCGCGTGGCCGAGGTCGCGGGTGAAGAGGGCGGCGACCAGGCCGTACCGCACGGAGTTGGCCGCCTCGACGGCCGCTTCCGGCGAGGCGGCCGGAACCACCGCGCAGATCGGCCCGAAGACCTCCTCGGTGAGCAGCTCGTCCCCGTCCGCCAGGCCGGTGACGACGGTCGGCGCCACGAACCACCCCGCGCCGTCGAGCGCCCGCCCGCCGGTGAGCACCTTGGCACCGCGCGCCGCGGCGCGGTCGGCCGCGCCGGTGACCGCGTCGCGGGCCTCCTGCTCGATGACCGGGCCGACCGCGATGCCCGGCGCGGCGGGGTCACCGACGCCGAGCGCCTCGACGGCCGCGACGAGCCGCTCGGCGAACCCGTCCGCGTCGCCGACCACGATGACGCGGCTTGTGGCGGTGCACTTCTGGCCCGCGTACCCCATCGCGGCGCCCGCGATCGCCTTCGCGGCGGCGTCGAGGTCGGCGTCGGGCAGCACGATGGAGGCGTTCTGGCCGCCCATCTCGCACTGCGCCGGGATGCCGCGCTCGGCCGCCGCGCGGCGCACCTTGCCGCCGGCCGCGACCGATCCGGTGAACGAGACCGCGTCCACCCGCTCGACGACCGCCGCGCCCGCCGCGCCACCGCCCGTGACCAGCGTGAACACGCCGTCGGGCAGCGCGCCGGCGAAGATCTCGGCCAGCCGCAGCGCCACCGCCGGGGACTGCTCGGCCGGCTTGAGCACCACCCCGTTGCCGAACGCGAGCGCCGGCGCGGCCTTCCACAGCGGGATCGCGACCGGAAAGTTCCACGGCGTGATCAGGCCGGCGACACCGTGCGGCCGGCGGCGGGTGTGCAGCAGCGAGGCGCCGTCGGCGGCCGGGTAGACGTCGCCCTCGGGCAGCAGCGCCGCCTGCGCGAAGTACCGCAGGATCGCCACCCCCCGGGCCACCTCGCCGGCCGCCTCGCCGGTGGGCTTGCCGACCTCGCGCACGACAAGCGCGGCCACCTCGCCCGCGGCGCCGGCGAGGGCGTCGGCGCAGGCGTTCAGCGCGGCGGCCCGCTCGGTGGCCGGGCGGCGGGCCCAGCCGGCGCCGGCCGTACGCGCCCGCTCGACGGCGTCCGACACCTCGGCGGCCTGGCTGTCCGGCACCCGGACGACAAGGTCGCCGGGCGACTGCGGCGAGCGGCTCTCGATGTGTTCCACGTTCATCCCCCTGTACCGACGACCGTGACCGGGTTGCGCAGGGTTCCTACCCCGGCGACGTCGATCGTCACCACGTCGCCCGCGCGCAGCGTGAAGTCCCGGTCCGGGACCACGCCGGTGCCGGTGAGCAGCACCACCCCCGCGGGAAAGTCCAGCGCCCGCGTCAACCAGGAGATCAGATCCGCCGGGGTACGCGCGAGCCGGGCTGTCGACGTCTCGGCCGCCCACACCTCGGCGCCGGCCCGCTCCACCCGCACCGCCACCGGAAACGGCCCCGGTCCCGCCTCCCAGACCGGCACGATCGCCGGGCCGAGCGCGCAGGAGCGCGTGTACACCTTGGCCTGGGGCAGGTAGAGCGGGTTCTCCCCTCGATCGAGCGGCTGCTCATGTCGTTGCCGACCGTGTACCCGAACACCTCGCCCGCCGCGTTCACCACCAGGCCGAGCTCGGCCTCGGGCACGTCCCACCCGGAGTCGGCGCGGATGCCGACCGGCTCGCCGTCGCCGACCACCCGCCCGGCGGTCGCCTTGAAGAAGACCTCGGGCCGGTCCGCGTTGTACACGTGGTCGTAGAGCCCGGCGTGCCCGGCGTGCTCCGACTCCTCCCGCCGGCCTTCACGGCTGCGCTGGTACGTGACGCCGGCAGCCCACACCTCCTGCACGTCGACCGGCGCGCGCAGCGGCGCCTCGGCGGCCGGCCCGTCGGCGGCCTCGCAGCGGGCGCGGGCCTCCGAAAGTGGCAGCGCCAGCAGGTCACCGAGGCTCGCGCCGAGCGCGGAGCGCCGCCCGTCGCGGTCGACGGCCCAGCCGTCGTGCGTGCGTACCAGTCGCGTCACGGTCTCCCCTTCCCGCCGCGCCGCTGGCCAGGTGCGATGGGCGCGGCGCGAGAGGATGGTATCCGCCGCCGCGGCTCAGGCCGGCGCTGGCAGCTCGGACGGGAGTTCGCTGGTGTCCTTGCGGGGCTCGATGGACTCGCTGACCGCCGCGTCGTGGTAGACGTACGTGGTCACCAGCGCGACGAACGGCAGCGTGACCGCGTAGACCACACCGGCGACGATGTTGACCAGGGCGAACGACGCGTCCGTCGCGAAGATCAGCAGGAAGCCGACCAGCGGGCCGAGGGCGAGAAAGATGCCGGCGCCGGCCACGACCAGCCAGGCGACCTTCCACCAGCGGCCGCGGACAAGCTCGGAGGAGCGGCGCAGGGCACGCAGGACCGTGGCGGCCGAGACGCGGGCGTCGGGCCGCGGCTCGCGTGGTGCGGGGTCGCCTTCCAGCACGATCACCTGGCCGACCAGGGACCAGCGGCCGGCCAGCCACACCGCGACCGGGAGCCCGATCAGCGTGGCGCCGAGCACCACGACCGAGGTGACCGCGATCACCACGGCACCGAGCAGGCGGGGGAGGTGGCGCAGCGCCATCGCGTACGCCCGCACCGGCCCGATCGGCCGCCCCTCGTCCACTTCGGTGAGCGCCCGCGCGGTGGCGGCCTGCACCAGCCCCAGCCCGGCGAGCGTGACCGTCGCACCGACCACCACCGGGAGCGTGGCGAGCACGCCACCGCTGCCGCCCAGGTCGATGCCGAGCACGTTCTGCGTGCCGAGCGCGAGCCACTGCAGGAGCGCGACCAGGCCGGCGATCGGGAGCACCGCGAGGCCGATGCCGCCGAAGAGGTGCCAGCGCCGCAGGTACATGTGGGCCGAGGCGGCGAGGATCTGGCCCCACGCGCGGCGGCGGGCGACCCGCAGCGGGGCGGCCGGGCGAAACCGGGTGCGGTGCACCAGGTACAGCGCGAACGCCGCCACGATCCCGGCCACCAGCAGCACCCGCTCGGGCTGGTCGACGGTGCGGCGCAGCGCGTCCGAGCCGGCGCGGAGGCCGGCGCAGAAGAAGTCGGTCGCACCGGTGCCGAGCAGCCCGCCGGCCGGCACCGCGTAGCTGCGCCCCCGCCAGTCCTGCGCGTACGCGATCGGCTCCGTCCACTGCCGCTTGAGGTTCGGCCCGGTCGGCCCGTTGTAGAACGCCGTCTGCAGCTCGCCCCACCGCCCCTCGAACGTGATCCACGGGAACGCCTCACCCGCCGCCGCGGGGTCGCTCGGGATCACCTTCACCACCGGCCGCAACTCGACGCTCGGGCTCGTGGCGTCGTCGCAGCCCACGCCCTGCGAGCCGGAGCTGCCCAGGTAGAGCGCGTCCTCGAAGAAGTTGGCGTGCGAGCCGGCGGCGGGGTGGACGACGGGGTGGGTGCCGTCGACGATCTCCAGCTTGCGGTCGCCCCACTCGGCCCGCTCGGCGCCCTCGTGCTGGCTGTACCCCACCTCCTCCGGCTCCACCTCCAGCGCGCCGGCCGCGTCCGGTGCGTCGAAGACGAGCTGGATCATCTCCCAGTCGCCCTCGTGCGTGTTGTTGAAGTCGTTGAACGCGTAGAAGAACCAGTACTGCAACGCCACCTGGCCCGGGTAGCCGGGATCGGTCGCCACGTGCGCGTACACGGCCGGCGGCGTACCGCCGTTCACCCGGTCGGCCCACCGCTCGTAGCCGCAGCCGGGGTGCAGCGGGTTTCCCGGGAAGTCGAGGTGGTACTCGTACCGCCCCGCGGACAGGTCCGACGCGCTCGGCCCGATCTTGACCAGGTCGGTGGAGGTCCACGGCCCGCGCAGCGCCACGGTGGACTGTCCGAAGAGCACGCCGACGTCCATCGGCCGGTACGGCTCGCCGTACCCGCACTCCTCGTCCTGCTGGACCAGCCGCACCACCGGCGCGTACCGCTGGGCCAGTGCGGTCTCGTCGCCGAGGTCCGCCCGGGCGGGAGCGCCGCCGGCGGCCAGCAGGCCCGCGGCGGCAAGGGCGGGCGCGAGGACCCACCGCATCACCCCGCACCCGCGCATATCGCCCATTGTGGCCGCGCCATCATGATCTGGTACCGGATTGCTAAGATCGCGTCGCAATGATCAAGATGGATCGGGCGTCCCAGGAGCGCTTCCGCTCACGGGTCCGCGGCTGCCTGCTGGGCGGCGCGGTCGGCGACGCGCTCGGCGCGCCGGTCGAGTTCCTGTCGCTGGACCGCATCCACGCCAGGTACGGGCCTGACGGCCTCACCGACATCGTCACCGGCGGTGACGGCACCTCACCCGTCACCGATGACACCCAGATGACGCTCTTCACGGTGGACGGGCTGATCCGCGCCTCGGTGCGGTCCGACCGCGGCGTCAGCCACCCGCCGTCGATGGTGCACCGCGCGTACCTGCGCTGGCTCGACACCCAGCGCCTGCCCGCGCCGCCCGCCGATCCCAACGGCTGGCTCGCCGCCCAGCCCTGGCTGTACGCCCGCCGCGCACCCGGCAACGCCTGCCTGTCCGGCCTCGGCTCGCCCGGCATGGGCACGCCGGAGCAGCCGAAAAACCCGGACTCGAAGGGGTGCGGCACGGTCATGCGGTCCGCGCCGTTCGGCCTGTACCCGCAGCCGTGGCTGACGGCGGAGAAGGTGTTCGACCTGTCCGCCGAGTGCGCCACGCAGACCCACGGCCACCCGACCGGTTACCTGGCGGCCGGCGCGTTCGCCGCTATCGTCCGCACGCTGGTCGACGGCCGGGACCTGCGCGCGGCGGTCACCGTCGCGCTCGACCTGCTCGCCACCCGGACGGGGCACGAGGAGACCACGGCGGCGCTGCACGCCGCGCTGGCCGCCGCGGACGGTGGCCCGCCCTCCCCCGACGTGATCGAACGCCTCGGCGGCGCCTGGATCGCCGAGGAGGCGCTGGCCATCGGCGTCTACTGTGCACTGTCCCATCCGGACCCTGGCGAGGTACGCCAGGCGCTGCTGCTGTCGGTCAACCACTCCGGCGACAGCGACTCCACCGGCTCGGTCTGCGGCAACCTGCTGGGCGCGTGGCACGGCGAGACCGCGCTGCCGCCGGACTGGGTGGCGGTCGTCGAGGGGCGCGGGACGATCCTGGAGCTCGCCGACGACTGGGCGATGGAGCAGACCCAGTCCGCGCACCTGCACGGCGACCACGGCCCCTACACGGAGTGGATCCGCCGCTACCCCGCCTGACCTATGCTGGCCTGGTGCGAATCGCGTACGGCGCCGACGACGACAACGAGACCACCCGCGCGGTCCTCGACTACCTGTCGGGCCTCGGCGAGGTGGTCCGCGTCGGCGCCGACCGGCCGTGGCCGCAGATCGGCGCCGCGGTGGGCCAGGCCGTGACCGGCGGCGACGCCGACCTCGGCGTGGTGATGTGCTGGACCGGCACCGGCACCGCCATCGCGGCCAACAAGGTCCCCGGCGTCCGCGCCGCGCTGGCGTGGGAGCCGTGGATCGCGGCCGGCGCCCGCAAGTGGAACGACGCTAACGTGCTCGCGATGAGCCTCAAGCGCCTCGCCCCCGACGTCGCGGTCGAGGTCGCCCGCGCGTTCTTCGAGACGGCCGAGCCGGACCCGGACGAGGCCGCCAACATCGCCCTCCTCGCCGCCCTCGACCACGACCAGCCCCCAGCAGCAGTTGATCAGGGAGTTTGTGCGCGTGTCGGCCGGCGTGTCCGCCCACAGGGTCCCTGATCAACCCCGATAGCCCCCGCTAGCGGGACAGGCCCGTCGTGCGGTGGGCGACGTTGGAGCTGGCGCCGTGGTAGTAGGCGCGGACCCGAAACGACGCGCGCCGCTCCTCCGGCAGCGCGGTCAGGCCGACCGAGGTCACGTCGGGGTCCACCATCATCGCGACCGTCCAGGCGGCCGCGCCGTCCGGGCGCACCTCGACGAGGTAGCCCGCCTCGTCCGACGCGTTGTCCGCCCACGTGAAGAGCACCGCGTCGCGCGTCATCACCGTCGCCTTCAGGTCGGTGGGCGCGGCCGCGGCGCCACCGCCGCGCAGGGGGTGGCCTCCGGCCCGCGCGCCGGGCAGGCGGCGGGGGTCGGCCCAGGCGACGTCCACATTGGCCGGTTCCGGGTACGGTACACCCGTGAACCGCACGTCCACCTCGGACGACGCGGGACCGTGCAGCGGGCGCACCCGGTAGTGGAAGGGTGTCTGCGGCATCAGGTCGGGATGTTCGTACGCGCGCTGCTCGGGCGGCATGAACTGCAGGATCGTCCACGGCCCCTCCGGCGCCGTCGCGAACTCCACGATCTGTCCCGTGGCGCCCGCCTCCTCGCCGGTCCACTCGAGACGGATGTCGATCGGCGTGGTGAGCGTTGCCGTCAGCCGTACCGCCGTCGCCGGCTCCGGTGTGGACGGTGCCGCGCCGCAGCCCGCCACCGCGAGGGCCAGCAGGACCGGCAGTGCCTTCACGTCGCCTCCTCGCGTGTGCGGCCGTCCCCCGCCCGGGACGGCCGCGTCGGGTTCTACTTCTGCCAGAACTGGACGCCGCTCCATACGACCGTGGCCGGCCCGGCACCGCTGTTCGTGCGGTACGCGCCGAACTTGTCGTAGTAGCCGCCGCTCCCGCCGGTCTGTGAATGCCGGTTGGAGCCGTTGATGTACGTGCGGTGCGCACCGTTGCCCGTGTTGTGCACGGTGTTGACCCGCACCGTGGCGCCGACGGTGGCGCCGGTCGCGAGGGTGGTGCCGCCGTGCACCGCATACAGGCGGCCGCCGCGCTCCACCGCCAGCATGAAGAACGGCCCGCTCGGACCGAACGTCTGCTTCAGGCTGATCCGGGTCCCCGGCATGCTGGTGATCCGGAAGTAGCCCTCGAACTGGCGGACGCCCGTGCTGTACGTGGCGTAGCGGCGCTCGGCCCGCTGGTCACCGCTCGCGGTGGAGCAGGTGAGCTGGAACGTGAGCCCGTTGACCACGCCGCAGCCCCGCTCCTGCACGGAGAACGACGGCGAGTACGCGGTCCACGGCCCGCTCTCCAGCGGCTCGGCGGCGGCCGGCGAGGCCACGCCGAGGGCGGTGAGCGTCGCGACGGCGGCGACGAGTGCGAGTAGTCGTCTCGGCACGGAACCTCCTCACTCCGGTGCGACGCACCGGACTATCGGGATTTTCCGGAACGCTAGGCATCCAACTAGTCGCATGCATCGATTTCCCATCAGGTGGCACGCGGGAGCGTGCCCACGCGGCTGGCAGACTGTGAGACGGACGACCGCCGTCGCTCCGGCTGGGGGAGCCGTGGAGTTCCAGATCCTCGGTAGCGTGCGGGCGGTGCACGCCGGCTCCGCGCTGCCACTGGGCGGACCGAGGCACCGCCGGCTGCTCGCCGTCCTGCTGGTCCACGCGGGCCAGGCCGTGCCCACCGACCGGCTCACCGAGGCGCTGTGGGGCGACGACCCGCCGCGCAGCGCGGCCGAGATGGTCCACGTGCGGGTCAGCGAGCTGCGCGCCGCCCTGCGCCCCGCCCGGTCCGAGCGGCACGCGGGCCTCGTCGCCGGCGAGGGCGGCTACCACCTGGAGGTCGGCCCGGACGAGCTGGACGCGGGAGTCTTTGCGCGCCGCGCCGCCGCCGGCTCCCGCGCGCTCGCCGCGGGCGATGCCGCCGCCGCGCGCGACCACCTCACCGCCGCGCTCGCCGCGTGGCGCGGTCCCGCGCTCGGCGAGTTCGCGGACGAGCCGTTCGCGCGCACCGAGGCGGCCCGCCTGGAGGCGCTGCGGCTGCAGGCGTTCGAAGACCGGATCGCCGCCGAGCTCGCGCTCGGCCGGCACGCCGCGGTCGTGGCCGAGCTGGAGGCCCTCGTCGCCGGCCACCCGCTGCGCGAGCCCTTCCGCGAGCAGCTGATGCTGGCGCTCTACCGCGCGGGGCGGCAGGGCGACGCGCTACAGGCGTATGCCGAGGCCCGCGACGCGCTCGCCGACCAGCTCGGCGTCGACCCGGGACCGGGGCTGGCGAGGCTGCACGCCGCGATCCTGCGCCAGGACCCCGCGCTCGACGCTCCCCCGCCCCGCGCGGAGGCGGCCGCCCCGGCGCGCGTGGAGGCGGTCGCGCTGACGAGCTTCGTCGGCCGGGCACGCGACCTCGCCGAGACCCGCGAACGCCTCCGCGCCGGCCGCCTCGTCACGCTGACCGGGGTCGGCGGCGCCGGCAAGAGCCGGCTCGCGCTGGAGGTCGCCGCCGCGTGTGGTGCGGAGTTTCCGGACGGCACGTGGGTCGTGGAGCTGGCCCCGCTCGCCCAGCCCGGCCTCGTGGCGCCCGCCGTCGCCGCCGCGCTGCGCGTCCGCGAGCGTCCACAGCGGACACTTCTGGACCTCGTCGCCGAGCGCCTCCGCGACGCCGCCGCGCTGCTCGTGCTCGACAACTGCGAGCACCTCCTCGACGAGACGGCCGGCCTCGCCGACCACCTGCTGCGCGCCTGCCCCCGCCTGCGCGTGCTCGCCACCAGCCGCGAGCGCCTCGGCATCACCGGCGAGCACCTGTGGCCGGTCGGCGGCCTCGGCCTGCCGGCGCCCGGCGACACGTCGCTCGCCGCCGCGGCCGCGTCCGACGCGGTACGGCTGCTGGTCGAGCGGGCCGCCGCCGTGTGGCCGGGGTTCGCGCTCACCGGCGCGACGGCCGCCACGCTGACCCAGATCTGCCAGCGGCTCGACGGCCTGCCGCTGGCGATCGAGCTGGCGGCGGCGGCCGTGCCGGCCCTCGGCGTCGACCAGATCGCGTCGCGCCTCGACGACCGCTTCCGGCTGCTCACCCGCGGCAGCCGCACCGCGTCACCGCGGCATCAGACGCTGCGCGCGGTCGTCGACTGGAGCTACGACCTGCTCGACCCGCCGGCGCGGCGGCTCTTCGACCGGCTGGGCGTCTTCGTCGGCGGCTTCACGCTGGAGGCCGCCGAGGCGGTGTGCGCGGCCGAGGGCGAGCCACCGGTGGCGCAGTCGCTGCCCGCGCTTGTCGACAAGTCACTGGTGACAGTGGACAGTGCCGGCACCACCCCGCGGTACCGCCTGCTGGAGACCCTGCGCGCCTACGCGCTGGCCCGCCAGGCCGAGCAGGGGCCGGTGGCGCCGCTGCGCGACCGGCACGCGGCGTACACCCTCGCGGTCGTCACGCGGGCCCGCAGGGCCTTGCGCGGCGCGCAGCAGCCGGTGTGGCTGCGCCGCCTGGAGGCCGAGCACGGCAACATCCGCGCGGCGCTGGAGTGGTCGATCGAGCGGGGCGACGCCGGGACGGCTGTCCGGCTGGCCGGCTCGCTCTACCCGCTGTGGGACCGTCACGGGCACTACCGCGAGGGCCGCGCGTGGCTGGCCCGCGCCCTCGAGCTGCCCGCCGAGGTGCCCGCGCTAGTCCGCGCCCGCGCGCTGGACAGCGCCGCCGGCCTCGCCGCCATCCAGGGCGACCTGCCGGCAGCGGCGGCCGAGGCCGAGGAGTCGGCGCGGCTGAGCCGCGAGGCCGGCGACGGCGCCGGGGCGGCCCGCGCGCTGACCACGTCCGGCCTGGCCGCGTTCTACGCCGGCGACAACCCCAGGGCCGTGCGCGTGCTGGAGGAGTCGGTGCGCCGGGCGCGGGCCGCCGGCGACCGGGGCCAGGCGGGGTTCGCGCTGATGTACCTGTCCGCCACCGCGCTGGCCCGGGGCGACTGGGCCGAGGCGGTGCGCCGCTGCGACGAGGGCGAGCCCGAGCTGCGCGCCGTCGGCGACCCCGAGGGGCTGGCCTGGATCGACATCTGCCGCAGCGGCGCCGCCTGGCGCACCGGTGACCGCCCGGCCGCCGCCGACGCGCTGCGCGAGGCGATCCGCGGCTTCCAGAGCCTTGACCACCGGTGGGGCCTGTCCATCTGCCTCCAGCTCGCCGCCGCGATGGCCGCCGACCGGGCCGACCACCGCCGCGCGGTGTGGCTGGCCGCCACGTCCGAGGCACAGCGCCACGAGGTCGCCGCCGCCCAGATGCCGTTTCTCAAGCAGTGGCTGGACAGCACGATCGCCGCCTGCCGGCAGGCCCTGGACGGCGCCGCCTTCACCGACTCCTGGCAGTCCGGCCAGGCCACCCCGCCGGCGAGGCGATCACCGCGGCCCTGTCCGAACTCGACCCCCACCGACCGGCTCGCCGAACCCCCGATCTCCGCTGCGAGGTCCGCGGGCCGAGCCCGACCCCGCGAAGGGTGAGGCCGCGGGAGCAACGGTCCGGACCACGGCGGGCGCCGCGGTAGCTCTGATCTCAAAGGGGTGTCGCTCGAACGGGTGGCCGGGAAGGCGGCGGATAAGGATTCCGGAAGGTCGGCGCCCTACCGTTTCGGGGCATGCGGGGAAACGGGGTGCGGGTGCTCGTGGTGGGTGCGGGGATCGCCGGGTTGGCGGCCGCGCGCACGCTGCGGACCTGGGGGGCCGAGGTCGAGATCGTCGAGCGGTCGGCGGCCGCGCGCGTGGAGGGGGCCGGCATCTACCTGCCGGGCAACGCGGTCCGCGCGCTCGGCGACCTCGGGCTCGGCGCGCAGGCGGCGGCGCGGGCGGTGCGGATCGAGCGCCAGCGGGTCGGTGACCACAGGGGACGGCCGCTGATGGACCTGGCGGTGTCGGACCTCTGGCACGGCGTGGGGCCGTGCCTGGCGATGCACCGCGCCGACCTGCACGAGGTGCTCCTGGCCGGCGCCAAAGAGGTGCCGATCCGCTGGGGCGTCACGATCGAGTCCGTCGTGGACACCGGCGAGGACGTGCGGGTGACGTTCGCCGACGGCACGAGTCAGGGCTACGACCTCGTGCTCGGCGCCGACGGGGTGCACTCGACGGTCCGGCGGTTGATCTTCGGTGCGGCGGCAAGCGCCCGCCAGGTCGGGCAGTACGCGTGGCGTTTCCTCGCCCGCTGGCCCGACTCCGGTCCCGTGTGGTCGGTGATGGTGGGGCGCGGGGGCGCGTTCCTCACCATCCCGATCGGGGACGGCCTCGTGTACGTCTACTGCGACGGTCCTCTCGACGGGCCGCGGGTGGAGCCGCGCGAGCTGCTCGCCGGGTTTGCCGAGCCGGCCGCGACCGTGCTCGCCGCCGCGCGGGACGGCCTGCAGGGCGGGCCGGTCGAGGAGGTCTCGCTACCCCGCTGGTCGCGCGGGCTGACGCTGCTGATCGGCGACGCGGCGCACGCCACCTCGCCCAACATGGCCGAGGGCGCCGCGATGGCAGTTGAGGACGCGCTCGTGCTCGCCGACTGCCTCGCCGCGGCCGGCACGATCACCGGCGCGCTGCGTGCGTTCGAGGAGCGGCGGCGGCCGCGCACCGAGTGGGTCCGCGCGCAGACGCACCGCCGGGACCGCAGCCGCTCGCTGCCCACCCCGCTGCGCAACCTCGTGCTCGGGCGGCTCGGCGAAAAGCTCTTCCATTCGAGCTACGCGCCGCTCAGAAAGCGCCCGTAATTCCAACTACTCGAAAGCAAACGCCTCGCAGTCCAAAATTTTCGTTGCTCTATTGGCTTCTTGCAGACATCGGCGTTAATCTGTCGGCCAACACGCGGCCGACATGTGGCCGCAACATCGCAGTAAACGCGGTCGGCTCACGCCGAGAGCCGGCCGCGCGATCCCCACAAAGCCCGGCGGCCGCGGACGCCGGGCCAACCCGTCGCGCCCCCACCCGCGGCGGCCCGGCAAGCCGTCGCGCCCGTATCCGGGAGACCCCCATGGTGCGTTCCGGCCGTCGCCGAACCCTGCTCACCGCCCTGGCCGCGCTCGCGGCCACCGTCGTGAGCCTCACCCTCGCGCCCACACCGGCCCAGGCGGCCGCGTACTCCGTGCTCGTCTTCTCCAAGACCACCGGCTTCCGGCACGACTCGATCCCGGCCGGCATCGCCGCGATCCAGCAGCTCGGCGCCGCCAACGACTTCACAGTGGACACCACCGAGGACGGTGCCGCCTTCAACGACACCAACCTCGCCAGGTACGCCGCCGTCGTGTGGCTCTCCACCACCGGCGACGTGCTCGACGCGGGACAGCAGGCCGCGTTCGAGCGGTACATCCGAAGTGGACGCGGCTACGTGGGCGTCCACGCGGCGGCCGACACCGAATACGGCTGGAGCTGGTACGGCGGCCTCGTCGGCGCCTACTTCGCCTCGCACCCGGCCGAGCAGACCGCCACCGTGAAGGTGGAGGACCCGGCGCACCCGTCCACCGCGCACCTGCCGCAGCGCTGGTCCCGCTTCGACGAGTGGTACAACTTCCAGTCCAATCCGCGCAGCTCGGCGCACGTGCTGGCGAGCCTCGACGAGACGACGTACACGCCGGGTGCCGGCGCGATGGGCGCCGACCACCCGACCGCGTGGTGCAAGACGTACGACGGCGGGCGGTCCTGGTACACCGGCGGCGGCCACTCCAACGCCGCGTTCGCGGACACGGCGTTCCGCCAGCACCTGCTCGGCGGCATCCAGACCGCGGCCGGCGTGCTGAGCGGGGACTGCGGCGCGTCGCTGACCGGCAGCTTCGAGAAGGTGACGCTGGACAGCAACACCAACAACCCGATGGAGCTCGACGTCGCGCCGGACGGCCGGGTCTTCTACATCGAGCGGGACGGCCGGGTACGCGTCATCAAGCCGGACACGCAGACGACCGTCACCGCCGCGACGCTCAGCGTCTTCACCGGCAACGAGGACGGGCTGCTCGGGATCGTGCTGGACCCGGCGTTCGCCACCAACCGTTGGGTGTACCTCTACTACGCGCCCAACGACGGCGTCGCCCGTAACCGGCTCTCCCGCTTCACGGTCAACGGCGACACGCTCGACCTGGCCAGCGAGCGGGTCCTGCTGCAGGTGACCACCCAGCGCAACACGTGCTGCCACGCCGGGGGGAGCATGACGTTCGACGGCGCGGGCAACCTCTACCTGGCCACCGGCGACAACACCAACCCGTTCGAGTCCGGCGGCTACACGCCGATCGACGAGCGGGCCGGGCGGCAGGACTTCGACGCGCAGCGCTCCTCCGGAAACACGAACGACCTGCGCGGCAAGGTGCTGCGCATCAAGCCGCAGGCGGACGGCACGTACACGGTCCCGTCCGGCAACCTCTTCGCGCCGGGCACGGCGCAGACCCGCGCGGAGATCTACGCGATGGGGCTGCGCAACCCGTTCCGGATCGGCACCGACCCGCGCACCAACGTGCTCTACGTTGCCGACTACGGGCCGGACGCCGGGCAGTCCAACCCGGACCGCGGCCCCGGCAACACGGTCGAGTGGAACATCGTGCCGCAGGCCGCCAACCTCGGCTGGCCGTACTGCACCGGGGCGAACGCCGCCTACCGCGACTACACGTTCCCGTCCGGGCCGAGCGGGGCGGCGTTCAACTGCGCCGCGCCGGTCAACAACTCCCCCAACAACACCGGCCTGACCACCCTCCCGCCGGCGCAGGCGGCCACGGTGGACTACGACTACGACGGCAACCCGCGCTTCCCGGAGATCGGCGGCGGCGGCGCGCCGATGGGCGGCCCGGTTTACCGGTACGACCCGGCGCTGGTCAGCGCGCGCAAGTGGCCGGCGTACTTCGACGGCAAGGCGCTGTTCGGCGAGTGGAACCAGAACAAGATGTACACCATGCAGGTGACGCCGGACGGGCGCTCCCTTGTGGACATCAACCAGCTGCTCGCCGGCATGTCGACGATCCGGCCGATGGACTTCGAGTTCGGACCGGACGGCGCGCTGTACCTCATCGAGTGGGGCAGCGGCTTCGGCGGCAACAACGACGACTCGGGCGTCTACCGGGTCGACTACCGAAACCTCGACCCCGCGCCGATCGCCCAGGCCTCCGGCACGCCGACCAGCGGGCGGACGCCGCTCACGGTGCAGTTCTCCAGCACCGGGTCGCGCGACCCGGAGGGGCAGCCGATCACGTACTCGTGGACGTTCGGTGACGGCGGCACCTCGACCGCCGCGAACCCGAGCCACACGTACACGACGAACGGCAACTTCACCGCCCAGCTCACCGTCCGCGACCCCGGCGGCCGCACCGCGGTGGCGAACGTGCCGATCACGGTGGGCAACACCGCGCCGACGGTGACGCTGACCGCGCCGCCCAACGGCGGGTTCTTCGACTGGGGCAACCAGATCAACTACACGGTGACCGTCACCGACCCGGAGGACGGCACGATCGACTGCTCGCGCGTGGTCCTGCAGTACTCGTTCGGCCACGACGAGCACGCGCACCCGATCCAGCAGGCGACCGGCTGCACCGGCCGGATACAGACCTCGCAGGCCGGCGGCCACGACGCGGACGCGAACATCTTCGCCGTCCTCGAGGCCACGTACACCGACCGCGGCGGTGCCGGCGGCAGCGCGGCCCTGACCGGCCGCTCGCTCATCCAGCTGCAGCCCAAGCGGAAGCAGGCCGAGTACTTCGCGGCCACCGGCCGGGTGGCCGGCGCACCCACCGGCGGTACGGCCGGCGTGCAGCGGGAGGCGACGAGCGACCCGCAGGGCGGCTTCCAGAACATCGCGTTCGTCGAGAACGGTGACTGGTGGTCGTTCGCTCCCACCAACCTGACGAACATCACCGCCGTGCGGCTGCGGGCGGCGTCGGCCAACGGCGCCGGCTCGGTCGAGGTGCGCGGCGGCTCGACCACCGGCACGCTGCTCGGCTCGGCCGGGGTGCCGAACACCGGCGGATGGCAGTCCTACGTGGACGTCAACATCCCCCTCACCGCCAGCGCCACGACCCAGCCGCTGTACTTCATCGCCCGCTCGGCTTCCGGCACGCCGGCCGGTACCGCGCTGGTGAACGTCAACTGGGTCGACTTCGCCGGCCAGGGCGTCGGCGTCACCGACCCGCAGGCGCCGCTGTCCCGCAACGTCCACCTCTTCTACTACCCGTGGTACGGCAACCCCGAGCACAACGGCAGCTACCGCCACTGGCAGCAGGGCGGCCGCACCCCGCCGAACGACATCGGCGCCAACCTGTACCCGACGCTCGGCGCGTACGACTCCGGTGACTTCGCCGGCGCGGTCGCGCAGCACATGGCCTGGATCCGCCAGTCCGGCGCGGGCGTGATCGTATACAGCTGGTGGGGCCAGAACTCGTACGAGGACCAGCTCGCGATGGGCGTGCTCGACGCCGCGCAGCAACAGGGCATCAAGGTCGCCTGGCACCTGGAGCCGTACAGCGGGCGGAGCGCGGCCTCGACGGTCGCGGACATCAACTACATCAACACCCGGTACGGCTCGCACCCGGCGTTCTTCAAGTCCGCCGAGCACGCCAACAAGGCCGTGTTCTACGTCTTCGAGAGCCTCAACATCGCCGACTGGACCGCGCTGGACCAGGTCACCGGCAGCAACATCGTCCTGGCGCAGACCACGGACACCACGAAGATCGCGCACTTCTCCGGCATGTTCACCTACGACGCTATCGCGGCGGCGACCGCGCCGGGCTGGGAGAACGCCGGCGAGTACGCGAAGGCCAACGGCCTGGTGTGGGCGCCGTCGCTCGGTCCCGGCTACATCGACGACCGCGCGGTGCCCGGAAACACCACGCCGACGCTGGCCCGCAACAACGGCGCCACGTACGACCAGGTGTGGAACAACGCCCTCGACCCGACCAAGGGCGGCGTGCCGACCTGGGTCTCGGTCACCTCGTTCAACGAGTGGCACGAGGGCTCGACGATCGAGCCGGCGGACTCCACCCCGCCGGCCGGCTTCGGGTACGAGACCTACAGCGGCGCGTACGGCAAGACGGGCGCCGCCGCGGAGACCGCGTACCTGGAGCGGACGGCGTACTGGACGGCCGAGTTCGAGCGGCGGCGCGGCGGCACCGGCGGCGGCCTGGTGGCCGACCCGGCGAGCGTGGCGTTCGGCGCGCAGGACGTGAACACGACCAGCGCGGCCCGGCCGGTGACGATCCGCAACACCGGCACGTCGACGGTCACGCTCTCCGGCGTGACGGTCAACGGCGACTTCGCCCAGTCCAGCAACTGCGGTGCCAGCCTCGCGGCCGGCGCCACCTGCACGGTCAACGTGACGTTCCGGCCCACGGCCGCGGGCAACCGGACGGGCGTCCTGACGGTCGGCAGCCTGACCGTCGGGCTGTCCGGCACCGGGACGACCCCGTCGGGCGGCAACCTGGCGGCCGGAAAGCCGGTCACCGCGACGAGCGCGCAGGGCGGATTCCCGGCGGGCAACACGGTGGACGGCAACGCCGGCAGCTACTGGGAGGGCACAAACAACGCGTTCCCGCAGTCGCTGACGGTCGACCTGGGCTCGTCGGTCAACACCAACCGCCTCGTGCTCAAGCTCCCGCCGGGCTGGGGTGCCCGTACCCAGACGCTGTCCGTGCTCGGCTCGACGGACGGCTCGTCGTACTCCACAGTGGTGGGTTCGGCCGGGTACAACTTCGACCCGGCGTCGGCCAACACGGTCACGGTCACGCTGCCGTCCGCGTCCCGCCGGTACATCCGGCTGACGATCACGGCCAACACGGGGTGGCCGGCCGCGCAGCTGTCCGAGCTGGAGGTGTACGGCGGCACCACGCCACCGGCACCCGCGCTGGCCGCGTCGCCGTCGAGCCTGTCGTTCGGCAGCCGGCAGGTCGGCACCGGCGGCCCGGCGTCGCCGGTGACCGTCACCAACACCGGCACGGCGGCGGCGAGCCTCACCGGCGTCACCGCCACGGGTGACTTCGCGCAGACGAACACGTGCGGAGCCAGCCTCGCCGCCGGCGCGTCCTGCACGGTAAGCGTGACGTTCACGCCGACCGCGGCGGGCGCCCGCACGGGCACGCTGAGCGTCGCGTCGAACGCGCCGGGAAGTCCGCTGACCGTCGGGCTGTCCGGCACCGGGACGACCGCCAACACCAACCTGGCGGCGGGCAAGCCGGTCACCGCGACGACCACGCAGGGCGGTTTCCCGGCGGGCAACGCGGTCGACGGCAACGCGTCGTCCTATTGGGAGAGTGCGAACAACGCGTTCCCCCAGTCGTTCACCGTCGACCTCGGCAGCGCGCAGTCGGTCTCCCGGATCGTGCTCAAGCTGCCACCGGCCACGGCCTGGCAGACCCGGACACAGACGCTGTCGGTGCTCGGGTCCACAAACAACACGTCGTACTCCACAGTGGTCGGTTCGGCGGGCTACACGTTCAACCCGGCGACCGGCAACACGGTGACCATCACGTTCCAGGGCACGAGCCAGCGGTACCTGCGGCTCACGTTCACCGGCAACACCGGGTGGCCCGCGGGACAACTGTCCGAACTGGAGGTATACGCTCAGTAGCCGTTGGCGCCGGGTCGTCGTGGGGGCGGCCCGGCGCTCAGCTCCACGACCAGCGGCCGGTGGTCGGAAAAGGGCACCCGCGGCGTCTCCGCGGTCCCCTCGCCCGGCCACCGCGCTCCCCCACGCCGGTCCAGCAGCACGTGGTCGAGCTGCACGCGCGGCTCCCAGGCCGGAAACGTCGGCCGCCGGGCCAGCGGCCGCCACCCCGACACCAGCGCCGCCGCGCGCGCCGGCATGTTCAGGTCGCCGAGCAGCACCCGTGGCGACGGCAGGCGGCGCAGCGCGCGGACCGCCAGCCGCAGCTGGCCGGCGTTCCACGCGGGCACGAACGACAGGTGCGTGGTCGCGACGGTGAACGGCCCGTCCGGCCCCTCCACCACGGCGGCGAGCACGACCCGTGGCTCGTCGCGCAGCCACATGAACCGCCCGCGCGACAGGGCCGGGGCGCCGGCGGCCGCGGGCGGTGCCAGGATCGGCGAGCGCAGCGGCGCGCCGGTCAGCCGGGTGACGTGCCACGACCGCACCGGCCAGCGGCTGATCAGGCTCACCCCGAAGCTCGGCTCGCCGGCACCGTCATCGTCGTGGGCGAGCCGCCGGTACGTCTCGCCGGGCGTGCCGATCAGCGCCGGCGCGAACCGGTGCGCGACCGCGCCGCTCGCCTCGGCGGCCAGCTCCGTGAGGTCGAGGTGACCGCTGCGCGCCTGCCCCGGTCGACCTCCTGCAGGCCGAGCACGTCGGCCTTGAGATCGGCGATCACGGAGCGGAAGCGCTCCCGCTCCACCGCACCGTCGTCGAGGGACCTTCCGTGCAGGACGTTGAAGGTGGCCAGGCGCACGGGTTCCAGGGTACGGGGCGGCACGATCTCCGCGTTGCGGTCTCTTACTATGAACAAAGTTAACTGATAAGCTCCCTGCCCAATCGACGATGATTGGGGTTCTCATGCGCGCTCGGCGTCTGGTGTTGGCCCTGGTGACAGGGATGGCGGCGGCGGTCGTCGCCGGGATCGGCCTCGCGCCGAACGTCGGGGCGGCGCCCCAACTGCTCGTGGTCTGCAACGCACCGGCGTGGGCCGAGGGCAACACCTACACGGCCGGCGCGCAGGTGGTCTACAGCCTCCGCCTGTACCAGGCGCTGGTCACGCACACCGCACACCCCGGCGCCGGCTGGAACCCGGCCGCCACCCCGTCGCTCTGGCGCGACCTCGGCGCGTGCGACGGCCAGACGCCGCCCACGCCGACGCGCACGGCCTCGCCCACGCCGACCCGCACGGCCTCGCCGACGCCGTCCGTGTCGCCCACGCGGTCCCCCTCCCCCACACCCACGACCCCGGCGCCGACCGGCTCGACCTGCGCGGTCAAGTCGCGGCCCGCGGGCAAGGTCCTGCACGGGTACTGGGAGAACTGGGACGGCACGTCCAACGGCGTGCACCCGCCGCTCGGCTGGATCCCGATCACCGACGCGCGGATCCGCCAGCACGGGTACAACGTGATCAACGCGGCCTTCCCGGTGATCCTCTCCGACGGCACGGTGCTGTGGGAGGACGGGATGGACGCCACGGTGAAGGTGGCCACGCCGGCCGAGATGTGCGCGGCCAAGGCGGCCGGGCTCACGATCCTGCTGTCGATCGGCGGCGCCACGGCCGGCATCGACCTGTCGTCGTCCGCGGTGGCCGACCGGTTCGTCGCCACTGTCGTGCCGATCCTCAAGCGGTACAACTTCGACGGCATCGACATCGACATCGAGACCGGCCTCACCGGCAGCGGCAACATCAACCAGCTCTCGACCTCGCAGGCCAACCTGATCCGCATCATCGACGGCGTGCTCGCCCAGATGCCGTCCAACTTCGGGCTCACGATGGCGCCGGAGACGGCGTACGTGACCGGCGGCAGCGTCACCTACGGCTCGATCTGGGGCGCGTACCTGCCGATCGTCAAAAAGTACGCGGACAACGGCCGGCTGTGGTGGCTGAACATGCAGTACTACAACGGCAGCATGTACGGCTGCTCGGGCGACTCGTACGGCGCCGGCACGGTGCAGGGCTTCACGGTGCAGACGAACTGCCTCAACAGCGGGTTGGTCATCCAGGGCACCACGATCCGGGTACCGTACGACAAGCAGGTGCCCGGGCTGCCCGCCCAGGCCGGTGCCGGCGGGGGCTACATGACGCCGAGCCTCGTCTCGCAGGCGTGGGGCTCGATCAACGGGCAGCTCAAGGGCCTGATGACGTGGTCGATCAACTGGGACGGCTCGCGCAACTGGACCTTCGGCGACAACGTCCGCTCGCTACAGGGGCGGTGAGACTCGCTACAGGGCGGTGAGACTCGCTACAGGGGCGGTGAGACTCGCTACAGGGGCGGTGAGATAGGCGCGCGCGGCCCGGTGCTGGTGACACCGGGCCGCGCGTCTTTCTCCGCCTACAGCGGCGGGTACGCGTTCGCGATCAGCTCCTCGAACTGCGCCTGGAACCAGTGCCCGGACAGCGGGGCGTCCGCCAGCGCGCCGGACGGGTTGTTCTGGTTGCGCGGGTTCCCCTGGTAGGTGGGGTCGCACATCCGGTCGAAGCCCTTGCCCTCGTCGTTCGGGATGTCGCGGCTCGCGCCGTCGGACTCGCCCGGCGGCTTGATCCACACGTACGCGTCGATGCCCGACTCGGGCGACGCGGTCGGCCGCTCGCCGATGCCCGCCCCGGACTGGTTGCACCAGTTGCCGAGGTGGATGCGGCGGTCGAGCCGGGACTCGTTGACGAACGCCTCGGGGTCGCTCGACGTGCTCCGCGCGGTGGGCCGGTCCGGCCCGCCCCAACCGTTGCGGGAGGTGTCGATCAGCATGCCGATGTTGTCGTCGAACGCCATGCCGGCGAGCAGGTTGCGGTACGCCTGGGCGTAGGACAGCTCGTCGACGTACCGGTTCCAGTCGATCCACGACGAGTTGCCCTCGCGCACGACCTTGCCGCCGACGACGGTGTTCGCGTCGAAGAACGGCTCGTCAAGGATCCCGTAGTTCGCCGTGTTGGTGATGAAGCCGTGCACGTCCGCGGGCGTCGCGCCGTTGGCCTGCGCGGCCTGCAGGAACATGTTGGCCGAGGCCTGGAAGTTGTCGTCCCAGCCCAGCCAGCCGTGGTGCCCGGCGTCGATGTAGTTGTAGACGTTCTCGATCGCGCCGAACCGCGCCAGGGCGTACCCGACGCCGTTGACGTAGTTGCCGTTGGCCTTCATGACGTCGCACTCGGGCGTGGCGGTCTCCCGCGGACTGACGTTCGTCACGAGGTTGGGCAGCGAGTCGATCTCGATGATCGTCACGATCCGCAGGTTGGCGTAGGCCGCGTCGCCCAGGATGCCGGCGATCACGTCGATGTACTCGGACTCGTACCGGCTCAGCTCGTCCGGGCCGAGCTCGCCGTTGGATGCGAGCGCGGCGCAGTCCCTGCCGGGCAGGTTGTAGATGACCACCTGGACCAGGTCGGCGCCCTGTGACAGCGCCTCGTCGAGGTGGTCCCGCAGACCCATCGTGTTGGACCCGGCGGAACCGGACTCGATCGCCGCGATCCGGTCGAGCCAGATCGCGGTCGGCTGGTCGGCGATCGCCCCGCCGCCGTTCGCCGCGGCCTGCGCCGACCACTCCGGGTTGACGTAGACCTGGGCACCCTCGTACGGGTTGTCGACCCGCGCCAGCGCGCTGGCCGAGCCGGTGCTGACGGCGACCGCACCCGCCATCAGCGTGAACGCGGCGGCCACGGCGAGGCCGCGACGCAACCGACGATTGACGTGCATGTGAACACTCCTTGGGGTCGCGTTTGCACGGACCCCGGAAGGACCCACGACCGCACGGCGCTCCCCTTCGCGCCTGCGGCCCTCCCGGGGGCGGCGGCCCGCGGAAACCCGCGCGACGGCCATCACCGACGGGCGCACCACCGGAACGTCAGCCAACCCGGCCCGGACCTCGGGCGGCTGTTGCACCAGCGCGGCGACGGGTCCGTCTTTCACCCTCTACGCCTGCCTGGTGCGGCTCTATACGCACCCTATTGCACCCGATTGAATCCTTCAATAGGACTTCATCGATTTAATTCTCGATCTAAGCGATTGAACGGATGTGCGCTCATGGTCCTATTTGGACACACTGCATCCGATGTACCCCGTACCCAGGCCTTACGCCCCGAAACCCGTCCCCACCCACCGTCCCGATCGAGGACGATGTGCCGGTGGACGACGTCGAGCGCACAGTGGCCGAGGAACGACTTTGGCAGGCGTTCCCGCGCCGGGAGCCTGTCGATCTGAGTGAGGCCGAAGACCGGACGATACGGGCGTCTGTCGTCCGCGCGCTGATGCTCGGCGCGCAGGTCGCCGATCCCGGCCACGTCGGAGCGATCATTGTCGTCGGGGCGCACGTGACAGGTGTCCTGGACGTTTCCTACGGTGATGTCGCGGCACCCGTCCGTATGGCCAGATGTGAGTTCGACAGTCGTATCGAGATGATCGGTACGCACCTGCGCGAACTCAACCTGGAGGCCTCCACCCTGCGTGGCCTGCGTGCGGCGAAGGCGACGCTGGACGGCAATCTCAACCTGGATGCGGTGCGGTGTACCGGACCGATCGAGCTGGCGGGCGCCTGCATCGACGGCGCGCTGGTGCTCGATCGGGCGCGACTGCGGGCCGAGGCCGCGACGCTTGATGCCAGCCGGCTCTTCGTCGGCCAGGACCTGCGCGCCAACTTCGGCTTCACCAGCGATGGCGAGATCGTGCTGGACGACGCGAAGATCGACGGGTCGCTTCTGATGGAAGGAGCGACGATCAACTCGCCGGTTGGCCGCGCGCTCACCGCTCGCGGTCTCACCGTCGGCGCGGTCGCCAACCTGAACACCGGCTTCACCGCAAACGGTCGGGTGAGCGTCACGTCCGCACAGGTCGGCAGCCGGATCTCATTCGGCCATGCCCATCTATCCACACCCGACGGCGAGGCCCTCTCCTGCCGGCACCTGCGGTCGAACCAGCTGGTACTGGAGACGGCAACCCGGATCGACGGCGAGGCGGACCTCACGTACGCCCATGTGGGGGTTCTGTGGGACGACCCGGCCACCTGGCCGGACGTACTGCACCTGCAAGGCTTCACGTACGACGCCATCCGCAGCCCGGCCTCCCTAGAACAGCGGCTGACCTGGTTGCGGCGGGAGCCGTCTGGATATCTGCCCGAGGCCTACGACCAGCTGGCCGCCTTCTACCGCCGACTCGGTCACGACGACCAGGCCCGTGCCGTCCTCCTGGCCGGGCAGCGCCACCGCCGCGAGACGCTGAAGGCTCTGGGCAAGGTCTGGGGGCGCCTGCAGGATGGGGTGCTCGGCTACGGCTACCGGCCGTGGCTTGCCGCCCTCTGGCTCCTTGCAGCATGGATGGCCGGCGCCGTCTTCTTCGAGGTCGTGCCGCCGCAGGCGCAGCAAGCCGGGCGGGCCGGGCGTGCCGACCTCTACCTGTACACGTTGGATCTGCTCCTACCTGTCGCGGACCTGCAGCAGGAGGCCGCCTACCGACCGGTCGGCGCCGCCGCGTGGGGAGCGGCGGCGCTGGTCATGGTCGGCTGGCTGCTGGCCACGACGATCGCCGTCGGTGTCGCCCGGGTCCTGCGCCGCCCTTGAACGCCGGCTAGGTCGACAAGCCGACAGGCTCGGCCTTCTCGGCGGCCGCCAGCGTCGTGGGGCGGCCGCGGGCGACCAGGTACAAGGGTGCGGCGGCGGCGGCGAGCACCGCGGCGCCCACGAGCATCGACGTGCTGACCGAGGTGGCGTCGGCGAGGGCGGTCAGGACCAGCAGGCCGAGCGCGCCCGCCGGCTGGGCGACCATCGAGTTGAGCGAGAGGACCGTCGTGCGGTACGGGCCGTCGACCTGGCGGTGCAGCAGTCCCATGTGGACCGGGTTGGCGGCGCCGTGCACGGTGTAGCAGAGCAGGTAGGCGGCGAGCACGCCCACCGGGCCGGCCAGCACTGCCATACCGACGACGGTGGCGCCCTGGAGCACCCGGAGCAGGGCGCCGGTCCACGGCGCGCCGATCCGGCGGCTCGCCAGCGGGACCAGCGCGGCGCCCGCGGCGGAGGCGAGCCAGGCGGCCGAGCCGGCGGGGCCGAGCAGCGTGGCGGCGGTGTCGGCGTCGCCGACCACCTCGGTGAGCCGGACCGGGAGCAGCGTCTCGAACGTGATCATGCCGAAGCCCCAGAAGAGCTCGACCGCCACGATCGCGGCCAGCACGCGGGAGCGGCGCAGCAGCCCCAGCGCGGCGCGGACCGTGCCCGGGACCTGCCGGACCGAGGCGAGCAGGGGTGCGGTGCCGCCCGCCGGCCGTACCTCGAAAAGCAGCAGCGCGACCGCGACGAGCCCGACCACCTGGACCGCGATGGCGGCCAGCACCGGCACGGCGAGCGGGTTGACGCCGGGCAGCGGGTCGAGGGCGACGAGCCCGCCGGCGGCCAGCGCTCCCGCGGCGATGGCCACGCCGACCACGGCGCCGCCGCGGCTGAGGCCGCTCTCGATGTCGGCGCCGGGGTCGCCGGCCAGGGCGGCGTCGACGTACCACGCGTCGAGCGGGCCGCTGTCGAGTGCCCGGTAGACACCCTGCAGCGCGAAGACCGCCACGAACAGCGCCAGCGACCCGGCCACCGCCAGCAGCGCGAACGAGGCCAGGTTGATCACGCCGGCGGCGAGCAGGACCGGGCGCCGGCCGAGCGCGTCGGCGAGGCCGCCGGTGGGCAGCTCCAGCGCGAGCACCAGCAGCCCCTGCGCGACACCGGCGGCGCCGACCTGGCTCAGCGTGAGGCCGCGGTCGAGGGGCAGGAGCACGAGGATGGGGATGACCAGGCCGGTGGCGAGCCAGCGCAGCCCGAGCAGCAGCAGGTAGCGCCGGCGGGCGCCGCGCGCGCTCATCACTCGGATCCGCCCGGCGCCGACGGGAGCCGCGGGAAGCCGGCGATGAACACCAGCACCTGCTCGCCCTCGCCGGTGGCCTCCCGCTCGTACCGCTCGATGACCGCGTGCAGGTCGTCGTTGAGCGCGCGCAGCCGGTCGGCCGGCAGGGTGAGCCCGAAGTCGCTGACCTCGGCGGCGTCCCGCCAGGCCGGCGGGTGCGTGTAGTGGTCGCGGACCCAGCCGGCGATCATCTCGGCGAACAGGCGCACCTGGTACTCCGTCAGCCAGGTCGCGGCGGCCCGGTCGTCGGGGTCCCCGGCGACGTCGCGGCTGTACCAACTGTGGCTGTCGTGCGCGGCCCGCCACCAGCGCTCCCGGCCGCGCCCCTGCTCCGCGTCCTCGACCACCAGGCCGACGGCCGCGAGCTGGCGCAGGTGGTAGCTGGTCGCGCCGGTGTTGCTGCCCATGGCGGCCGCGAGGGTGGTGGCGGTGGCCGGGCCGTCGAGGCGCAGCGCGCTGAGCAGGCGTGAGCGCAGCGGGTGCGCGAGCACGCGCAGCTGCCTGCTGTCGAGCGTGACGCCGGACTCGTCCATGCCACTCACCGTAGCTTCCACAAAACTTATGCACAACTTCTATGCACGACTTTCCGCACCCGGGGGCCTTACGGAAAAGCCGAGCCTTGACGCGTGGAGGGTTGTCGATGACCCTGATGTTTCAGAACCGCCTCTTCGGCGCTGTGGCGGCCCTTTCGCGGGTCCGCCTCGGGCGGTGCCTTCACTCGCCCGACGCCAGGAGGTGTCATGTCGCAGTACTCCCTTGTCCGTGCGCGACCACGCCGAGCGCTCGCCGCCGCGCTCACAGTGGTCGTCGCCGGCCTGCTCGGCGCGGTTGCCATCGCGCAGGGGCCGGCCGACGCGGCAGGTCCCCTGATCTCCCAAGGGAAACCGGCCACCGCCTCGTCCATCGAGGGTGAGGGGATGGCCGCGCCGTTCGCGGTGGACGGCAATCCGGGTACCCGCTGGTCCAGCCAGTTCAGCGATCCACAGTGGATCCAGGTGGACCTGGGCGCCACGGCCGCGATCGACCAGGTGGTCCTCACCTGGGAGGCGGCGTACGCGACCGGCTTCCGGATCGAGACCTCGACCAACGGCAGCACCTGGACGCAGATCCACGCCACCACGACCGGTACCGGCGGCACGCAGACCCTCGCCGTCAGCGGCTCCGGGCGGTACGTGCGGATGTACGGCACCGCGCGCGCGACCGGGTACGGGTACTCCCTGTGGGAGTTCCAGGTCTTCGGCACCATCGGCGGCGCCCCCACGACGCCACCGACGAGCCAGCCGCCGACGAGCCAGCCGCCCGCCGGCGGGACGAACATCGCCGAGTTCAAGAACGTGACCGCCTCCTCGCACGAGGGCGGCAACGCGCCGGCGGCCGCGCTCGACGGGCGCACCACCACGCGGTGGTCGAGCCATTTCGCCGATCCACAGTGGATCCAGGTGGACCTGGGCGGCACGGCCGCGATCACCGGGGTGACGCTCGTGTGGGAGGCCGCGTACGCCAGCGCGTACCGCATCGAGATCTCGGCGAACGGGACCACCTGGACGCAGGCCTACGCCACCACCGCCGGGCGGGGCGGCACCGAGCGGCCGGCGGTGACCGGCTCCGGGCGCTACATCCGCCTGACCGGCACCGCGCGGGCGACGGGCTACGGGTACTCGCTGTGGGAGTTTCAGGTCTTCGGGCAGGTGGACAACCAGGCGACGACGCCGCCGATGCTGTCCGGGCCTACGCGGCCGCCGGGCACGACAGGTCAGTTCCAGCTCAGCGCCCCGGCCAACGGAGCCATGATCACGAGTACCCGCCGGCCGCCGCTGTCCTGGGCCGCCGTCGGCGGAGCCGCCCGCTACCAGGTGTGGCTCAACATCAGCCGGACCGACTACGACTTCGCCGCCACCGGCAACCTCATCGACCTCTACACGAAGGTCGCCGAGCCGACCGGCACCAGCTACACGCCCACCTGGGACATCGCCGACCGGTGGACCTACAAGTGGTACGTGGTCGCGGTCAACGGCTCCGGCGGCACGCTCGCCACGTCGAACATCAGGCAGTTCGGCCTGTACGTCCCCACGCTGGAGACGGTCGCCGACGGCGTCGGGATCGTCAACGGCGCGCGAGACCTCAACCGCAACGGCGCGATCGAGCCGTACGAGGACTGGCGCCTGCCGGTCGAGTCGCGGGTCAACGACCTGCTCGGGCGGATGACGCTCGAGGAGAAGGCGTACCAGATGTTCTACAACGCGCAGGCGTTCGCCCAGTCGGGGTGGCACTTCGGGCCGGCGGACGCCGCCGACCTGCACGCCAACCTCATCCGGGCGAGCGGCACGCGGCTGGGCATCCCGTTCGTCTCGGCCGGCGACACCATCCACGGGTACAAGACGACCTACCCGACGCAGAGCGCGCTCGCGGCGGCTCGCAACTACCCGCTGGACTACCGGCTCGGCGACATGCAGCGGCGCGAGCAGCTCGAGGTCGGCACCCGGGGCGTGCTCGGGCCGCTGGCCGAGGTGGGCACCAAGGTGATCTACCCGCGCATCCAGGAGGGCAACGGCGAGAGCGCCGAGGTCGCTGCCGCGCAGGTGCGGGCGCTCGTCGCCGGCCTGCAGGGCGGTCCGGAGCTCAACCCGCAGTCGGTGCTCGCCACGGTCAAGCACTGGCCGGGCGAGGGCGCGGGCGGCGAGGCGCTGATCGTCTACGACGCCGTCACGATCAAGTACCACATGATCCCGTTCCGCGCCGCGATGGAGGCCGGCGCGGTCAACATCATGCCGGGGTACGCGGGCAGCTCGTTCCTCGACCCGGGCGGGCCGGGGGCCGGCGACAGCGCGCCGATCCTCAACTACCTGCGCCAGAACCTCGGCTACACCGGCCTCATCACCACCGACTGGCTGCCGTCCGGCTCGTGGGTCGGCGCGGCGCGTGCCGGCTCGGACGTGATGGGCGGTGCCGACCCGGGCGCGGCCGGGTACAGCATCGGCACGTTCACGGCGGGTGTGCCGGCGGCGCGGATCGACGACGCGGTGCGGCGGGTGCTGCGGCTGAAGTTCCAGCTCGGCATCTTCGAAAACCCGTACGGCGACCCGGTCAACGGCCCGTACCGCTTCCACATGCCGCAGTACACGGGGCTCGCCAACCAGGCGGCGCGCGAGTCGATGACGTTGCTGCGCAACACCGGCGTGCTGCCGGTACGCCTCAACGCCGGCGACAACATCGTGGTGGCCGGGCCGCGCGCGGCCGACTCCGGCGCGTGCTGCATCTGGACGAGCTTCTTCCACCAGGAGTACGGCTCGCAGACCTTCCTGGACGCCATCCGGGCGAGGGCGGCGCGGGCCGGCGTCAACGTGTACCAGGACACCGGGCCGTCGCCGAAGCTGGCGGTGGTGGCGGTCGGCGAGAGCTCGTACACCCACGCCACCAACTGGGTGAAGGAGCAGCCCTACCTCCCGGCCGACCAGTTGGCGGTCATCCAGAACTTCCAGCGGCAGGGCATCCCGGTCGTCGTCCTGCTGGTCATGCCGCGGCCCTACGTGATCACTGACTGGCACACGCTGGCCAGCGCGGTGGTGGTCACGTACCGCGGTGGCGAGGAGATGGGCCCGGCCGCGGCCGGCCTGCTCTTCGGCGACTACCAGCCACGGGGCAAGCTGCCGTGGCAGCTGCCGCGCACGCTCGACCAGGTGCTGCGGCCGGGCGGAAGCGACGTGCTCGCGGACGCCAACGAGCAGTGGGACCTGCCGTACGACCTCGGCGCCACCGCCGCCCAGCGCAACGAGATCCGCGCGCGGATCGACGCCGGGCAGCCCGTGCCGACCACCTACGGCAACCCGCTGTACCCGTTCGGCGCCGGCCTGACGGCGTTCTGAGCAGCGGCGGGCGCCTCCCGTCGGGGGCGCCCGCCGTCTACGCTCTCTGGTGTGAGCCTGCAGGATCTGCCGTCCGACCGGCTCGTGCTGCGGATCGGCACGCCCGAGAGGCAGGCCGCCCGGGAAGCGCTCGCCGACCACCTGCGCAAGGAGCGGCTCGACAAAGAGGAGTTCGCGCGCCGGCTGGAGGCGTGCGAGCGCGCCGTCGACCAGGGCGAGCTGCTGCGCGTCTTCGCCGACCTGCCGGCACCCCATCCCGCCCTGCCCCTGCCGGGGCAGCCGCCGCACGCGCCGCCGGACAGCGACCTGTGGGAGTGGGCCTGCGTCCTGGCGATTCTCTTCGGGGTGCCGGTCGCGGTCGTCCTCGGCTTCACCGAGGACGCGTGGTGGACGCTCGCCGTCCCGGTCGGCTTCTGCGTGCTGATGGTCTCGACGGTCGCGCTGATCGCCCGCTTCCGCCGCGTCTGAGTCCGGGCTTGCCCCGCGGACCCGGCAGCGGAGGTCGGGGATCTCGGCGAGCCCTGGCGAGCCGCCGACCGGAGCGGTGCCCGCGGGAGCGTGCGGTCAGGCGCTGACGCGGACCGGGGCAAACATCTGCTCTGAAAATCACGGCGCGGGCGAGGCGGCGCCGGTCAGGGCGAGCTCCCGGCCGGGCCAGCGGGCGCGCAGCCAGCGGTCGTGGCTGGCGATGACCACCGCGCCCGGTCCGGTGCCCAGCGCCTCCTCCAGCTCGTCGGCGAGCCGCGGCGAGAGGTGGTTGGTGGGCTCGTCGAGCAGCAGCAGCTCGGGCGGGTCGGCCACCAGCAACGCCAGCGCGAGACGCCGCCGCTGGCCCACCGACAGCTCGCCGACCGGGCGGGCGATGTCGCGCGGGGCGAGCAGGCCCAGGGACCGCAGCGGCACCGACTCCGCCCGCTCCAGCCCCAACGCCAGCTCGTACGTGTCGTGCGCTGTCCGATCTGGACGGTCGAATGCCGTGTCCTGGGTGAGGACCCCGACCCGCAGGCCGCGCCGACGCCGCACCTCGCCGGTGCCGTGGAGGGTGCCGGCGAGCACGGCGAGCAATGTGGACTTTCCCGCGCCGTTGGGGCCGGTGACCAGCAGGCGGTCGCTCGCGGGCACGTCGAGGCGGTCGAGGCGGAGCCGTCCGGGCACGCACAGGTCGCGCACCGACACGAGCAGCCCCTCGCCGCCGTCGCTGGCCAGCGCGGACGCCCGGAAGCGCAGCGGCTCGGGCGGCTTGCGGACCTGGTCGCGTTCGAGCTCGTGGAGGCGGCGGGTCGCGTTGCGCACCCGGCGGGAGACCTGCTGCTCGACGCGGTTGCCGATCATGCCGTACGACATCTTGTTCTTGTCCTTGGGCGGCCGCGCGTACCCCACCTGGTGCGCGGTGACCGCGACCGAGTGCCGCAGCTCGCCGAGCTCCTCCTGCTCCTCGGCGAATCGGCGCTGCCACCGTTCCCGCTCGGCGCGCTTCTCGGCCTGGTAGTCGGTGTAGTTGCCGCCGTACCGGGTGGGGCCGTCCACCGCGGGGTCGAGGTCGATGAGGTCGGTGCAGGCGGCGTCGAGGAGGGTGCGGTCGTGGCTGGCGAGCACGACCACGCCGGGCAGGCCGCGCAGCTGCTCCTCCAGAAACCCGGCCGCCGCGTCGTCGAGGTGGTTGGTCGGCTCGTCGAGCAGCAGCGCCGCGGGACGGCGGATCAGCAGCGCGGCGAGCGCGAGCCGCCCCCGCTGCCCGCCGGAGATCGAGCCGAGCGTCCGCTCGTACGCGAGGTCGCCGAGCCCCAGCCCGGCCAGCGTCATCCCGGCGCGCCGGTCGGCGTCCCACGCCTCGGTCTCCTGGGCGCGGTCGAGCAACTCGCCGTACTCGGCCAGCAGCGCCGGGTATCCGGCATCGGTCTCCGGCGTGGCAGACAGCGCGGCGGTGAGCCGGTCGAGCCCGGCGAGCACGGCGCGGGCCTCGCGCAGCGCGTCGTCGACCACGTCACGCACGGTGGCGGCGAGGTCGAAGGGCATCTCCTGGTGCAGGTACCCGAGGTCGGGCGGCCGCACGACGGAGCCGCCGTCCGGCTCGTCCACGCCGGCGAGCAGGCGCAGGAGGGTGCTCTTGCCCGTGCCGTTTTCGCCGATCAGGCCGATGCGGTGGCCGGGCGCGGCGACGAAGGAGACCCCGTCGAGCACGCGGCGGGCGCCGAACGTGCGGACGAGATCCTGAGCGATGAGGGGATGACGTGACACGGAACACCACCGCGGGATAGACGCTTCCGCCCGCCGGGCAGTGCCTCGGACGCGGGCGCGACGGGGTGTCTGTGGATCACATCGCCATCCACGGTAACCAGGCCGTCCGCCACCCGCAAATGATTAACCGAGGAGTCGCCTTCGTCACCGTCGGTGGTGACGAAATATCTGACAACACGCGCTGTTGCCATTCAACTACTCATCGTTGAACCTGGATGGAGGCATTCGAAGCAAGGTGCGGTGATGGCCTCCTATGTACCGATCCTGAAGGGACGTGCCGGCGAGTTCAAGGCGATCGCACGACTGACCGTGCCGCCGGAGGTCCAGGTCCTGCCCGTTCTGGAGGTGCCGCCCTCGGAGGAGGGGCCCATCCGCGACGCCTTCACGTTTGGCAAGAAGGCCGTCAAGTGGGTGCCTGCCGGCCTCACGATCGCCGTCGATGTGGGCCACCTTCCCGATCCCACCAGCGGATGGCGCAGACCGATCCTGGACATCGCCGAGGACCTCATGCATCTGGGCACGCCTATGCGTCCCGTGGTGCGCCTGGACGACAGCGACGAGCGGCTGAGCGACGCGGGCGAAGCGGCGGCGCTCCACGACCGCCAGGCGGTTGTCCGGCTGTCCATCGCGGACGCCGGCGCGGACGACGAGGAAGCCGAGGCACGACTGACCCGAATGCGGCTGCGCACGGAGCTGGAGGTCGAGCAGTGCGCGCTGGTCGTGGACGCCGGCTCCGTGCTGTCCGAGCGCGACCTGACCGCGGCGGAGCCGATAGTCCGCAAGACCATCTCATGGGCACGCCGCCACCGATGGCAGTCGATCACCGTGGCCGCGGGTGCGATGCGCGAGAGCATCTCCGGCCTGCCCACCGACAAAGCGACCCGAGTCCGGCGCTGGGATCACCTCTTGTGGACACGGCTGCGGGATCTCGACGTCGGCTACGGGGACTACGCGATCGCCCATCCCGCCATGACCGGCAAGGGTTGGCTGCCGATGCCGAGCCTCCGATACACGCACGGCGACGCGTGGTGGATCTACCGGTGGGCCCGGGACGGTGGGGGCAGCGCCGTGATGTACGACCTGTGCGAGCACCTCGTACAGGCAAGTCACTGGCCGGCGGCGGGCGCCGCGTACTCGTGGGGCGACGCCGAGATCAACCTGCGGGCGGAAAGGGCGGCCGGGACCGGCAACCCCACCGACTGGCGCGCCTGGGCGACCTCCCACCACCTGGCTCACGTGCTCGACCAGCTCAGGGGTCGCGGAGGGTGACGGTCGCGGCGCCGGCGGCCAGCGCGACCGCCGTCCACACCGCGAGCGCCGCCGGACCGTCCGGTGCCGGGGTGGCGCGCTCGACCCAGTGCCGCCAGCGCTCGTCCGTGACGAACCGGGTGGCGACCGGCGCCAGGTACAGCAGGGCCAGCACCGCGCCAAGAGCGGCCGAGGTCCGCCGCAGGGTCGCGGCCACGCCGAGCGCGAGCAGGGCGACAAGGACGAGGTACCCGGCGGTGCCCGCGCCCGCCCGCACGACCTGCCCCGGCGGCAGCGGTGGGCGGGTGGCCGCGAGCGACGCCGCGACCGCCAGCGCGGCAGCCGGAACGGCGGCGGCGGTGACCGCGACCGCCTTGGCCGTGAACGCGACAAGCCGTCTCGGCACCGCGAGCAGCGTGGTGGCGGCGAGCCCGTGGCGGTACTCCCCCGCGGCCGCCACCACGGCGAGCGCGACAAGCGCCAACTGTCCAAGGTAGACGCCGGAGAGGGCGAGCCGGGCCGGGTCGCAGCCATCCGCGCAGGCGGTCGAGCCGGGCGTGGCGGCGGCCCCGACGAGCGCGCTGAGCCCCGCCGTCGCGAACACCGCGGCAAGGGGCAGCCAGGCCGTGGCCGGCGCGGTCCAAAGCTTTGTCCACTCCGCACGCACGGCCCGCACGAGCGGCCCGCGTCCATCCCGCCCGAAGGCCCGCACAAGCCGCCCACGACCGCACGACCCGAAGTCCCGCACAAGCCGGTCACGACTGCACGGCCTCAAGGGCCGCGGCCCGGAAGGCCGAGTCATGCGTCCCGCCGGCTCAGCAGCAGGTATGCGACGGCGAGCGCGGCCGCGGCCCAGGCCGCGAGGACGGCCAGGCCGGCCCACGGGCGGCCGGCCCACGGGAGCAGGAACGCGTCGTCGGTCTCCCGCACCTGCTGCACCGACAGCCCGGCGACCGGGGTCAGCCGCTGCACCCACGTCCCGGCGCCCGCCGGCAGGAGCGGGGTGAGCACGGCCGGCACCAGCAGCACGGCGGCCACGGCGGTGATGGCGGCGGCGCCGCGCCGCAGGATCGCGCCGGCACCGAGGCCGAGCAGCGCGACGAGGGCCGCGGCGGCGGCGGTACCGGCCACCACCCGCAGCACCCGCGGGTCGCCGAGTGAGGGGTCAGGGTAGGTGGGCGGCCGGTAGCCGTTGCGGCGCAGCAGCGGCTGGGCGAGCAGCAGCGCGGCGGCGGTGGCGACAAGAGCGGCGGCGAAGCAGGCACCGCCGGCTACCAGCGCCTTGGCGGCCAGCACCGGGCCGCGGCGCGGGCTCGCGGCGAGGGTGGTGCGCACCAGGTGGCGGCGGTACTCCGAGGTCATGACCAGCGCGCCCAGCGCCACGAGCGGGAGCATCCCGGCGAATGTACCTGCCGTCGCCGCCACCACCCGGCTCCCGTCGTCGGCCCGCGCGAGGATGTCGCCCGGCTGGGCGGTCACGCTCAGGACGCCGCCCGGCTGGGCGGTCACGCTGAGGACGTCGCGGGCCTCGACAGTGGACCGTCCACTAGGGAGCCCGACGTCCGTCCCGCGCCACTCGCCGGCCGGGCTCACCGAGTCGAAGAGCGCGGTCGCCGGGCGCGTGGGCACGAGCACCGGTCGCGTGGCGACGGTGCGCGTGATGCCCGGCGAGGTGGCGAACAGTCCGATCTCGACGCTCGCCGGCAGGCCCGCCATCGGTACCCGGCCGACCTCGCGCCAGGTCGCCCCGTCCGCCGAGGCGTAGCCCGTCACCGTGTCGCCGGTCCGCGCGATGCGCAGCCACGAGGCCGCGCCGCCGCCGGCGATGTCCACTGTGAAGTCGGCCTGCATCCGGGTGCCGTGGCCCGGCGTCACGAACACCGCCGCGTAGCGCGCGCCGGGCGACGCGCTCTGCTTCACCATCAGCCCGGTCATCGCCCACGGGTGGCCGGCGGCGGGGGTGCGTACGCGCGCGGTGAGCGTACCGTCGCCGGAAAGCGTCCGGTGCACGAACCGGAACTCGTCGACGTAGGCCGCGCGGTCGTAGGTCCCGGGGTTTCCGGCCGAGGCGAGCAGCGGGAGCGCGAGCATGACCGCGGCCGCCCCGACCAGGCACCACACCAGGCCGGGCGCCGTGCGGAGCTTGGTGAGCTCGGCGCGCAGCGGCCTCATGCCGGGCCCGCCGGGTAGTCGACCGACCCGCAGGTCAGCGCCAGGTACGCCGCCTCCAGCGAGGTGCCCAAGGCGGTCAGCGCCGCCACGCTCGCGTCGGCGAGCAGCCGCCCGCGCCCGATCACGACGAGATGGTCCGCGGTGCCGGCGAGCTCGGCGAGCAGGTGGCTGGAGACGAACACCGTGCGTCCCTGCGCCGCGAGCCCGCGCAGCAGCCCGCGGATCCAGCGCACGCCGTCGGGGTCGAGCCCGTTGACCGGCTCGTCGAACAGGAGCACGGGCGGGTCGCCCAGCAGCGCGGACGCGATGCCGAGCCGCTGCCGCATGCCGAGCGAGAAGCCGCCGAACCGCCGCCGCGCCACGCCGTCGAGCCCGACCAGCTCCAGCACCTCGTCGACGCGCGGCGGTGGGATGCCGTTCGACCGGGCCATCCACAGTAGATGGTCACGGGCCCGCCGCCCCGGGTCCGGCGAGCCGGCGTCGAGCAGCGCGCCGACGTGACGCAGCGGGGTACGCAGGTCGCGGTAGCGGCGGCCGCCGACGAGCGCGGTGCCGGCGTCGGGACGGTCCAGCCCGAGGATGACGCGCATGGTGGTGGACTTGCCGGCGCCGTTCGGGCCGACGAAGCCGGTCACCCGCCCCGGCGCCACGGTGAAGGTCAGCCCGTCGACGGCGAGCGTCCGGCCGTACCGCTTGCGCAGTCCCTGGCATTCGATCGGTCGCATGGGTTCCATCGAAGCGGTGGGGCGGCCGCGGCGCGTGAGCCCAGGCCCGCATCCGCGTCTGGGGGCAGGCACTACCGCGTACGGTGTCGGGCATGACAGCCACCCCGGCCACCGCGTGGGAGGCGCTGCGTGGCCGGCCGCGGCATTTCGTGGGGTCGCTGTGGCCGCTGCGCGCGCTGGGGTACGTGGCCTCCGGCGCCGTCACCGGCCTGGTCACGGTGGTGTGGGTACCGCTGGCTCTGGTCCTCGGTCTGGGCGCCGGGTGGCCGCTGCTCGCCGCGCCGCTGGTCGCCCTCGAACGCCGCCGCCTCGCCCTCCTCGGCGGTCCCCGCCGCCCGACCCGCACCGCCGGCCCGACCGCCCCGGTGTGGTCGCGTGGCTGCGGACCCGCCACGCGGAGCCGGTCACGTGGCGCGAGCTGGCGTACCTGGTGCTGCACGGCACGCTCCTCGTCCTGCTCGACGCGGCCGCGACGGCGATCGCGTTCGCGCCGCTGCTGCTGCTCGGCGCGGTGTCGCTGCCACGGTCCGAAGGGGACACCGGCAGCCTCGACGTGGCGGTGGCGGCCGCCGTCGCCGCGCTCGCCGTGCTGGCGGTGCTCGCGGTCGCGCTGGCCGCCCTGTACCTCGTGCCTCTCGCGGCCCTGGCGCACGGCGCGGTGGCGCGGCAGCTGCTCGGACCCGGCGCGGAGGCCGCGGTCCGCACGCTGACCAGCTCGCGGGCGCGCCTCGTTGACGCCTTCGAGGTGGAGCGGCGGCGGATCGAGCGGGATCTGCACGACGGCGCCCAGCAGCGCCTCCTGGAGCTGGGGATCACGCTCGTCGCGATCGAGCTGGAGCTGGACGAGGCGCCGGAGGCCGCGCGCCCGCTGGTGCGCAAGGCCGCCGGGCAGGCCCGCTCCGCGCTGGCCGAGCTGCGCGAGCTGGTACGCGGCATCCACCCCCGCGTGCTCACCGACCTGGGGCTCGCGGCGGCCGTCGCGGACCTGGCCGACCGGTCGGTGGTGCCGGTGCGGGTGGCGCTCGACCTGCCGCGGCGACCACCGTCCACGGTGGAGTCCACGGCGTACTTCGTCGTCGCCGAGGCCCTCGCCAACGCCGCCCGCCACGCGGACGCGACCACCGTCACGGTGAGCGGGCGGCTGGACGGCGACCGCCTCGTCGTGGAGGTACGCGACGACGGCGGCGGCGGCGCTGACCCGGGTCGCGGCACGGGGCTGGCGGGGCTCGCCGACCGTACCGACGCGGTGGGTGGCGTCCTCACCCTCGCCAGCCCGCCCGGCGGGCCCACCGTGCTGCGGGTGGAGCTGCCGTGGTGAGCGTCGGCCTGCGGGTGGTGCTCGCCGACGACGCGGTGCTCCTGCGCGAAGGGCTCGTGGCGCTGCTCGCCCGCTTCGGCCACGAGGCGGTCGCGGTGCTCGGCGACGCCGACGGGCTGGCCGCCGCCACCCGCGAGCACGCGCCCGACGTGGTGGTGACCGATGTGCGGATGCCGCCCACGTACACCGACGAGGGCCTGCACGCCGCGATCGCGCTGCGCCGCGACCACCCGCGGCTGCCGGTGCTGGTGCTGAGCCAGTACGTGGCGACGGCGTACGCGGACACGATCCTCGCCGCGACCGAGAGCGGCGGCATCGGGTACCTGCTCAAGGACCGGGTCCTGGAGGTGCGCGACTTCGTCGACGCGGTCGAGCGGGTCGCGGCCGGCGGCTGTGTCATCGACCCGGAGGTGGTCCGCCACCTGCTCGCCCGCCGCCGCAGCCCGCTGGGCCGCCTCACGCCCCGGGAGCGGGAGGTGCTGGGATTGATGGCCGAGGGCCTGTCGAACGCCGCGATCACCCGCCGCCTCACGGTCAGTGAGAAGGTGGTCGGCAAGCACATCAACGCGATCTTCACGAAACTCGACCTGCCGCCGTCCAACACGGACGATCATCGACGGGTGCGAGCCGTTCTTGCCTACCTCCGCGGACGAGGGGTTGAAAGTTGAGCGAGCCGGGGAATGAAGGGCCCGTGACTACCACCGTTGGGGAGCGGACCAAGGTCCGGGAAGGCACCGTCACGTTTCCCGCCGCCTGGCTCGTGGTGCTGGGGCTGGCCGAGGCGTTCGCGGTCGTGCTGCTGTGGCGGTTCTTCGTGCGCAGCGAGCGTGGCCAGCTGCTCGACACCGTCGCCCTCGAAGGCAACGCGATCGGCCAGGACCGGGTCGACGGCCTGGCGAACACCGTGCTCAACGCCGTCTCCGTCGCCTCCCTCGCCGTGGCGACCATCGCGGTCGCGGTGATCGCGCTGGCGCGGGGCCGCGTGCTGCTCACCGTCGTGGTCACCGCGTTCGTGGCCGCCGCCAACCTGGTCACCCAGGTCCTCAAGCACGGCCTGTACCGCCCGGACTTCGGCGTCGACCCCGAACGGGTCACCGCCGGCAACAGCTTCCCGAGCGGCCACGCGACGGTGGCCATGTCCGTGGTGATCGCGCTCATCCTGGTGGTACCGGCCCGCCTGCGTGGCGTGGCAGCGGTGGTGGGCGCCATCTACGCGACGGTGGCCGGCGTCGCCACCATGTCGCTGGGCTGGCACCGCCCGAGCGACGTGGCCGGCGCGGTGCTGATCGTCGGCGGGTGCGCGGCCCTCGCCGGCCTGCTGCTGGTGCTGGCGCAGGGGCGGGACGCGCGGGTGAAGACCGCCGACGCCCGCCCACTCGCCGTCGCGCTGCTGCTGATCACATCGGTGGTACTGCTCGCGTCCGCCGCCGGCGCCTTCTGGTGGGTCGACGGCGTGGCCACGACCCCGGTCGACGAACTGTCCCGCAGCACGCTGCTGACCGCGTACGCCGGCGCGGCCGCGGGCATCGCCGGCGTGACCTGCGGGGTCACCGCCCTGACGCTGGCCGCCATGCACCGCGTCGTCCCCTGGCGCACCGCCTGACCAGACCGATCCACGATGAGAGCTACCGCGATGTCCGCGGTGGTCCGGACCGTTGCTCCCGCGGCCTCACCCTCCGCGGTCGTCCAGCTCCTACTGCCCGCGTGATCACGGCCTGCGGGCCGGGCGCGCCGCGGCACACTCCGAAGCTGGGCGCATTGCTGCGCCCAGCTTGAGAGGCATCCCGCAGCCCCCCGCCGCGGGGTCGTGCGCGCCGCGGGTTGGACTGCGCAACCGCCGCGGTTGGGGCTTTGACACAGAGTCTGCCTTGGTGCGCGGCGCGGCCGGCCGGGTCGACTGGTAGGGCCAGGTCGGGTCAGCTGTGCTGCTCAGGCTGGCCGGGCCGGCTGGTCGGCCCCGGGCGGGTGAGGAGCGCGAGCAGGCCGCCGGCCGCGCACAGGGCGGCTGTCCACGCCAGCGTGGCACCGGGCCCGGTCCGGTCGGCGAGGATGCCCGCCAGCCACGGCCCGGCCGTCTGACCTGCGGCGAAGATCGCCGTGAACGCGCCCATCCGCGTCGCCATCCGCGCCTCGGCACCGGCCCGGTCCCCCACGCCGGGACCAGGCGCCACGGACGCGCGCCGCACGACGATGGCGCCCACGCCGGGACGGAGCCGCACGGGGGCCGGTGGCGCGGCGGCGCGGGCGCGGACGATCGCGGTGACCGCGGCGGGTACGGCCATGAACGCGGCGCCGTACCCCAGCGCCGACAGCACCACCACCGCTGGCAGGGGCGTGAGCAGCGGGAGCGCGCCGGAGACGGCGATGGCACCCAGCGGCGCCGCCAGGGCGAGCCCGCCCGGCCAGCGCGCGATCGGCCGGCGCCACAGGATGGGTGCGGCGATGACCGCGGCGCCGAGCAGTGTCCAGGTCAGCGCCTCCTGGGCGGCGGGGGCGGCGCGCTGGTCGAGGTAGGCGGACAGGAACGTGATGTACGCGATGTAGCCCGCCGCGAAGAGCAGGTACGCGACCGCGACCAGCCACAGTGGACGTACCGGCGAGCGGGGTGGCTGGACCCCGGCGGCGGGTGCCGGGCGGGCCGCGCCCCAGCTCGCGGCCGTGGCCAGCGCCGCCGCGAGCGCCAGGCCGAGCCAGGCCAGCGGCCACCGGGACGGGTGGCCGTCGAGCAGTGGCGGTATCGTCGCGCCGCTCACCGCGATCCCCAGTCCGGTGCCGGCGAAAAAGATCGGCGTGGGCGACAGCACGGCGCCGGCCACGAAGACCAGCGCGCCGGCCAGCCCGGCGAGCGCGCGGGCGGCGAGTAGCGGTGGGTAGCCGGCGTCGATCGCGTTGGCGGCGAGGGCGGCGGCGCCGGCGACCATGCCGAGGCGGTACGCGGCCGCCGGGCCGATCCGCCGCGTGACCGGTGCGGCGGCGAGCGCGCCGGCCAGGTAGCCGAAGCCGTTGGCGGTGGTGAGCGCGCCGGCGCGGGCGAGGTCCCAGTGCAGGTCGGTGGCCATGGCGGGGAGCACGAGGCCGTACGCGAAGCGGCCCAGCCCCAGCGCGGCGGCGGTGCCCAGCGCCAGCCGGGCGGCCCGCCAGCTGGACCGGCCGCTGGTCAGGTCGCCCACCGGCCGGGCGGCCGGGCGACCTGGCGGGGTCATGGTCGCAGCCACCGGTCCAGGAAGGCGGCGACCGTACGGGCGAGCGCCACCCGGTGGTCGGCGAGCGAGTGGTCGGTCGGGAAGAGGTGGTGCTCGAAGCGGGGCAGCGCGGCGAACGCCTCGACCACCGGCGTGTGGTGCGCCTCCGGCGGCGCGACCGTGTCGCCGCCGGCGCCGATCACCAGCACCGGGCGGTCGGCGAGGCGCGGGGCGAGCGCACCCAGCCGCCCGGCCGCGCCGATCGCCTCCATCTCGTCGACGAGCGCCACCGCGCTCGTGCCCCGAAGCGGCAGCAGCTCCTCGCCGAAGGCCGCCGCGTAGCCTGCCCGCGCGGCCGGGTCGGCCCGGCTCGCCACGCCACCCGCGCCCAGGTCGAAGGCCGCGAACGAGGCGACCGCCGCCACGCCCGGGTCGGCGGCGGCCGTGCGCAGCGCCGTGTACCCCCCGAGGCTGTGCCCCACCACCGCCACGCGGGACGGGTCGAGGCGGTGCGTGGCCGCGAACGCCCCGCCGCGCACCGCGCGCACGACGCCGGCCGCGTCCTCGAACACGTTGCCCCACGACCACGAGCCACCGACGCCCCACGATCCGCGGTAGTGGAAGACGAGCGAGGCGTACCCGCCGCGGCGCAGGGCGTGGGCCAGGTCGAAGTTGCGCTCGTTGCCGGGGAAGCCGTGCAGCACGACCACCACCGGGTGGGGTCCGGGCCCCGCCGGCAGGTGGAGCACGCCGAGCAGCGTCTCCCCGCCGCTCTCGAACGTCACCGCCGTCGTGCTCGCCGCCGGCGCCAGGTTGCCGGGCGGGTCGGTTACCAGGAAGTCGGACACCCTCACACCCCAACAGGACTCGCTAGATGGAACCGATCGGTTCGATGTCACGCTAGCAGACAGATCGAACCGAGCGGTACCATCTCATGCATGCCCGTCGCCAAGGGAGCGACCCTCGACCCCGCACAGACCCGCGCCGCGATGATCGACGCGGCCAGCCGCCTGCTCTACACGCGCGGGCTCGACGGCATCGGAGTCGCCGAGCTGTGCGCGACCGTCGGGGTGTCGAAGGAGACGCTCTACCGGCACTTCGGCTCCAAGGACGGGCTCGTCGCGGCGGTCCTCCAAGCGCGCAGTGAGCAGCTCGTGGCCGGCCTGCGCGAGGCGGTCGCGGCGGCCGGCGACGACCCCGCCGCCCAGCTCACGGCCGTGTTCGAGGTGGTCGGGCGCCGGCACGCCGAGGCCACCTTCCGCGGCTGCGCGGTCATGAACGCGGCGACCCAGCGGCACGACGGCCCGGCCCGCGCGGTCGCCACCGGCCACCTCGACCGCTACCTCGACCTGCTGGTGGGCATCGCCCGCGCGGCCGGCGCCGCCGACCCCGAGGTGCTCGGCCGGCAGTTTCTGACGCTTGTCGAGGGCTCGACGGTCCTCGCCGACCACCACCGCGACGCCCGCGCCGCCGCGACCGCGCGGGACGCGGCCCTCGCCCTGCTGCGCCTACAAGCCCCACCACACCACGCCTAGAGATTTTCGGCGTCAGGTGGTAGCCGTTCAGAAGATCCAATGCGAAAACAGATCCGGGCTACCGCGACTGTCCGTCGTGGTCCGGACCGTCGCGCGGGGCCCCCGGGGAAACGTGGAGCGCAGCGGAGCGTTTTCTTGGGGTGCTCTCCCGCGGCCTCACCCTCCGCGGCCGCCCAGCTCACCCCAACCCCGGGCGCCGTTCAGATCGTGGTCGTTTGCTGCCCCTGTAGGGGCAGCAAACGACCACGATCTGCTCTACGGGGCCTCCGTTGACACCGATCAGGGAACCGGTGTGATCTCCAGACCGTTGATCACTCCCTGCGGTCACCCAGATCGCCCCCGGGCGGCCAACCCCGGCGGATCTGTCAGCTTCTCGGCATCGGCATCGGCAACGGCGACCACCCCGCTCGGTTGTGAACGGATTCGCCCATCACCGCGGGGCCACGGACCCGGCCACCAACGCGGGCAGCGGAAAGCCGACGCGCACCCTACGACGTCTCGACGACGCGCTTGAAGGCGGCCAGCTGGCCACCGTCCGCGCGCCGGATCGCCGCGCGCAGCAGGGCGCCGAAGGGGCGCCACACCCCGCCCGCCCGGCAGTCGGCGGCCAGCGTCACCCGCGTGCGGTCGCCGTCCGGCTCGCACGTGTACGTGTACGCCGCCGTCACCCCGCCCTGCGCCGAGTGCACCACCACCGTCCGGCCGGGCTCGACCACCTCGACCCGCCCGGACCGTTCCCTCCCCCGCGCCCGGAACGTCAGCCGCGCCCCGTCCACCCGCACGCTCTCCACACCCGGCATCCAGGCGGGCGCGGTGGGCCAGTCGGTCAGCCTGGCCCACACCTCGGGCGCGGGTCGTTCGACGGTGGCGGTCGCGGTGAAGGCTGTGGTCACAACCGCGAGCGTGCCCGCACGGACCGGCCCGCGTCTTGGACGGATTTCACATCGACGTCCACCTCTGGCACGAAGCCCGGCTCGACGACCTCCGGCGTGAACGCCGCGCGCTGAGCGGCCACGTACCGCGAAGGCGTCACCCCGGTGTGCCGGCGAAAGTCGCGGATGAAGTGGCTCTGGTCGAACCACCCGTGCGCCGCCGCCAGCCCCGTCCAGTCGACCGGACCGTAGACGTCGAGCGCCGCGAGCAGGGCGCGCAGCCGCAGGATCCGGGACAGCACGCGGGGCGACAGCCCGACCACCGCGGTGAACTCGCGGTCCAGATGGCCGTGCGACACCCCGAGCTCCGCGGCCAGGCCGACGATCGGCCGCATCGGGTCCGCCTCGAGAGCGGCGACCGCGGTGGCACAGCGCCGCACCGCCGGTCCGGGCTCGCCCGGGTTCATCAGGCTCTGGTACGCGTCCAACGCCTCCTCCGCGCCCTGACCGCGCGACAGCGCCCGGCGCAGGTCGGCGGCGGCCGGCCACGCGGACCGCAGGTCGACCACCCGGCCGCGTACCGGCGCCGGTGCCACGCCGAGGAGTGGGAGGCAGCCGACCGGCGTGGTCACCACCCCGACGCAGTGGGTCTCGCCGAGCGGCTCGTTCACCACCGGCCGGTCGTGCGGCCCGAGCAGGAAGCCCTCACGCGCCACCAACGCCGGACCGTCGCCCGCCACCAGCCGGATCGGGTCGCCGAGCACCACGACCGCGACGGTGGAGCCGGTGGGCGCGATCCGCTCGCGCGGGTAGTCGATCCGGCCGCGGGCGAACCAGATCGACTCCACCCACCGCGCCAGCTCGGGCGGCCGCCGCGTCACGTACGTGAACTCCACCCGCCCATACCACCACGCGCGGCTACTCCGGCGGCACGTACGTCCAGGCGAGCTCGTTGCCCCGCGCGTGCGCCACGCTCGCCAGCCCGATCGCGGTGCACCGCCAGCCGCCGCGGGTGCGCACCAGGCGGTGCGTGTAGTGGCCCCACACCTCCCACAGGGCGTCGCCCAGCGGCCGGGCGAGGCGGTTGAACGCGTATCCCTTGGAGCGCACGCTCGCCCGGTCACCGTCCACTGTGATCGCGTGGTTGGTGCGCATGTGGAAGCTGGCCTTCTCCGCGTACAGGTTGCGCTCCCACCCACCGACCAACTCGTCGGCGGGTATGCGCGCGGCCGGCCCGCCGCCGAGCGCGGCGAAGTCCACGTCCACCCGGTCCGTGAAGTAGGCGCGGCACCGCGCCCAGTCTTTGGCGTCCACGGCGTCGTCGATGCCGTCCAGCACCGACCGGATCGCCTCCAGGTCGCCCGGCGCCGGGCCCGGTGCCGCGGCCGACGCGGACGAGGGCGCGGCCACCGCCACACCCGCCACGCCGATCGCGCCGGCCACCAGGGCCCGCCGGGGCAGTTCGCTGTTCTCCACCAGTCCTCCCAATCAGGCGTACTGCAGGTCCGCGACCGAGATCAGGCCGGCGGCGTACGTGAACCGGTAGCGTGCCTCCCAGCCGCCGGAGCCGCCGGGTGCCCACCGCACGAGCAGGTCCTGGCCGCCCTCCATCGGCGTCACCTCGACGACCTCCAGCCGGCCGCCGACCACCTCGGCAGCCGCCCACGCGCGGATCGCGTCCCGGCCCTCGATGAGCCAGCCTAGGCCGGCGCCGGCTCCGCATCTTTGTACGTTCTTGCTGACCTTCCATACCCTCCCGGCGGCACGCCCACCACCCGCGTGAAGTGGCGCGCGAAGTGGCTCGGGTCGTAGAAGCCCGTCGCGTACGCCACCTGCGTCGCGCTCCGCCCGGCCAGCAGCAGGCGCCGCGCGAGCCCGATGCGGGCCTGGATCTGATAGGCGTGCGGCGGCAGCCCGAACTCGCTCGCGAACGTGCGCGCCAAGTGGTACGGGCTCAGGCTCGCGACCCGGGCGAGCTCGGCGAGCGAGACGTTGGCCGTGAGGTTGTCCATCAGGTAGTCGCGCGCTCGACGCGCCTCCCGGCGGGCCGGCGCGGGCTCGCTCCCCGGCCCGTCCAGCAGCGCCGCGAGGGCCGCCTGCGCCAGGCAGTCCCGGGTGAGCCGCGACTCAGGTTCCTGGTACGCGCGGTGCAGCGTCAGGAAACGGTCGAACAGGTCGCCGGCCGGGAGGAGCAGGTCTGCGCTGGCCGGCCGTCCGGCGGCGCCGGCCACGGCGTCCACCGCGGCCGGGTCCAGGTAGAACACGCGGTAGCGGCCGCCGGCCGGGCGGTCGTCGGGGTCGCGGGTCTCGTGCACCTCCTGCGGCGCGACCACCGTGAGGCTGCGCGGCGCGATCGTGTGCCAGGCGCGGCGGTACCACACCCGACCGGGCAGCTCCAGGTTGAGGCAGACCTGGTACTCCTCGTGCGCGTGCCGCGGGTACGCCACCGCCGGGCCGGGCCCGTACCGGTAGCGCTCCAGCACCACACCGTCGACACTCCACGCCTCGATCCTCACTCCCATCCACTCCCACCCTGCCGAAACGCGGTGAAAGGCCGGCGAAAGGTGGTGCTGGCACCACCCCGAAGAGGCGAGCGCGCTCCATCGATGGCGACCCACCCGATCCATAGCGTCGACGGTGACGACTTCGACAAGGGGCAGCGACGTGTTCGAGAGATGGGGTACGGCCGTGGTCCGGCACCCGGTGCGGGTGATCCTGGCCTGGCTCGTGGTGGTGATGGGGTTGGGCGGGGTCGGCTACCTGGTGCTGGGACCGGAGGGCGCGGCGGCGGTCGCGGGGCAGAACGAGACCGACTTCCTGCCGGACAAGTACGAGTCGGTGAAGGCGGCCAGGTTTGCCGAGAAGGCGTTTCCCAGCGTGGACGGGGACGGTGCGACCGCGGTCCTCGTACTGTCCCGTGTGGACGGCGCCCCGCTCGCCCCGGCCGACCAGGCAAAGGGGCGCGAGGTGGTGGAAGGCCTCGGCGGCGCGGGCGTGCGCGGCGTGGACGGGCCGTCGCTGTCGCCCAACGGGAAGGTGATGCTGGCGCAGGTGACGTTCACTGAGAAGCTGGGGCACACGAGCCTCTCCGGCACGGTCACCCGGCTGCGCGCCGACACGGAGGACCGCGTCGCCGGTACCCCGCTGCGCTCCGGATACACCGGTGAGGCGGCCGTCGCCAAGGACAGCGAGCGGCTGGACATCCTCGTCAGCGTCGGCATGGTCGTCATGATCATGGTGCTGCTGATCGTCATCTTCCGCAGCCCGTGGGTGGCGCTGCTCAACCTGCTCATCATCGCGATGGTCGGGCAGGGTGTCGTGGCGGTCATCGCGATCGCGGCGAAGGCGGCCGGCACCACATTGGACGGTTCGGTGACCGGGCTGCTCCCGGTGGTGCTCTTCGGCGTGGGCACCGACTACGTGGTGTTCCTGCTGTACCGGTACCGCGAGCGGCTGCGCCTCGGCGAGGACCGGCGCACCGCGATGGTCGCCGCGCTCGCCCGGGTCGGTTCGGCGATCGGCGTCTCCGCGCTCGCCGTGGCCGTGTCGTTCGGCGCGCTGCTGCTGTCCGGCTTCGGCTCGTTCCAGATTCTGGGGCCGGCGCTCGCGTTCGCGGTGCTCGTGATGGTGCTGGCGGGCCTCACGCTGATACCGGCGGTGTTCTCGCTGCTCGGTCACCGGGCGTTCTGGCCCTCGAAGGCGTGGCGCTCCGAACCCAAGGCGGGGCTCGCCGCCCGTACCGGAAACCTCGTGGCCAGGCGCCCGACGGCGGTGGCCCTTGCCGCGGTGGCCATCCTGGCGGCGCTCGGAGCCGCCGCCCTGGCACACAAGCCCAGCTACGACATCGAGGCCATGCCTTCCGGCACGGAGTCGGCGCGGACGATGGACCGCCTCGAAGCCGGCTTCCCGGCCGGGACGCTGAGCCCCACCACGGTGTTCCTCTCCGGTCCCGGAGTGAGCGAACAGTCAGCGACCGCCTACGCCGGGCGCCTCTCCGCGCTGTCCATTGTGGGCGACCTCGGCGCCGTGCAGGTCGCCGGCGACGCGGCGCGGATCGACCTGCTGCTCGCCGCCGACCCGCTGAGCGAAAAGGCGCTCGACGCGATGGTGAACGAGCTGCGCCCGGCCGCGCACTCCGCCGCGCCGCCCGGCACGACGGTGTACGTGGGCGGCGAGACCTCGGCCTTCGCCGACATCCGCGACGTGGTCGAGGTGGACCTGCGGGTGATCCTGCCCGCCGCGGGCCTGCTAATCGGGCTTGTGCTGCTGCTGATGCTGCGCGGGGTGCTCGCGCCGCTGTACCTGCTCGGCGCGGTGGTCGGCGGCTTCGTCGCCACGCTCGGCGCGGCGGTGCTGGTCTTCCAGGGCGCGGTGGGGCGGCCAGGGCTGACGTTCACGCTGCCGCTGATCGTGTACATGTTCGTCGCGTCGATCGGCACCGACTACAACATCCTCATGATCGCCCGGATCCGGGAGGAGCTGCGCGGCGGCGCCTCGCGGCGCGAGGCCGTGCGGGTGGCGCTGCGCCAGGCCGGTCCGCCCGTGGCCGCGGCCGGCGTGATCCTGGCGGCCTCGTTCGGCGCGCTGACCATCTCGGCGACGCTCGCGGAGGTCGGGTTCGCGGTGGCGGTGGGGGTGCTGCTGTCCACGTTCGTGCTGTCGTGGCTGCTCGTGCCGGCCCTGACCGCGCTGGTCGGGCGGGCCGCGTTCTGGCCGGCGCGCACCTCGGCGCCAAGGGTGGTCCGGGCGCCGGAGCCGGTCTCGGTGAGAATGGGCGGATGATGAGGCGGGCGCTTCCGGACCTGCGGCACATGCTGGTGAGCACCGGTGTGGGGCTGGCCGCGCTCGGGCTGCTGATGCTCACCCTCTTCGCCCTGATCCTGTGCGTCGTGCCGCCGGTGGGCGGGCCCGCGCTGGCCAACACGGCCGGGCTGGCCCGCCGCCTGGCGGATTGGCAGCGGCGGCGGATGCGGCCGGCGATCCTCTCGCCGTACACCGCCGCGCCGGGCCGCATCCGCGACATCCTGCCCGACCCCACGTTCTGGCGCGACACGGCGTGGCTGCTCGCCGGCGGCGCGTGCGCGTTTCCCGCGATGCTCGTGTGGGGGCTCTGGCCCTCGGGCGTGCAGGGCCTCGTCACGCCGATCCTCTACCGGCTGCTCCCGGCCAGCGCCGACCTGACGTTCCAGGCGCTGCCGATCACCACCGCCACCCGGTCGTACATCGCGGTCGGCATGGGCGCGGTCATCCTGGTGGCGGCCTACTTCCTGCCCCGGTGGTACCGCCGCGGCGAGGCCCTGCTCTCCCGCTGGCTGCTCTCCCCCGGCGCCGCCGCCCGGCTCAGCGCGCGGGTCGAGCAGCTCGTCGAGACCCGCACCGCCGCCGTCGACGCCTCCGCCGCCGAGCTGCGCCGCATCGAACGCGACCTGCACGACGGCGCGCAGGCCCGGCTCGTCGCGCTCACGATGAACCTGGGGATGGCCGAGGACATGTTCGACACCGACCCGGCCGCGGCCAAGGCGATGCTCGCGGACGCGCGGGCCGGCGCGCACTCCGCGATCAGCGAGCTGCGCGACCTGGTGCGCGGCATCCACCCGCCCATGCTCGCCGACCGTGGGCTGGCCGGCGCGGCCGGGGCACTCGCCGCCGCCAGCCCGGTGCCGGTCGAGCTGGAGGTGCGCCTTGAGCGGCGGCTCAGCGCACCGGTGGAGTCGGCCGCCTACTTCGTGCTCGCCGAGGCGCTCGCCAACGCCATCAAGCACGCCGGCGCCGCGCGCATCCGGATGTCCGTCGTGGACGAGGCCGTCCACATAAGACTTCGGGTACAGGACGACGGCCGCGGCGGCGCCGACCGCTCCCGCGGGACGGGGCTGCGGGGTATCGAGCGGAGGCTGGCGGCCTTCGACGGCTCGGTCACCGTGAGCAGCCCGCCCGGCGGCCCCACCGAGATCGAGGCGGTGCTCCCGTGCGGGTCGTGATCGCGGAAGACCTGGTGCTGCTGCGCGACGGCATGGTGCGCATGCTGACCGCGTACGGCTTCGAGGTGGTCGCCGCCGTCGAGGACGGTGCCACGCTCGCCGACACGCTCGTCTCGCTCCGCCCGGACGTGGCGGTGGTCGACGTGCGCCTGCCGCCCACCTTTACCGACGAGGGCCTGCGCGCCGCGATCGCCGCCCGCCGCGAGGTGCCCGGCCTTCCGGTGCTGATCCTGTCGCAGTACGTCGAGCAGGTGTACGCCCGCGAGCTGCTCAGCGACCGCGCCGGCGGCGTCGGCTACCTGCTGAAGGACCGGGTCGGCGAGGTGCGCGCGTTCACCGACGCGGTGCGCCAGGTCGCCGCCGGCGGCACCGTGATGGACCCCGACGTGGTCGCCCAGCTCCTCGGCGGCGGCCGCTCGGCCCAGCTGGCAACGCTCACCCCGCGCGAGCGCGAGGTGCTGACGGTGATGGCCGAGGGCCGTTCGAACGCGGCGATCGCGTCCCGCCTGGTCATCACCGAGAAGGCGGTCAGCAAGCACATCAACAGCATCCTGACCAAGCTCGACCTGCCACCCTCCGACGACGACCACCGCCGGGTGCTCGCCGTGCTCGCATACCTGGGCGGCTAGAGCGAACCCGTGATCCCTGGCGGTTGATCAGGGAGTTGGCGGGCGTGTCGGTCGGCGTTTCCACCCACGAGGTCCCTGATCAACGACGGTCGGGGCGGGCGCGGCGGGCGCGGCCGGGTCAGAGGCTGTAGCCGTGCTCCACGATGCGCTGGGCGCTCATCTCGTAGGCCGCGGGGTCGTCGGGCACGACGGTGCCGAGGCCGTCGACGTAGCGGTTGAACATCGAGAACGCCGCCGCGATCAGCACCGTGTCGTGGATCTCGACGTCGGTCGCGCCCTCGGCTCGCGCCGCCGCCACCAGGTCGGTGGTGACGGCGCGGCCGTCGACGCGCACCGCGGCGGCGATGGCCAGCAGGGTGCGGAGCTTGGGCGAGATGTCGGCAGCGCCGGGGTCGACGCACACGTCGTGCACCAGCGGCAGGCCGCCGTCGAGCTGTGCGGCGGCGAACGCGGAGTGCGAGTCGCGGCAGAAGTTGCACTCGTTGCCGCTCGAGACATATGCCGCGATCAGCTCGCGCTCGCCGCGCGACAGGCTGTTGGGTGCGTGGAGCAGGGTGTCGGCGAGATCGAAGAGCGGCTTGCCCGTCTCCGGCCGATACCTGGCCAGTCCGATGATCCCAGGGAACTGCTTCTCGTCGATACCCAGATCGATATGCGCCACGGCACCAGGCTACCGGCCCATCGATCAACCGGCATCCACTCCTCAGCCCGTGGGAAACGCCGGGTCGAGCGCCGCGCGTCCGGTGTGGACGGCCCCGTCGCGGGCCCACGCGACCTCGACGTCCTCGCCGGCCTCGTGCTCGCGGGTGAACAGCCACAGGTCCGCGCGGCTGAAGATCGGCGCGTCGCCGAGGCGCACGACGATGTCGCCCGGCTCGATGCCGGCGCGGGCGGCGAACGAGTCCTCGCTGACCGTGCGGACCAGCGGGCCGGCCAGCACGTCGTCGGCTTCCATGCCCAGGTCGGCGCGGAACGTGAAGAAGCGGTCGAGCCGCACGCCGGTGCGCAGGTACAGGTCGAGGGCGGCGAGCGTCTGCACCCAGCCGAGGCCCACGCTGTCGATCTGGGCCTGCCAGTCGACGCCCTCGCCGAAGCCGGACTGCGTGATGGTCAGCCTCGTGCCCGCCTCGACCTCCTCGAACGTCACCGACACCTCGGTGGCGACCGGGAGGATGCCCGCGCCCTCGCGGTAGGTCAGCTTCTGCTCGGGCTCGACGTCGATGATGTCCCACACCATCTGCCCGTACTCGTCGGGTGCCCAGGCGATCTGGCCGCCCGGCTCCACGTCGGCCTTCTCGACCGTGCCGGTCAGCCACACCTCGATCAGCTTCGGGTCGGTGAAGGCCTGCCACGCCTTGTCCACCGGCACCGACAGCGTGAACGTCTTCTCGTATTTCGCGAACCGCTCCTCGCTCATTGCCTCTCCTCGGGTTGTGGGTGGACCGCGAGCATCACGCGGTACGGCTCGCCGTCCCGGTCGCCGTACTTCTTCAGCAGCGGGCCGACGGCCGCCACGTACTCACTCAGGAAGGCCGCGCGCTGCGCCTCGCCGGCGAGCCGGACCTCGGCCTCGACGGCGGCGCTGGCGATCTGCTCGCCGTCGAACGCGGCGCGGTCGAGCAGCTGCGCGGCCGCCCGCTGGAGCCGCTCGCCGGCGGCGACGAGGCTCTCGAGCGCCACCTGGTCGGCGAGCGCGCCGGTGCGCCGCGGGTCGGTCCAGGCCACCCGCGGCGACACCACGAACGTGGCGGCGACCGCCTCGTAGAGGCTCTCCATCAGGTTGCCGGCGCGCCGCTCACCGACGCGGCGGACCAGGCCGGCCCGCTCGAGCTCCTTGACGTGGTAGTTGACCTTCTGCCGCGGCTGGTCGATGCCGCGGGCGACCACGGCCGCCGACGCGGGGCTGCGCAGTGCCGCCAGGATGCGCAGCCGGATGGGGTGGGCGAGCACCTGGAGTGTGTCCAGGTCGTTCACGGACGCCACGGCTTTCATGGACAAGAGTCTTGTCCGGACAAGAAACCTTGTCAAGGCCGGCGCGGCAGTACACCGCACTCACGCTGGACCCGGCGCGTCAGGTGCCGTTCTTCGGGCGCAGCAGCGCCTGTGCCGCGCCGAACAGGGCGCAGATCACCGCCGCCGGGAGGATGACCAGCGCGCTGGCCAGCGTGCGAAGCGGCGTCCAGCGGGTCTCCATCACGCCGGCCGCAGCGCCGGAGCGCGGACGTTCGCGAGGACCATGCCGCTGCGCGGCCGCGTGGGGACGCGGCCCAGCGGGATGCGCACGTCCTGCGCGGGCACCTCGTATTCCAGCCGCGCGAGCAGCGGCAGCAGCGTGCCCAGCAGCGCCACCGTCACCTCCTCGCCGGGGCAGCGGTGGCCGGTCCGCGGGTCCCCGCCGCCCTGCGGGATCAGCTCGTAGGGGCCGATCCGCCGGTCCAGGAAGCGGCCGGGCGCGAAGCCGTACGGGTCGGGCCACATCAGCGGGTGGTGGTTCTGGCCGTAGATGTCGAGCAGCACGATCGAGCCGGCCGGAATGCGGTGGTCGTCCCACTCCAGGTCGTGGGTGGCGAGGCCGCCCACGAAGGGGGCGAACGGGTAGAAGCGGCGCAGCTCGTGCGCGAAGGCGTCGGTGTACGCGGGGTCGCCGTCGCGCAGGCGCTCGCGGTGTTCGGGCCACAGGTGCAGGGCGTGCGCGGCGAACGTGACGAACCAGCAGACCGCCACCGTCGGCCGCAGCACGTTGAGCAGCTCGATGGCGGCCACCCGCGGGGGAAGCGGGGTGCCGGCCGCGCCGGCGTGCTCGGCGATCGCGGCCAGCGCGGAGCCGGCCGGTGCGTCGCCCTTCTCGCGCGCGTGGGTGATGACGCCCTCCAGCCACCGCTCGCGGCCGGCCCGCGCGCGCCGCGCCCGCAGGTGCCGGGGGCCCACCGTCGCGAAACCGTCCACCATGGACACGAGGTCGGCGGCGAGCGAGTCGTCGGGGCGCAGCCCCGCCCACGGTGCCACCGCCCGCGCGAGCACCCGCGCCGTCTCGTCAAAGAGCACCACCCGGTCGCGGGTGGCCCAGGTGGCGGCCGCTTCCTCCCACTCCTGGGCCGCGTACCGCGACAGCAGCCCGATCCCGTCCCCGCTCAGCATCGACATGAACATCGCCTTGCGCAGCCGGTGGTCCACGCCGTCCAGGTGGTGTACGCCGCCGCGGCCGAAGAGCGTGTCCTGGACGGGGCCGGGTATCGCGCCGCGACGGTGCACGTTCGCCTCGTCGTAGAAGAAGCGCGCCGCGTCGGGACCGCACAAACCCGTCACGCGCCGGCCGAGCAGGCGGGTCTCGACCACGCCGTCGGTCGTGCGGCGGCGGAGGTTGGGCAGCCAGCCGTACCCCTCCACGAAGAAGGCGAACATGCGACCTTCGATGCCCACCCCGCCGTGGCGCAAACGTCCTACCTGAAGATCGTGTCCAGGTGGGCGTCGAGGGCGGCGAGCGCGGTGTCCGGCCCGTAGTGGTCGCCGAGCAGGTGCACGCCAAGCCCTTCCATCAGCGCGAGCAGGCCCACCGCTGCCTTGTCCGGGTCGACCCCGGGACGCGGGCCGCCGGCGCGGATCCGCTCGGCGACGAACGCGAGCATCGCGGCCGTGTCGGCGCGCAGCGGTGCGGCGGCCTCGGGGCGCACCGCCGTGTAGGCAAGGAACGCCAGCGCCACCCGCCCGTCCGCGCGCCGGGCCTCGTCGAGCGGCAGCACCCCGGCCACGAACGCGCGCAGCAGCGCGCGGGGTGACGGGTCGGGCCCGAGGTCGGCGACGGCCGCGGTGAGGCGGGCCTCGCTGCGCTCCCGCACCACCTCCAGCGCGAACGCCATCATCTCGTCCTTGGTCCGGAAGTAGTGCTGCACCATCCCCGAGGTCACGCCCGCCTCGGTGGCGACGTGGCGCAGGCTCACCGCCTCCAGGCCGTGCTCCCCCGCCACCCGCAGCAGTGCCTCGGCGATGCGGGTGCGGCGCTCGTTGTGGTCGACCACCTTCGGCATGCTCACATGCTTTCACATTGCGACCGCAACGTCATGCATGTTACGTTACGACTGCAATGTAAAGGAGGAGGAGCCGATGGAGTACGCGGTCGAGACGACCGGCCTGGTCAAGCGCTTCGGCGCGGTGACCGCACTCGACGGTGTCGACCTCGCCGTCCCGGCGGGCACCGTGCTCGGCGTGCTCGGGCCCAACGGCGCCGGCAAGACCACGGCCGTGCGCATCCTCGCCACGCTGCTGCGGCCGGACGCCGGCTCGGCCCGCGTCGGCGGGTTCGACGTGCGCCGCGAGGCACACCGCGTGCGCGAGCTGATCGGCCTCACCGGGCAGTACGCGTCGGTGGACAACGACCTGTCCGCCCGCCACAACCTCGTCATGCTCGGCCGCATCCTCGGACTTTCCCGGCCCGAGGCACGCCGGCGGGCGGACGAGCTGCTGACCGACTTCGGGCTGGCGGATGCGGGCGGCCGCACGGTGCGCGGCTTCTCCGGCGGTATGCGGCGCCGCCTCGACCTGGCCGCGAGCCTCGTGGGCCGGCCCCGCGTGCTCTTCCTCGACGAGCCCACGAGCGGGCTCGACCCGGCGCGGCGGGGCCAGCTGTGGTCGCGGGTGCGGGACCTGGCGGCGGAGGGGACGACGGTGCTGCTCACGACGCAGTACCTGGAGGAGGCCGACCAGCTCGCCGACACCGTCGCCGTCTTCGACCGGGGCACGGTGGTGGCCCGGGGCACGCCCGACGCGCTCAAGCGCCGCTCCGGACGCCAGACGCTCGACCTGCGCCTCGCCGACGCGGCGCGCCTCCCCGACGCGATGTCCATTGTGGAGTCGATGGCCGGTGGGCGGCCGGTCCCGGACGCCGCCCGGGGCACGCTGAGCGTGCCGCTCGCCGACGCGGCGATGATGCCGGCCATCGTGTGGCGGGTCGACGAGGCCGGCATCGAGATCGCCGAGCTCGCCCTGCGCCTGCCCAGCCTCGACGACGTGTTCCTTGCGCTGACCGGGCACGCGACCCGGGCGCCGGCGAGCGCGTCGCACGTACCGGAGAGGAACGCCGCATGACCACGGCCGTGAGCCAATATCTGACGCTGACCTGGCGCGGCGTCGTGAAGATCAAGCGCAACCCGCTCGTGCTGACCGACGTGGTCCTCGGCCCGGCGGTCTTCCTGGTCCTGTTCGTGTACGTCTTCGGCGGCGCGATCGACGGCAGCACCCGCGACTACCTGCAGTACGTGCTGCCCGGCATGATCGGCCTGATGACGCTGCTCGCCACGATGGGCGTCGGCGTCGCGCTCAACCAGGACCTGGAGCGGGGCGTGTTCGACCGCTTCCGCAGCCTCCCGATGGCCCGCTCCGCACCGCTCGTCGGCGCGATCGGCGGCGACGTGGTGCGGCAGGTGGTGGCGGTCGGCGCGCTGATCGGGTTCGGCTCGCTGCTCGGCTTCCGCTTCCAGACCGGCGTGTGGCAGGTGCTCGCGGCGTGCGGCCTCGCGGTGGGGTTTGCGGTGGCGCTGTCGTGGGTGTGGGTGCTGCTCGGCCTGGTGATGAAGGACGCGCAGACCGTGCAGGGGCTGGGTGCGCTGGTGATCTTCCCGCTCGCGTTCGCCAGCAACATCTTCGTCGACCCGGCGACGATGCCGGGCTGGCTGCGCGCGTTCGTCGCGGTCAACCCGATCCGCCACCTCATGGACGCCATGCGCGGACTCATGCTCGGCGGGCCGGTCGCCCGGCCGGTGCTGTGGACGGTGCTCTGGATGGCCGGCTTCGTGGCGGTTTTCGCGCCGCTGGCCCTGACCGCGTACCGCCGCCGATGAGCGCCCTGCGGACCGTCACCGCCTACGAGTCGGCGATGTGGCGCGGGCTGTACCGGTGGATCACCCGGCGCCCCCTCAGGCTCGCGCCCGGCGACGTGGCCTTCGGGCACGCGGGCCCGGTCAAGCCCATCTTCGTGGTCTTCATCGTCCTGTCCGCGCTGGAGATCCCGATCCTCGACCTGATCATCACCCGGCTCGTGGCGTGGCCGGCGGTCCGCTACGTCGCGCTCGCCGCCGGCGTCTACGGCCTCGTCTGGATGATCGGCCTTCTCGGCGCGCTGCTGACCAGCCCGCACCTCGTCGGCGATGCCGGCATCCGGATCCGCAACGGCACCTCGGTCGACGTGACGATCCCGTGGGAGGCGGTCGACCGGGTCGGCCACCGCTACCGCTCGCTCCCCTCCAGCCGCGCCCTGCAGGTCGAGGACGGGGTGCTGCACCTCGGCACGGGCGGCCAGACCAGCGTCGACGTCGCCCTGCGCGAGCCGCTCACGCTGCTGGCGCACACGGTGCGTGAGGTCCGCTTCTACGCCGACGACCCGAAGGCGCTGGTCGCCCTGGCCAGGGAGCGCTGAGCCTCGGGAGGAGCCGCCCCGCTAGGCGGCCAGTTGGACGGTGAGCGCGGCGGCCGCGAGCAGCAGGAACATCGCGGGCGCGGGAATGTGTGAGTACCAGCGGGCCCGCACGACCGTGACCACCGCGGCGGCGAAGTAGACGAGCAGGGCGACCGACGCGGCCACGCCGATCGCCGGCAGCGCGATGCCCAGCAGGAGGCCCGCGGCGCCGGCGGCCTTGGCGAGGCCGAGCGCGGGCAGCCATGAGGCTGGCACCCCGTAGCGGCTCATGTTCTCCAGGACGAAGCGGGCGCGCAGGAAGTCGACGGCGGCCGCGGCGGTGTTGGCGGCGGCGGCGACGGCCGTGACCGCGAGGTAGGTGGCAGACACACCAATAGGGACGACGGGCGGGCTGAAAAGGGGACCGCCGCGCCGCGCCGGCTGATGGACGTCGCTGTCCGCCGGTGGGAACATCGGCTGGCCAGCCGCCGAGAGGAGCCGCGCCATGCGCCGACGTCACGTGTCCCGCGCCGCCGTTGGCGTCGCCGCCGCCATGACCTCGCTGGTCGTGGCCGCGCCCGCCACCGCGACGCCCGGTGCCGGGTCGGCGGGGCTCGGCGACCCGTACTTCCCGCTCGCCGGCAACGGCGGCTACGACGTGCGGCACTACTCCCTCGACCTCGACTACGTGCGCGCGGACAACTTCCTCGACGCCTCCACCACGATCACCGCGCGGGCCACGCAGGACCTGCGGCGCTTCAACCTCGACCTGCGCGGCTTCACGGTCACCCGGGTGACGGTCAACCTGCTGCCCGCCACGTTCACCCGCGAGCAGGAGCAGGAGCTGGTGATCACGCCGCGGGTTCCGCTGCGGCGGGGCAAGCCGTTCGTGGTGAAGGTGGAGTACCGGGGCGAGCCGACCGAGGTGATCGACCCGGACGGCAGCAGCGAGGGGTGGGTGCCGACCGCGGACGGCGCGTTCGTGGTCAACGAGCCGCAGGGCTCCCCCGGCTGGTACCCGGCCAACGACAACCCGCGCGACAAGGCCACGTACGACATGGCGATCACGGTGCCGAAGGGCATCACCGCGATCGGCAACGGGCGGCTGCTGTCCAAGCGGGACCACGGCGGCAAGACGACCTGGCGGTGGTACGAGGACTCGCCGATGGCCCCCTACCTCGCCACCGCCACCAACGGCGTCTTCGAGCTGCGGGTCAGCAAGGCCGGGCGCATCCCGCTGTACCACGCGGTCGACCCCGCCGAGGCACCCAACGGCGCCTTCGACGTGCTGGCCATCGAGGCGGAGGTCATCGAGTTCTTCTCCGACCTGTACGGGCCGTACCCGTTCAGCAGCGGCGGCGGCGTGGTCGACCACGCGCCCGAGGTGGGGTACGCGCTGGAGTCGCAGACCAAGTCGCAGTACGACAGCACGCCCGGCGAGGGCACGGTGGTGCACGAGATCTCGCACCAGTGGTTCGGCAACGCGGTGAGCCTCACGGTGTGGCCGGACATCTGGCTGAACGAGGGCTTCGCGACGTTCTCCGAGTGGATCTACGACGAGAAGCACGGCGGCCAGAGCGCGCAGGCCTCGTTCGACCAGGTGTACGCGCGGCCGCCGACGAGCTCCATCTGGACCCGGCCGCCGGGCAACGTGGGCGGGCCGGCGTTCCTGTTCAGCGGCACGGTGTACGACCGCGGCGCGGCGACGCTCCAGGCGCTGCGGGTCAAGGTCGGCGACCGGACGTTCTTTCGGATCCTGCGAGAGTGGTACGCACGGGGCCGCGACGGCAACGTCACCACCGCCGACTTCGTGCGCCTGGCCGAAAAGCGCAGCGGCCGGCAGCTCGACGCGTTCTTCGACACCTGGCTGTACCAGCCGTCGAAGCCGACCACCTGGTAGCGGCCCGGCGCCGATTGTCCTCCCCCACGGCGTGACGCGCGGCGGCTTCCCACGTTTCCGGCCACCGCCCGCCCCGCCCGGCGGACGCTCGGGGTTATGTCCGCCATCAGGTACAGCGCGGCCGCGCTGCTCGCCTCCGCCCTCGTCGCGCCCGGCGGCACCGCCCACGCGCCGGTCGGCGTCGGCACCGTCACCCACATCTCCGACGGCGACACCATCGTCGTCTCCACCGTCGCCGAACCCGTGCGGCTGCTCGGCATCGACGCGCCGGAGGACCCCGCCGACTGCGGCGGCCCCGACGCGACCCACTTCGCCACGATCACGCTCGAAGGGCGCGAGGTCACGCTCACCACCGACCCGACGCAGGCCAGCCACGACAGGTACGGGCGGCTGCTCGCGTACGCGACGCTCACCGACGGCACCAACTACTCGGTCGCCGCGGCGGAGGTCGGCGTCGTGCGGGCGTACACGTTCGAGAAGCCGGTCCAGCTCGCCGGCGAGATCGCCGCCGCGGAACAGCGCGCGAAATCCGGCGGCCTGGGGATCTGGGGTCCACCCTGCTACGCGGAATGACCGATCGCCTGGTCGAGGATCTCCAGGCCGAGCGCCAGCTCCTCCGGCGTCGCGGTCAGCGGCGGTGCGATGCGGAAGGTGCCGCCCATGCCGGGCAGCTGCACCACGTTCAGGTGGAGGCCCAGCTCAAGGCAGCGGCGGGTGATGCGGCCGCCGAGCGCGTCGGCGCCGCCATCCACTGTGGACAGCTCCAGGCCCTGCATGAGGCCACGGCCGCGGACGTCGCCCACGGCGGCGTGGCGGTCCTTTATGGACAGCAGGCCGGCGCGCAGGTGGTCGCCCAGCTCGCGGGCGCGGGCGTCCAGCTTGTCGCGTTCCAGCACGTCGAGCACGGTGTTGCCGACCGCGGCGACGAGCGGGTCGCTGACGTGGGTGGTGTAGAAGAGGTACCCGCGCTCGTGCGCCCGCCGCTCGATCTCCTCGCTGGTCACGACGGCGGCCAGCGGCAGGCCGGCGCCGAGGGTCTTGGAGAGGGTGATGATGTCCGGGACGATGCCGTCGCGCTCGAAGGCGTACCACGTTCCGGTGCGGCACAGTCCGGTCTGCGCCTCGTCGACGATCAGCAGCATGCCCCGCTCGCGGCACTTGCCGGCCAGCGCGGCGAAGTAGCCCGGCGGCGGCTCGATCACGCCGCCGGAGCTGAGGATCGGCTCGACGATGCACGCGGCGAGGCTGCCGGTTGACTGCGCGTCGACCATCGCGAAGCCGTAGTCGAGCTGCCGCCGCCAGTCGAACGCGCCGTCCGGCGTGGTGAAGTCCGGCCGGTACGGGTTCGGCGCCGGGATCGCGAGGTTGCCCGGCGGCGTCGGCCCGTACCCCTGGTGGCCGGCGCTGTAGGTGGCGGCCGCCGCGGCCTGCGTCATGCCGTGCCAGGATCGGGCGAACGCCACCACCTCGTGCTTGCCGGTGACGAGCTTGGCCATGCGGATCGCGGCCTCGTTGGACTCGGCGCCGGTGGTGAGCAGCATCGCCTTGGTGAGCGGGTCGGGCAGAGACTCGGCGAGGCGGCGGGCGAGGTCGACGACCGGGCGGGAGAGCATGCCGCTGAAGAGGTGGTCGAGGGTGCCGATCTGGCGGCGCACCGTGGCGACGATCTCCGGGTGGCTGTGCCCGAGGATCGCGCTCATCTGGCCGGAGGTGAAGTCGAGGATGCGGCGGCCGCTCTCGGTGTAGACGAAGCTCCCCTCGGCCCGCTCGATGATCTCGGGTGTCCACCCGCCGCCGTACCGGATCAGGTGGCGCTCGGCGTCGGCCCAGAAAGTCATGACCCCACGCTAGGGGCGTCACGGCTGTGCGGAACAGCTCCGGTTTGCGGCTAGGCTGTGCGGAGATCATGCACAAGGAACCCCGGCTGCACACCGGCCGCCTCCAGATGCTGAGCCTGCTCGACAGCCTCGGCACGGTGCGTGCCGTCGCCGCCGCCCTGCACATGAGCCCGTCGGCGGTGTCGGCGCAGCTCGCCGTCCTGGAGTCCGAGGCGGGGGTCGAGCTGCTGCGGCGCTCGGGCCGCCGGGTGCGGCTCACCACCGCGGGCCGCGCGCTCACCCGCCACGCGCGGGTCATCCTCGACCAGGTCAAGGCCGCGGAGGCCGAGCTCGACGGGCTGGCCGGGCGGCCGACCGGGCCGGTGCGGCTCGCCGCGTTCTCCAGCGCCGTGCGCCGCCTCGCCATCCCGCTCGCCACCCGCCTGCGCGAGACGCACCCCGGGATCGCGCTGGAGATCAGCGAGCTGGACCCGGGCGCCAGCCACCCGGCGCTGCGGCGGGGCGACTTCGACATCGTCGTGACCGCCGACTTCGCCGACGGCTCGCTGCCGGTCGACCCGGACGTCCGCGCGGTGCCCCTGTTCGCCGACGCGATCGTGCTGGTGACCGCCGCGGACCGGGCCGAGACCGGCCCCGCCGACCTCGCCGACCACGCGCACGCGGCCTGGGCGCTCGACCTGCCCGGCACCTACCTGTCCAACCTGATCCTGGCCACCTGCCGCCGCGCCGGCTTCGAGCCGTCGGTCGCCGGCCGCTTCGCCAGCTACGAGCTGCTGCTCGCGCACGTCGAGGAAGGGCTCTCGGTCTCACTGCTGCCCGGCCTGGCCGTCGACCCGCGCTACAAGGTGACCGCGCGTCCCCTCAAAGAGCCGATGACCCGCCAGGTGTACGCGGCGGTCCGCGGCCGCGCTCCCCTCACCGCCGCCACCCGCGCGGTGCTGGACGAGCTTTGCGACCTGGCCGCGCGTAATTTTCCCGGCCCGGCCGGACAGTACCTGGTGTGAACGAAACCGAAGAGCGGTTCGTGGCGCTGTGGCAGGGCTACTCCCACCGCGTCATGGCGTACGCGCTGCGACACCTGGACGCCGACACCGCGCAGGACGTGGTGTCGGAGACGTTCCTGGTCGCCTGGCGACGGCTGGCGACCGTACCGGACGATCCCCTCCCCTGGCTGCTGGTGGTCGCCCGCAACACCATCGCCAACCTGCGCCGCTCCGGCCACCGCCAGGCGCGCCTCGCCGCCGAGCTGGAACGCCTCCGGCAGGTCGCCGAACCGGCGGCCGCCGCCGACGTGCTCGCCACCGAGCGGGCCGCCGTGCTGGCCGGGTTGGCCGCGCTCACCCCGAAGGAGCGGGAGGCGCTGCTGCTGGTGGCGTGGGACGGCCTGACACCCGAGCAGGCGGCGAAGGTTGCCGGCTGCTCGCTGCCCACCTTCCACGTACGCCTCTACCGCGCGCGGCGGCGCCTGCGCACCGGCGGCGAGCCGGACGCACCGGCGCCCGCCACCCATCCGCTTCCGGCCCCTGGAGGTGCCCGATGAGCAGGGAAACGACGATCCTCGAGAAGCTGCGGCCGGTGAGCGCTGTCGACACGGCGTGGCCCGCCGAAGCCCGCGCCGCCGCACTGGAGAAGCTTCTGCGCGACGGCACCGCCGAGCCCGCGGCGGCGCCGCGACGGCCGGGCCGCCGGCGGCTCGTGCTCACCGCCGCGCTGACCACGGGCATCATCGCCGCCGGTGCAGGGGTGGCCACGGCGGGCGGGCTGCTGCCGGAGTCGTTCACCGGACCGCTCTCGTTCTGGACGAGCGAGACGGGCGGCGAGGTCGACGTACAGACCGCACGGCGGGTGGCGCAGGGACCGGGCCCGGACGGCACGGTGCTGTCGGTGTGGACGGGACGGAGCCCGGCGGGCACCGTCTGCGTCGCGCCGATGTTCGAGGCACCGGGCCCGATCGACCGGCCGGCGCCAGGGGACTTCCGCCTCGCCGGGGGCCAGTGCGCGCCTCCGGGCGCGCGGCCGCAGCCGTTCGGCTCGCTCGGCGGGTCGTCGACGCCGGACGGGGTGCACACCACGTGGGCCACCGCCGGCGACGCGGTGCGGGCCGAGCTGCGACTGCCCGGCGGGTCCGTCCGCCCGGCGCTGTTCGCCGAGGGTCTGTTCTTCTTCTGGTACGAGGCCATCCCGGACGTGGCGCCACCGACGCTGGTCGGCTACGACGCGGCCGGCGCGGTGGTCGCCGAGCGGCAGCTGCCGGACTGGGACAGGCTCGGCAAGTAACCGCGTGACGGGCGGCGCCACCCGGGGGCTGGGGGCGCCGCCCGTCACGCTGGGCGCTCGACGTCAGTCGACGTCGCCGTTGATGCGCCGCTGTACCCATTCGTAGGCCAGGTCGCCGAACTGCGTACCGAACTCGATCGACCGCTCGATCGTCTTCCTGAAGTGCACGCCGCCCCACACACGGCTGATGGCACACGTCCGCACGAACTCGTCCCAGGTGGCGTAGCTCAGCTCGAGGTCGGTGGCGGGGGTGAGCCCGGGCTCCACCGCCGTGGAGCCGGCGCGGACGGGCCACGTCAGCTGGAGGACGTCGTCGCCGAGGTACCGCCGTGCCGCCTGCGCCTCCGCGGAGCAGAGCGTGGTGGAGCCGGACGGGTACTCGGGATGGTCTCCCACATTGAGGTAGCTGGCCCACTGGTCGGCGGGTATGTCGTGCACAGTGCCGACGCCGGGTCCGCCCCAGGCGGTCACCCGCCGGCTGCCGTACACGTGCCGGACCGCACTGAACGGCCGCACGGCGTCGTACTTCGCCTTCTGGTGCCAGGCGGCGATCAGCGCGTCGAAGATCGCTACCGAACTGGTGAAGAGCACGTGGATCCAGTCGTTCAGGTCCAGCTGTGCGTCGTGGGCCTGTGCCGCGTAGCCCACCGACACCCCGATGCCCAGGATCTTGTTGTCGAAGAACTCCGCCGTTGCCTTCTGCACGTCGGTGAGCGCGGCCGACGCCTCCAGGATCTCGTCCACCGAGCGCTTGTAGTCCCTGGCCCGCGTGTGGTCGCTGAACTGGGGCGGGGCGAGCTTGAGCTGACCCGGGTCCCGGTAGGTGTGCGCCTTGATGAGCCGCATCTGCGGCGTGACGAACTGCTGGACCGTGTAGATGCCGAGGTCGCCCCCACCGCCGCCGTGACGGCGGTTGTGCGTGGTCAGCTGCGGCTGCCAGCGCGACGGGTTGGTGAGGGAGAAGGCGGTGTTGACGGGCCGGTAACCGGTGTAGTCGCCATAGGGCCGGGGGTTGTAGCGGCGCCCCACGGTGCCGAGCTGGTTGAGGCCGTCCCGCAGGGCGGCGGCGGCGACCGCCTTGCCGGCCAGGTTGCCGATGCCGACCGGGCTCGTCGGGTCCTCCGACTCGTCGTCGGGGTCCAGGCCGACCGAGATCAGCAGGTCCCGGAAGGCCGGCCCCCGTCCCAGCGGCTCCACGCGCTTCACGACCTGGTAGTTGGCGTGAAGGGCGGCGATGGTCTTGTTCCGGTTGGTGGCGGCCTCGCTGGAGGGACGGCGCCCGAGCCGCGAGTGGACCCCCACAGCGGTCGGGTGGTACGGCGCCGTCGCGTCGAACCAGGAGGTGATCGAGTAGTGGATGAACCGGTGCAGCAGCGTCACATCCATGTTGGCGAAGACGTCCCGCGGCGGATGGAACGGGCCGATCAGCTCCTTGATGAAGTTGCCGGAGTCGAGGTCGAAGGCGACCGGCGCCACCTCGGCCGCCGGAGCCGCGGCGGCCGCTCCGCCGTGCCCCAGGGTGGCCAGCGCCGTGGCCGACGCACCGCCGAGACCACCGAGCAACAACGATCTTCGACGCGTCGAGAACTCCGCGATCGGACCTCTTTCGCCGCTTGTCATAACTGTTCCTCCTCGCCAAAAAAGCCGGAACTGGTCACATCGCACTGACACACGAGGGACCGGAATGCGTTTCTCAAAAATGAGGCTAGTGAATTTAAACGTCCCGTCCACTACTCACGCGAGTAGTCGACAGCGGTCGCCGAGCGGGCTTACTCTCCCGCGCTACCTGCGTTTTCGCGCCCGAGAGAGCGAAGGCGACTATTAGGGTTCACAATCCCGCGAGAGCGGCGAGAAAGGGACAGACCAGCGCGAGCTAATCGCAATATCTCCAGAATGGAGTCGAGCAGAGAAAAGCGGTGAGTCCACCGGCCCCGAGGGCTGCCGGCGGAGGGCGACGCGCCGAAGAAACACCCGTTGGACGTTTGGGCCACCGGATTGCGGCCATCCCGTGCGAGACCGGGCGACCAGAGGGACGTGGGTGATGTTGGAGGAATCGGCACGGGTAACCGCCGCGACCGCGACCGCTGCGGACCGGGTCGTGTGCCCGGACAGCCTCACCCGGGTGCTCGTGACCGCCGCCGCCCGGGCGCTGCACGGCCGTGACTGCGGTGACGTCGGGCGGCAGCCGATGCTGGCCCGCTACGGCGGTGTGCTGCCGCCCGGGGCGCGCCGGGCCGCCGCACGCAACGCCAGCCAGGCGGCGGTGCCCCTGGCTGCCACCGGGAGCGTCGACGCGGACGAGGTGGCCCGGTGGGTGGTCGGGCAGTACCCGCGGCGCGAGTACCCCGCGGTCGTCATCGGCTCCGCGCACGGAGCCGCGGTGCACCTCGCGGCCGCGACCGGCGTGCCGTGGCTGCCCTCGGGTTTCGAGATGGCGGTGCAGTGGCCGGACGGCTCGCCCGACGACCCCGGCGCGGCGCTCACCCACGGCGCGGCGGTCGCCGCCCGCCTGCTCGCCGCCAACCCGTCGCTCGCCGTCCGCCAGGTGCACGACCCGGTGCTGCGCGGCGTCCTCGCCGGTTCCACCATCTCGCTGCACCCGCGGTGGCAGCAGCTGCCCGACCCGTACCGCGAGTTCCTGTCCGCGCACCTGGCCCGGGGCGCCGCCGTGATCGTCGTGCGCGACATGCGGACCTGGCCGGTGCTCGACGTGAGCGCCGGCCACACGTTCCAGTTGGGCAGCCCGGCCAGCGGGCTTGTCGCGGGCGAGTTTCGCACCGCCGGCCCGCAGCTGTGCCAGGCGCTGCGCTATCTGGACGCGGACCGCACGAGGTGGCAGCCACCCACCACCTCGTGCCCCGAGCGGTACACCGAGAGCGGTGTCGACGCCGGCTTCGAGGAGAGCGTGCGCTCGTGGGCGCGTACCCGCCGGCTCCACCTGCACCGCGTGCTCTTCGCCGCGCCCGAGGCGTTCAGCGCGGCCGTCGCCGACCTGTACCGCCAGTGGTTGCGCGGCGCCGGCAAGACCGGCAACCGGCTCGTCGTGGAGAGCGGGCGGCTGCTCGACCCCGCGCAGGTGCTGCGCGCCGGGCTCGTGCCGTACTGGTGCGAGACGCCGTCCAGCCGCGCCGCGAACGCGCTGTCGTGGTGGCTGGCCGGCAGCACCACGTTCAGCTCGGTCGACGTGCTCGTCGACGGCTTCGGCGTGCCGACGGCCTCGACCGCCAACCCGTCCCAGTGGCACGCGGCGGCCCGCTTCGGCTCCCGGCGCGCGCACGTCGACCCCGCCGCCTCCAACCTCGGCATGTTTCCGCTGCCGGTCAAGCACGCCACCGGCGTACTGCGCGGCCAGGCGGCCGACCTTCCCCCACCCGCGCCGCTGGGGGCGGAGGCCGCGATGGAGGCGATCGGCGGGTGCGCGGCCACTCCCGCCATCCTCGTCTGCTGAGCGGGCCCCCGAACAGGTCGGATAAACCCGCCGCGCCTGGGTAGGAAACCGGCATGAGCGACGAGTACCCGCACCTGCTCTCCGACCCCGAGGCGCTCGGCATCCCCGACGTCGCCGACGACGACTCCACCGCGCGCGACGAGGTGGAGACCGTCCGCGAGGCGGACGGGCCGGCGCCGGCCGCGATACCGCTGGACCGCGACGACCGTCCCGAGGGCATCGACGCCTTCGGCAACACGGCCGAGGAGCAGCGTGAAGGCGAGTCGCTGGACGACAAGCTCACCCGGGAGACCGCCGACCCGGCGCTGCGCAACGTCGACGAACGCCGCGACGTCACACCCTCCCCGATCGCGGTGGAGGCGTTCGACCCCGAGCCGCTGACCGAGGACCTCGACCGCGTCGACGGCGAGACACCGCTCGACGACACCGGCCCCGTCGACCCGCACACAGGCTCGCCCGTCTCGCTCTACGACACCGGGCCAGCCGGCGGCGAGGTGGGGCGCCTCGTCGAGCCGGACGAGGGCGTCCGCGCGGATACCGAGGCCTCGTCGATCGCCCGGGACGCCGGCGCCGCCGGTGGCGCCCCGAGCGCCGAGGAGGCCGCCATGCACGAGGTCGAGGAGCCGTAGCCCCCATCCGCGTTGATCAGGGACTTCGTGGGTGGACACGCCGGCCGGCACGCCCACCAACTCCCTGGTCAACCGCTCAGGGGCGGACCTCGCCTTGTGGGGGTGTGTAGGGGGCGTTGTTCGTGATGCCTATGTGGTGGAGGGTGGGGGTGCGGCCGGGGCGGACTGTGGTCAGGTCCACGCGGTACTGGATGTAGCGGGAGTTGGACTTGATGCGGCCGCCTTGCGCGACCGGGGTCCACGCTGACCAGGAGGCGTCCGGGGTCGACGTGCTGCCGGTGCGGACGCTGATCCGGACCGAGCAGCCGATCGGGACCGTCGCACCGTAGGTCAGGCGGTCCCAGGTGACCATCTGCCCGGCGTCGAGCACCCGGGACACGCGGCTGCCGGAGCGGTTGCCCGGTGCCAGCGCCAGCGCGCCGAGCCCGCCGGGGCGTACGGCCGTGCCACCGCCCTTGCCGGTGCGGAACTGCGCGGCCGTGCGGTCGGCCACCCCGACCGGCGCGGAGACGAAGCTGGCCGGCTCGCGCCCGGCCGGCGGCCACACGACCGCGTTGCCGGCCGCGTCGACGCCGCGGATCCGGTAGTGGTACGTCGCGTCGGGCCGCAGGCCGGTGGCGACCACCGTGTGGTCGGTCCCCGTGCCGCTGGCGGACAGCGGCGCCAGCGTGTCCGGCGTGGACCCGATCAGGAGCGTCCCGCTGGTCCGCGTGCCGGTCCGCCAGGACACCCCGGCGGTGCCGTCCGGCAGCGGGCTGACCTCCACATTGGACACCAGCGGTGCGGTGAGCGCCGCCGTCGCCGGCTGGGGCGGAGCCAGCGCGGTGCGGGCCGCCGCGCCGCCGCCCGCGGCGTAGGTCGCGGTGTAGGTGCCGGGCGCGGCGAGGAACATCGCGTACTCGACGCCCTTGACGGTGGTCCTGGTGAACGCGACCGGGCCGCCGCCCACCGCCAGGCCGCTCAGCGTGGTACCGCCGGTGCCCGCGGTCGGCACCATGCCGGTGAGGCCGTTGGCGCCGGCACCCACGTTCACGGTGAAGGTGAGCGTGTTGCCGCTGCGCGTGATCCCGGCGAAGGACGAGCCGTTGCGGCCGTTGAGCCAGGTGAGCAGCTGCCGCGCGGTGATGATCGGCACGCCGCGGGCCTGCGCCGAGGCGAGGACCTGGTCGCTCGGGAAGGTCGTGGCCTGGTCGGTGTGCATGTTGGCGGTGAACGCGCCGTAGTAGCCCAGCGGGCCGAGCGCGTTGTCCAGCAGCGTGTCCGGCGTGAACGGGTAGCTCTGGCCGGACTCGTCGGTCAGCTGCGTGGCCGCCTGGTACGCGTCCAGCAGCGTGCCGGTCCTGCCGGCGAACCGCATCGGCATGCCGGAGCCGGTCATGAAGCCCGGCCGGTCGGACACCCAGGAGCCCGGCCAGTAGTAGTAGTTGGTGTCCAGCCGGATCCCGTTGGCGGCGGCGGTGCTCGCCTGCGACGACCAGTCGGACCAGACGATGCAGTGGGTGCGGTTGGTGACCGGCGCGGGCAGGCTGCTGTACTTCTGCCGCCACTGGCTCAGCTGCGTGGAGTACGTCGAGGCGATCGAGCTCGCCGTGTAGTTGGCGCAGTTGGTGTTGACGTGCAGGCCGATCTCGAAGCCGCTGGCGTTGTACGACGCGGCCTGCGCGTTGCTCAGCGGCGTGCTCGTGTACACATAGGACGTGAAGCGGGGGCACTGCCAGTTGTCCACGACGCAGCCGGGCGGGCTGTTGGCGAGGTACTGGTTGAACCGGCCGGCCGTACCGCCGTTGCCGTGGTCGTCGCCGGTGGCCACCACGACCGCCTTGAGGCTGCGCGGAAAGTACCAGAACCGGGGCAGCGGCGTGCGGTCGAGGTTCATCGCGCCGATCAGGTTGGCCAGCAGCCGCTGCTGCTCGTCGGCCTGCGGGATGGCCACCTTGCCGAGGTCGACCCAGTCGGCGCTGGAGCCGCCGAAGTAGAGGTCGTCCGAGCGGATCGGTGCGGCGCCGTCCCGTTCCTGCCCGTCCCAGGCCGGGTTGCCCTGCCGGGTCTGTACCAGCGACTGGGGCAGGTCGTAGGTGAAGGCCGCCGCCTGCCCGCCGCTGGCGCCCACGTTCACCAGCGTGACCGCCGGGTTTGCCGTCGCGGCGGTCGCGGTGGAGTAGAGCGTCGCCACGGCCCGCGCGCCGGCCAGCGTGTACCGGTCGGCCGTGCCGTGGAACTGGATGGTCTGCCCGGTGATGCCGGCACCGGGTGCGCTCGACGTGTCCACCCGCAGGTAGCCGTTGGCCAGCGTGCCGGTGGTGCTGACGAGGCCCAGGAGGGTGGCCAGCTGCTTGTCCGGGCGGAACGCGACGAGGTTTCCGCCGCCGGTGACCCAGGTGGTGAACATCGTGACCTGCGCCGGGGTGAGCGTCGTGGCGCCGAGCAGGACCACGTGGTACTGGTCCAGCACCGCGCTTGTCACTGTGGACAGTTCGGCGGTGGCGAACGCGTTGAGGCCCTCGGCCCGCAGCACCTCCGCGGCGAAGCCGGTGAACCCGGCGCCGTTCTTGATGACCAGCACAGGGCCGCCGGGGCCCTGGTCCGGCGGCGGCGGTGGCGGGGCGGCCGTGGTGAAGGACCAGGTGACCGGCGACATGACGTTGCCGGCGGCGTCCCGGGCCCCGCTGACGGACGCCGTGTAGGAGGTCGAGTTGGCCAGTGCGGCGGCCGGCGTGAAGGTCGCGGTGTTGGTCGCCGCGTCGTACGCGGTGGAGCCGGCGACGGCGGCGCCGCCCGGTCCGGCCAGCGACATCGCGACGCTGGACGCGGTCACCGGCTCGCTGAACGTGGCGGTGACGGGGGCGGTCGTGGCCACACCGGAGGCGCCGGGCGCGGGCGTGCGGGCGGCGATCGCGGGCGGGGTGCTGTCGGCCGCGGTCTGGTTGAAGACGACGTCCACCCAGTAGTTGGTCGCCTGATACGAGCCGGTCGGGAAGCCGCCGGCGCCGTACGCGTAGACGCCGTTGCCGCCCGTGCTCCCGCTCGCGAGGGCGGTGAGCGGGCCGCGGGTGACCGCCGAGGCGAGCCCGTTTCCGGTGGCCGAGTAGAAGCCGGTGCCGGTGTGGTACGAGGCGACGTACGTGGTGTTGGCGGTGACCGGTACCGGCGAGGGCAGGGTGGCCGTCTGCCAACCGGACGCGCTCTCGCCGCTGAAGGTGACCGTGCCGAGGCGGGCGCCGCCGCTGGACCAGAGCGAGCCGACGTGCGTGCCGGTGTTCGCGCTGCCCTTGTAGAACCTCAGGCCGGTGACGAACCCGGCCTGGTTGGCGCGGAACTTGACGCCCACCTCGACCGCCGAGTTGTCGTTGACGCTTGCCGTCGCGGGTGTCGCGGTGTCCGGCCAGATCGTGCAGGGGCAGCCGGCGGTCGCCGCCGCGGTCGTGAACGACCAGGTGAACGGCGACATCGTGTTGCCGCTGGGATCTCGCGCGCCGCTGGCCGTGGCGGTGTACGCGGTCGACGCCGCCAGGGCCGCCGACGGCGTGAAGGTGACCGTCCGGTTGGTCGCGTCGTACGAGGTCGTGCCGGCGACCGGGCCGCCGGCCGAGGTCACGGCGAGGCTCGCGGTGCCGGCCTGGACGGTCTCGCTGAGGGTCGCGGCGACAGCGGTGCCGACCGGTACGCCGGTGGCGTTCGCGGCCGGGTTCGTCGCCGTCACGGTCGGCGGCGTCGTGTCCGCGACGGAGGTGTCGAAGACCACGTCCACCCAGTAGTTGGCCGCCTCCCAGGTGTTGGTCGGGAAGCCGCCGCCGGTGCCGTACCGGTAGACGCCGTTGGCGCCGTCCACCCCGTCCGCCAGCGCGTGCAGGGGCGCGTTGTCCACTCCGGACGACGCGAAGTAGCCGGTGTCGCCCGCGTACCGGCCGTTTGGCGCGTAGTAGGACACGACATAGGTGGTGTTCGCGGCGACGGAGACCGGCGTGGCGAACGTGGCCTGCTGCCAGCCGCTCGCCGTCTCGCCGGTGAACGTGACCGTCGCCAGCAGCGTCCCCGAGAGCGTCCACAGGTGACCGACGTGCGTACCGGTGTTTCCGGTCCCCTTGTAGAACCGGACCCCGGTGACCGCGCCGTCCACATCGGAACGGAACTTCATGCCGACCTCGACCGCGGTGGTGTCCGGATCGGACGGTGTCGCGGGCGTGGCCGAGGCGGGCCAGATCGAGCAGGGGCAGGTGGCGGCGGAGGCGGGCGCGGCCGGCTGGAGCACGGCCAGCGCCGTGAACGCCAGCACGAGACAGATGGCCGGTGCGAACAGCCGACGCCAGCGGACGGTGCCGGACATGGGGGCTCCTCAGCTGGTGACGAAGATCAGGTCGACCCAGTAGTTGCTCGACTCCCAGGTGTTGGACGGGAATCCCCCACCCGCCCCGTAGCGGTAGACGCCGTTGCCGCCGTCCACCCCGTTCTGCAACGCCCGCAGGGGCCCGTTGGTCACGCCGGTTCCACCGAAGTAGTTGTTGTCGGCGGAGTAGCGCCCGACCGGCGCGTAGTACGACACGACGTAGGTGGTGTTGGCGCTGATGGCCACCGGCGTGGCGAAGGTCGCCTGCTGCCAGCCGCTCGCCGTCTCGCCGCTGAACGTCACCGTTCCGAGCAGCGTCCCACCGGCCGTCCACAGGTGACCGACGTGCGTGCCGGTGTTGCCCGGTCCCTTGTAGAACCGGACGCCGGTGACCTGCCCGGCCACGTCCGAGCGGAACTTGACGCCCAGTTCGACGGGGTCGGTGTCCGGGTCGGCGAGCGTGCCCGGCGTGGCCGAGGACGACCAGATCGAGCACGGGCACCCGGTCGGCGGCGGCGTGCCGGCCGCCGTCGTGAACGTCCACGAGACCGGCGCCATCACGTTTCCGCTGGTGTCGGCCGCGCCGCTCACCGCGGCGGTGTACGCGGTCGAGGCGGCCAGCGCCGCGGACGGCGTGAACGTGGCCCGGCGGGCGGCGCTGTCGTAGGCCACGGCACCCGGCACCGCGACCCCGCCCGGGTCGCGCAGCGCCATGGCGACGGTGCCGCCCTGCACGGGCTCGTCGAACGTCGCGGTCACCGTGGTCGTGGTCGCGACACCGGTGGCCCCGGCGGCGGGGGTACGGGTGGTCACCGCGGGCGGCGTGGTGTCCGGTGTGGACCCGGACGGGCTGAAGACCACGTCGACCCAGTAGTTCGCCGACTCCCAGGCGAGGGTCGGGAAGCCGGTGCCGATGCGGTACACGCCGTTCGGGCCGTCGACGCCGTCGCGGAGGGCGTGCAGTGGCGCGGCGTCCCGCCCGGCCGTGGCGAAGTATCCCGCGTCGCCGGCGTAGTGCCCGTTCGGCGCGTAGTAGGACGCGACGTACGTGGTGTTCGCGGCCACCGCGACCGGCGGCGACAGCGTCGCCTGCTGCCAGCCGCTCGCCGTCTCGCCGCTGAACGTGACCGTGGACAGCAGGGTGCCGCTCGCCGTCCAGATGTGCCCGACGTGGGTGCCCGTGTTGGTGCTGCTCTTGTAGAAGCGCAGGGCCGTGAGCTGGCCGGCCACGTCGGTGCGGAACTTGACGCCGACCTCGGTCGGCGAGGAGTCGGGGTCGGCCGGCGTGGTGGGTACCGCCGTGGTGCCCCAGATGTCGCACGGGCAGGTCCGCGCGCCCACCGTCACCGAGCCGGTCGCGTCGGCGCCGAGGTTGCCGCTGTCGTCGGTCGCCCGCGCCCGGAGCGTGACCGGGCCGGTCGCCTGCGGGGTCCAGGTGTACGACCAGGCGGCCCGGCCGCTGGCCGGATGCCAGGTGGCACCGCCGTCGGTGGACACCTCGACACCGCCCACGACGCCGCCGGTGTCGCTGGCGGTACCGGAGATGGTCGCGGCCGCGCCGACCTGGAAGGTGGAGCCGGCCGGCGGCGGGGTGATCGACGCGCTCGGCCCGGTCGTGTCCGTGGACGCGGGCGTGGCGGTCAGCCCGGACACGATGGTGGCGGGCTGCGCGCCCATGTCCGCGAAGAGGTTGACGGTCGCCTGGCGCATGGGGGTGCTGGCAGCACCGGAGCCGCGGTCGTGGTTGCTGTCCAGGCCCCAGGCCCACTGCACGGTCCCGGCGCCGAAGACGAGGGCGCCGCTGGGCGCGCGGTAGAGCGTCAGGTGGTGGGTGGCGCTGCCGCTGGCGTACGTGCTGCCGTAATCCTGGAGCAGGTCGAGGCCGCTCGCGGTCGTGGTGGACAGGCGGATCAGGCCGCGCGGGCGGAACCCGTTGTCGGCGTCCACGTCCCACTCGTAGCCGAGCGTGCCGGTGCCGAGCGTCGCCGTGGCACCGGCGGCCTGCGTCGCGACGGTGGTGCCGCGCCAGAAGCGCATCTTCCCGTCGGCCGCCGGCACCTGCAGGTTGACCGTGCCGGCGTTCACCTTGAAGATCGTGCCGGTCAACGCGTTTTCCGGCCGGCCGCCGTCGCCCGGCGGGCTCCACCGCGGATCGCGCCAGGTGCCCGTCCACATCGACGGGCCCAGCGGGTCGATCTTGCTGTTGGCGTGCGTCTCCTTGTACGTGACAAGCGTCCGGTACGCGGTCGACGAGCCGTCGACGCTGGGCTCCCACCGCGTCTTCCAGAACACCTCGTTGCCGCTGAAGAACGCCAGGTGCACGCCGGCGTCCCGGGCCGCCTCGACGTTCGCCCGCTGCGGCCCAGACCAGTACTCGTCGTGCCCCACCGACAGGAACGCCTTGTGGTTGCGCAGCAGCGCGCCCCGGCGGTCGGTGTCCACGCCGGTGGTGTAGCTGACGTCGTAGCCGTTGGACTCCAGGAAGCGCACCATCGGGTACTCCGCGTTGAAGACGAAGTCCTCCGGACTGGCGCCGCGGGTGCTGAACGGCCGGTTGTAGCTCACCTTGTAAGCCCGCCCCACCGGCGCGCCCACGTACAGGCTGTTGCCGCCGTACGTGTTGTACGCCTGCCAAGTGGTGTCGGAGGTCTGGAAGAGCAGGTCCGAGTGGCTGGCGTCGTCGCGCACCACGAAGAAGACGTGGCTCGCGCCGCTGGTCCCGTCGGTGCGCACAAGGCGCGCGAAGTAGATGCCGGACACCGCGGTCGGCGGGACCGTCCACGTCGCCGAGACGGCCCAGTTTCCACAGTCGACGAGCCCGGTGCTGGCCTGGGTGAGGCAGTTCGGCTGGCTCTGCGCGCCGCTGCGGGTGACGGACCCGATCAGCCGCGCGCCGTTGCCGGCGTAGTACCCCATCCGGTAGATGTCCAGCCGGTACGACGTGGCGGTCGTCTTCACCTTGAAGCTCTGGGTCTCGCCGACGTTGACGCTGATCTGGGTCGCGAAGCCCTGTATGGCGGCGGTGCCCGCGCCGGACACGTCCCAGGTGCTCTTCGGCGTGCCCGCCTTGCTGTTTTCGCAGGCGATCGGGTTGAGCAGCGGCGCGCACGGGTCGGCCGCGGCGGCCGGCTCCGCGCCGAACGTCACGGCCGCGGCGGTGAGCAGCACGGCTCCGGCTACCGCGAGGCGACGAGTAGTGGTCCTGACAGTCTTCATGACGCACCGCCTCCCGACCGCGGGTCTCCCAGCGGCTTCGCGAGTCAACCGGGTGCCGGATTCTCGGTTCCGCAATCATGGGGCCGCTCCCCCGGCCGAACTGTCGGAAAAGCGACGGACGGGGCTGAGCGGGTCGATCGGCTGTCACCCGCCGGCCGTCCGCCTGTCCGGGCGTGGCTGTCCGTCCGGCTGCGCCTCGCCGCATCGGCCGGTCCGGCGGGTCGCGGTTTGCGTTTTATCCCACAAGTTCGTTTGACCCCACCCCTTCGCGGGCAACCACGCCGCGACATTCGGGGGGTTGATCATGGGATGGGTGATGAACGACAGTCTCCACGCCGACCGGCGCCGGCACGCGGCGGGTGACGCCTACGGTGAGCTGGGGCTCTCCGTCGACCTGGAGGAACGCGGCAACGTCACGGTCGCGGTCGCGCGCGGAGTGATCGACTTCTGGAACGTCGGGCCGATGCAGGAGCGGCTCAACGACGCCCTGCTGCACAGCCCGCGCGTCGTACTCGACCTGCGCGACGTGTCGTTCGTCGACTCGACCGGGCTCGGACTGCTCCTCTCGGTGCACGACCGGGCGGCGGCCGAGGGCGGCTGGCTCCGGCTCGCCGCGCTCAACCCGCTCGTGCGGCGGCTCCTGCACACGACCGAGCTGGAACGCCGCTTCGACGTGTACCCGACGCTCACGGCCGCCGTCGCCTCACTTGGCTGATCCCCCGCCGGCGACTCGGCAGAACCGTACGACCACTGTCGGTAATCCTGGTGGGACACGGCTCTACGCCGGCCGCCATCCGTCATATGTTGTGGGGGCTTCCTCGCATCGGCGGTGAATGGATGGATCAGCACCCGGAGCCGGCTGCCCAGCCGTGGCCGTACTGGATGCTGCGCTTCATCGCCGCAAACGGCGATGAGCAGGCCTATTCGGACCTTGTCTGGTCGGTCGGCGCCTCCCCGCCGTACGGGGACGTCGCCGTGGACGAGGCGGACGCGGTGTTCGAGCTGCTGGAGGCCTACGTCGGGCCGGGTGTGGCGGGCAGCGGCCTCTACGACCGGGCCGCCGCGCTCGTCGGCGGGCGCCCGGACGCCGTCCTGGCGCTTTCGGCGTTCCGCATCCACGACCGGATCGCCAGCGACCCCGAGGGCTTCGGCAGCGCGGACGTGGCGGCGGGGCGGACGCTCGCCGCGCAGGCTGGTCACAGCGGCCTGGCCATCTACTTCGAGGTGCTGGCCGCGGAGATCGCGCTCCGGGACAACCACGTCCGGGTGGCCAAGGACGTGCTGCTCGGCGCGCTGCCCCGGCTGACCGCGCTGGCCGCCGCCGACCGGGTGTACGTGGGGCAGGCCCGGGTCGCCGCGCAGAACGCCGCCGCGGTGGCGGCCATGGACGGCGACGACGACCGCGCCCGCATCGCCGGCGCGGTGATGGAGGTCCTCGGCGCCGACCCGGCGCTGGCCGCGCGGTACGCGACCGACCTCACCCGGCCGCGGGGGTTCGTCCCCGCAGCCCCGCCGCCCCGCTTCGACGAGCTGGCCCGCCACGGTTCGGACCTGCTGCACGCCGGTGACCTGGCCGGCGCGCTCGACAGGTTCGCGCAGGCCGAGGCGGCGGCGCGGATGGAGGGGCGGGAGGCGGGGCTCTGCGAGGTGCTGGGCGAAAAGGCGGTCGCGCTCGACCGGGCCGGCGACCCGCGGGCCGCGATCGACGCGTACGACCGGGCGATCGAGCTCTGCCTGCGGCACGGCGAGGTGCTCAGCCTCAGCCGGTGGACGGCCAACCTCGTCGGCCTCCTCGTCGCCCGGGACGAGCTCGACGAGGCCGAGCGCATCCTCGCCACGATGCTGGACGCGGCGGCGCGCACGGGCCGCACCGACCGGCTGGCGATAGCCGAGACGCACGCCGCGGCGTACCTCGCGGCGCGGCGGCGCTTTCCGGAGGCGGTCGACCGGCTGGTGCAGGCCGGGCAGTACGCGGGCGACGACAGGTACCTGGCCGACGCCATCCGGCGGGACACCGTGATCACCCACCTCGCCTGGGCGGAGGCGCTGCTGGAGGCGGACCGCGCGGCGGCGGCCGGTCCGCTGCGGGCGGTGGTGCGCCTGGCCGACGCGACGAACGCCGACGAGGTCCGGCTCTCCGTGCGCGCGCACCTGTTGCTGGCCCAGCTCCACGAACGCGACCCCGAGCCCTTGGCCGCCGCGCCGGAGACCCTCGATCCGCCGCAGGCCGAGGAGCCGCAAACCGAGGACCCGCAGGCCGACGAGCCGCAGGCCGACGAGCCGCGGGCCGAGGAGCCACCCGCGGCCGAGGACGAGCCGCCGGTACCGGAAGAGGCCGACGAGCTCGCCGCGCTGCTCGCGATGCGCCGCGACGACTTGGACGCCCTGCTCGGCGCGTGGGTCGCCGGTGCCGCGGAGGGTCCGCCCGCCGAGGCCGCGACCCCGTTCCTCACCTGGCTGGACGGCATCCAGGATCGGCTCGACCGCGGTCGTGCGGACCCGGCGCCGGCCACGTCCGAAGGTGGCGCCGCCGGCCTGCTCCACCTGGGCGAGCAGGTGGCGGAGGGGCAGCGGGAGTACGAGACCGCCCGCGAGACCACCGCCGCGCTCGCCCTCGACCCGGACGTGGCGACGGCGGTCTGCCTGTACGTGGCGCAGGGCGACGGCGTGGTCGCCGGTACCGTGATCCAGCTCGTGGCCGACACCACCCCGGACGACGTGTTCGCCGCGCGCCTGTACCGGCTGCTGCTCGCCTTCGTCGACTCCGCCGAGGACGACCGGCGGTACCTGGACCTGATCGAGGTCGGCCTCGCCCGGCTCGGCGCCGGCGGCGACGAGGCGCTCCGGGCGGAGCTGCTCAACGAGGGCGCGGCACACCTCGCCCGGCTGGGCCGGCAGGAGGAGTCGCTGCGGTACGCGCGGGAGGCCCGCGAGGTGGCCGGCGGCGAGGGCTACGGGCGGCTGGCCCAGGTGGCGGCCGGCAACGAGGGCGCCGCGCTGATGGCCCTCGACCGGGCCGACGAGGCGATCGCCGCACTCGACCCCTCGGCTCTTGCCCCGGGGGCCGACGCGGCCGATGCGGCAGGCGCGGCGGACATGGCAGGCGTGGCGGACATGGCAGGCGTGGCGGACATGGCAGGCGTGGCGGACATGGCAGGCGTGGCGGACATGGCAGGCGTGGCCGGCGCGGACGAGGCGGCCGAAGCGGACGGCGGTGCTGGCGAGGCCGAGGAAGCTGGTCCGGAGACGGCGCTTCAGCGGCTGGAGCGGGGCTGGCTGGAGACCGCCGAGCCGGCGACCGGCGTGGCGCTGGCCCGGGAGTACGTCCTGGCCGCGCGCCCGTCCGCGGCCCTGACCGTGCTCAACGCGGTGCGCGGGCGGATCGAGTCCGGCGCTGACACCGAGCTGCGGATCGAGTGCCTCACGGTGGAGGGCCTCGCCCACGGCGCCGCCAACGACACCTCCGCCATGCTCGCGAGCCTGGGGCGCGCCCACGAGCTCGCCGTGGCGGACGACCCGTCGGCCGCCGGCGTGGACGCCACCCGCGAGTGGGGCGTCGCGCTGGCTGGTGCCGGGCGGGCCGCCGAAGCCGTCGAGGTGCTCGAGGCGTGCCTGCCCCGGGCGCGCGCGCTGGACGGCGATCCGACCGCCGAGGCGCACCTCCGCCAGGCCCTGGCCGGTGCGCTCGAGGCGACCGGCGACGCGGCCGGGGCCGACCGGATGCTCCAGCGGGCCGGCGAGGTCTTCCGCGACGCCGGCGACGTGGGCGGGGCGGCCCGGACGGCCACGGCCCGCGGCGACGCGGCGCTGGCCCGCGACGACCTCGACGCCGCGCGCCGCCACCTGGTAACGGCGGTCGAGCTCGCCGAGGAGGCCGGCGACGGCTGGGTACACGCCGCCGCGCTCGCCTCCCTCGGCACCGTCCACATGCGAGCCGGCGACCTGGCGGAGGCGGCGGCGTGCCACGAGCGGGCCGCCGGCGGGTACCAGGCGCTCGGCGCCGCGGAGCGGGAGCGGGCCACCCGGCTCGACCTCGTGGAGTGCCTGCTGCGGCTCGGTGAGGCCGGTGCTGCCGACGCCGCGCTGCAGCGCATGCTCGCGGCGGACGCGCCGGTGTTCATCTCGCTCGCCAGCCGGACGTACTTCCTCGCCGCGCTGGCCCGGGCGCACCTCGGCGACTGGTCCGGAGCCCGGCCGGCGGTCCGCCAGTGCCTCGACGCGGTGGCCCGCGGCAGCGACAGCGGCCGGGAGTACCAGCTTGCCGTCGCGGCGGCGGTGCGGGCCGGCGACGCGACGTTCGCCGTGGAGGTCGCCGAAGGCCGGGCCGTCTCCTCGCGGGGCGCGCTGCCGGCGCTGGAGGAGATGACCGCGGCGCTGCCGCCGGGAGTGGTCGCGGCGTACGTCGACCTGGCACCCACGCTCACCATCCTGTGCGCCGGGCACGGCGGCTGGAGCGCGATCATCGAGCGCCCCGCCGCCGGCGTGGACGACCTCCCGGCGGCCACCGGATCGGCGCTGCCGGCGGGGCGGCTGGACGCGATGGGCCGGCTGCTCGGGCGCGAGCTGTGGGCGCCGCTGCTCGACCGGGCGCCCACCGGTACCAGCGGTGTGGTGCTGCTGCCGTCGCCGCGCCTGGCCGGGCTGCCGCTGGCCGCGGCGCGGCTGCCCGACGGCGGGTACCTCGCCGAGCGGATCCGGGTCGGCTACGCGCCGAGCCTCGCCCAGCTGCGGCGGCCGGACGGCGAGTCCACGCTGCCGCGGCGCGGGCTGGGCCAGGCCGCCGTGCTCCCCTTCGGCCGGCGGCAGGCGGCGAGCCTCGCGGCGCAGGCGACCGGGCCGGTCACGACGCTCGCCGGTGCCGAGGTGACCGCCGAGGCCGTGGTCAAGCTGCTGCTTACCCGCGACGTGGTGCACCTGGCCGCCGTCGACGGCCCGCTCAGCCTCCCGCGGCAGATCGGCACGTCACTGGTCATCCTCTCCGGCGCGGCGGCGGCCGGCCTGCCCGAGACACTGCTCGCGGCCGGCGCCAAGCGCGTGATAGCTACACATTGGACGGTAGGCGACCTGGAGGGTGCGCTGCTCGTCGGCGAGTTCTTCCGCTGCTGGCGGGGCGGCACCGTGCCCGCCGCCCGGGCGCTGGCCGAGGCGCAGAAGGCGTTCCGCGCCGAGATGACAAACGCGGACGTGGTGAAGATCCTGCGCGAGTGGTCGGCCGACGCCCCAGCGGACGAGACGGTCGGTGCGGCGCTGGAGCACTGGGAAGACCGCACCGAAGACGCGCCCGCCTTCGCCGGCTCGGTCGACTGGGCCGCGTTCCACCTGGTCGGCGCGCCGTAGCGGTCAGCGCTGCAGTACGCGAGGACGGCCCGCACCCGGCGGTGGCCGCCGTCGTCCGCTGCCAGGCCCCGCTTGGCGAAGATGCTGCCGATGTGCTTGTGCACCGCGTTGCCGCTGACGAACAGGCGCGCCGCGATCGTGTCGTTGTCGCGGCCCTCGGCCGTCAGCGCCAGCACCTCCCGCTCGCGCGGGGTCAGCCCGGCCCGCCGGGTCGGCGGCGTGGGCCAGGACGCCCAGCAGGCACACCGGCGCGCAGGCCTGCCTGGTCACCGAGGACGGCCGGCACCACGTGGCGACGAGCGGCTCCGGCGACCTCGCCACCGGGACGGCCGGTACCGCCGGACGGGCGCTTCCGGGTGGCCAGCACTGGCAAGACGTTCTCCCGCCCGGCGAGGGACGGGGGTACTCCAGCACCGGCCTACCTGCTGGTCGACCTGGTCATTGAGCGGGTCACCGGCAACTCGTCGTGGGCCGAGGCGAAGCGCCGCATCGTGCGGCCGCTGGGCGTGACCGGCACCTCCTGGCCGGGCCTCTCGCCGGACGTGCCGCGGCCGCGCGGCCGACGACCTTGTCGAGGGCGCGCTGTGCGGGCGGGACGGCGCAGGTACCACTCGACCACGGCAAGGTTGATCAGCCAGCCGGCGAGCATCAGCCCGGCGCGCGCGTTGGCGCCGGGCTGCTCGCCGCCGCTCGCGATCAGGTACGGCGCGTGCGTGAACGCCTGCGTACCGGCGCCGAGCCCGATCGCGTAGCCGCGCGCCATCCACGCGCGGTGCCGGGCGAAGTCGCGGCGCAGGACGGCGGCCACACCGAGCACGATGGACAGTGCCATGGCGGAGCCGAAGGCGACCCGGAACACGCTCGTGAGAGCGTTGTCGTGGGCCGGCAGGTCGTACGCGAAGTTCATCCACAGGCCGGTGAGCGCCACAGTCAGTCCACAAGGGACGAGGATCCGGCCGGCGCGCCGGTGCCAGCGGTTGCGGCGCAGGCTCGGTACGAACTGGAACGCGCCGAGGATCGAGTAGACGACCGCGCCGACGATGTGCAGCACCACCGGCAGCGGGTCGCCGACGAAGCGGGCGTTGGCGTCGGTCACCTCGGGGCCGCCGCTCAGCTCGGACACCCGCGCCGCACCGGCGACCACCGGCACGAGGCTCAGCAGGATCAACGCGGCCGGTAGCCGCCACTCGCGCATCGTCATGCCGTCGATGGTGGCCGGCGGGACCGGTGTGACTCATCGGAACATGGGCCGCGATCCACCCCGCCCATGGTCGGGGCCGCCGCTCGTACTTTCAGCGGTCGCCGCTGACCATCCACTCCTCGCCGGCCTTGTCGACCCGCAGGATCGTGATGCCGAGCGGGTTGGCGCCGACCGCCAGCGCGTGGCCGTCGTCGCTCGGCGTGAGGCGCGCGTCGCCGACCCGCTCGCGCTGCTCGCCCGAGAGGCCGCCGAGCATCGCGTCGACGCCGGCCGGGCAGTCGCCTACCGAGTGGCGGGTGGCCAGCTCCCGCGCGAACGGCTCGGTGACCAGCGTGCAGGCCAGCTCGGCGTCATCGGCGGCGAGGGCCTTGAGGTAGTTGCGGGCGGCGCCTTCGGCGGGGTCGGTGCGCTGCCACACGTACCCGAGGCAGCCCGTGACGGCGACCACGGCGGCGATGGCGGCCCCGACGAACACGGCCCGCCCGCGGCGTGGGGACGCCGTCACCCGCGCGTCCGGGTGCGGTTGGTCTCGTAGGCCCACATCGCGATCTCCACCCGGTTTCGCACGCCGAGCTTGGTCATCAGGCTGGTGATGTGCGACTTGACCGTGCTGAGCGTGATGAAGAGCTCGTCGGCGATCTCCTTGTTGGTGCGGCCTCGCGCGACCGCCACGAGCACCTGCTCCTCCCGGTCGGTGAGCGCCTCGATCGGCTGCTTCGGCGGGGCGGCCGGCCCCGCGTCGGCGAACGCCTTCAGCAGCCGCGTCGTGACGCTCGGC